>NZ_JBSGWV010000008.1:0-181203 GCF_053609105.1 Streptomyces sp. NPDC054975
GGGGGGCCCCAAAACAACACCCGTAAGACCCCGGGGGGGGGGGGGGGGGGGGGCGCGGTTGGGGCCCCCCCCCCCCCCACGCGCGTGTGTCGGGGATACTGGTAGGCGCAGACGTAGAGGGAAAGGCCACACATCGTGACTGAGATCGAGATCGGGCGCGGCAAGCGCGGCCGCAGGGCGTACGCGTTCGACGACATCGCCGTCGTACCGAGCCGGCGCACCCGGGACCCGAAGGAGGTCTCGATCGCCTGGCAGATCGACGCCTACCGCTTCGAGCTCCCCTTCCTGGCCGCCCCCATGGACTCGGTCGTGTCGCCGCAGACCGCCATCCGCATCGGCGAGCTGGGCGGCCTCGGCGTCCTGAACCTCGAAGGCCTGTGGACCCGGTACGAGGACCCGCAGCCGCTGCTCGACGAGATCGCCGAGATGGACGAGGCCACCGCGACCCGCCGTCTGCAGGAGATCTACGCGGCTCCCATCAAGGAGGAGCTGATCGGGCAGCGCATCAAGGAGGTGCGCGACTCGGGTGTCGTCACCGCCGCCGCGCTCTCCCCGCAGCGCACCGCGCAGTTCTCCAAGGCCGTCGTCGACGCCGGCGTGGACATCTTCGTCATCCGCGGCACCACGGTCTCCGCCGAGCACGTCTCGGGCGCGGCCGAGCCGCTGAACCTCAAGCAGTTCATCTACGAGCTCGACGTCCCGGTCATCGTCGGCGGCTGCGCCACGTACACCGCGGCCCTGCACCTGATGCGCACCGGCGCGGCGGGTGTCCTGGTCGGCTTCGGCGGCGGCGCGGCGCACACCACGCGCAACGTGCTCGGCATCCAGGTCCCGATGGCGACCGCGGTCGCCGATGTGGCCGCGGCCCGCCGCGACTACATGGACGAGTCCGGCGGCCGGTACGTGCACGTGATCGCCGACGGCGGCGTGGGCTGGTCGGGCGACCTGCCGAAGGCGATCGCCTGCGGTGCCGACTCGGTCATGATCGGTTCCCCGCTGGCCCGTGCCACGGACGCGCCGGGCAAGGGCCACCACTGGGGCATGGAGGCCGTCCACGAGGACGTGCCGCGCGGCAAGCTGGTCGACCTGGGCATCGTCGGGACGACCGAGGAGATCCTCACCGGTCCGTCGCACATCCCGGACGGCTCGATGAACTTCTTCGGCGCCCTGCGCCGCGCGATGGCGACGACGGGCTACAGCGAGCTCAAGGAGTTCCAGCGCGTCGAGGTCACGGTCGCGGACTCGCAGCACAAGCGCTGACGCGTTCTCGTACGCACGTGAAGGGCCCCGCACCGGGTGGTGCGGGGCCCTTCACGTGCGCGTGGTGGCGTTGTGTCAGCGGCCGGCGCGCCGGGCTCCACCGAACGCGGCGACGGCGGACACGGCGAGGAAGACGAACGTCATGAAGTCCTTGCCCTCGTTCCACACGTCGGTCAGCAGGGAGAAGTTCTCGAAGAACATCTCCGTCACCGGGACGCCCAGCTCCTTGCCGCCGATGATCGCGATGCCGAGGATCTGGCCGAGGTAGACGGCGCCGACGGCGAGCACGGCGCTGACCACCGGCAGGACCGGGTTCGAGCCGCCGGCCTTGGAGGCGGCGAAGCCGATGAGGAAACCGACGCCGATGGCGGCCCAGCCGATCTCCCGCTCGATGGCGCCGGCGATTCCGCCGTAGACGCCGGCGGCGACGAGCGCGGCGACCAGGGCGGCCACCAGGCCCAGGCCCACGTTGTTGCGCGCCGGGGCGGGCGGCGGGGCGGCCGGGTACGGGGTGGGTGCGGCGCCGTCGGCGAAGGGGTTGCCGGGCGGCGGAACGGGCTGAGACATGGTGCTGATCCCCCAGGGACACGTACACGCACGGTTGTGCGAGAGAAGAGCCCGGAGACTAGCAGCCCGCTCCGACAGCGCGCCTGGGGGATTCGCGGGGCTCAGAGCCGGTGGGCCGCGCCCGCCGGGGTGGCGCCGCGGGTGTCGAGGAGGAGTTGGGCCTTCACCGCCAGGCCTTGGAGGTCGTACGTGCGGTGGTGTTGCAGAAGCACCGTCAGGTCGGCCTGGGCGGCGGCCTCGTAGAGGGAGTCCGCGCGGGGGACCGGGAGGTCGCGCACGCGCCAGTCCAGGACGTGCGGGTCGTGGTAGCTGACGACGGCGCCGAGGTCCATCAGGCGGCGGGCGATCTCGTCGGCCGGGGAGCTCTCGCGGTCGGCGAGATCGGGTTTGTACGTGATGCCCAGCAGAAGCACCCGGGCACCCCGCGCCGACTTGCCGTGCTCGTTGAGGAGCGTCGCGCAGCGCTGGACGACGTACTGCGGCATGCGGTCGTTGACCTGGGTCGCCAGCTCGACCATGCGCAGCGGGCGGTGCGGGCCGATGGTGTCGACGGGGACGCCGTGGCCGCCGACGCCGGGGCCCGGGCGGAAGGCCTGGAAGCCGAAGGGCTTGGTCTCGGCGCAGCGGATGACGTCCCAGAGGTCGACGCCGAGGTCGTGGCAGAGCACCGACATCTCGTTGACGAGCGCGATGTTGACGTGCCGGAAGTTGGTCTCCAGGAGCTTGACCGTCTCGGCCTCGCGCGGGCCACGCGCGCGTACCACCTTGTCGGTGATCCGGCCGTAGAAGGCGGCGGCGGACTCCGTGCAGGCGGGGGTGAGGCCGCCGATGACCTTCGGGGTGCCCGCGAAGCCGTGCGCGCGGTTTCCGGGGTCGAGCCGGCCGGGGGAGTACGCCAGATGGAAGTCGCGGCCCGCGCGCAGCCCGGAGCCCTCTTCCAGGAGGTCCCGCAGCACACCTTCGGTGGTGCCGGGGTGCACCGGCGATTCGAGGAGCACCGTCGTGTGGGGGCGCAGGCGTGCGGCGAGGGCGCGGGCCGCGTCGACCATGGCGGTGAGGTCGAGGGTCCGGTCCGGGCCGAGCGGGGTCGGGGCACAGATGACGGCGGTACGGACCCGGCCGAGCTCGGCCGGGTTGGTGGTGGGCCGGAAGCCCGCCGAGACCATCCGGCGGATCTCCGAGGCGGTGAGCGAGCCGTCGACCGGAGGGCGGCCGGCGGCGAGTTCGGCGACGGGCCGGGAATCGGTGTCGTAACCGATGGTGTCGATGCCGGCGGCGATCGCGGCCTGGGCGAGGGGGAGTCCGAGGTGGCCGAGGCCGATGACGGCGAGATCAGCGGGCATGGGGGGTGGGCCGTCCTTCCCAGTAGCCGGAGGGGACGAGACGCGCAAGCCCTGTGGACAGAACGGGGCGAGTGCAATGTCAGACTAGGCGTAAATATGACCGATATGCCGTATTGCTGGGTCAAAGGTCGCCGAGTGTTATCCACAGGCGGTGGCTGAAGTCGGAGGGCCGGGACAGAATCGAGTCTGTGAGCCCGATCACGCGGGGGGACGACGGGAGGCAGCGGTGAGGACAGCGACACTGGGACCGGCCGAGCGCGCCGAGGCGCTCGCGACGATGGCCGAGCGGGAACTGGACGTGCTGGTCGTGGGTGCCGGAGTGGTCGGCGCGGGGACGGCCCTCGACGCGGTCACGAGAGGACTCTCCACGGGCCTCGTCGAGGCCCGCGACTGGGCCTCCGGCACCTCCAGCCGGTCGAGCAAGCTGATCCACGGCGGCCTGCGCTATCTGGAGATGCTGGACTTCGCGCTCGTGCGGGAGGCGCTGAAGGAGCGCGGCCTGCTCCTGGAGCGGCTCGCGCCCCACCTCGTGAAGCCCGTCCCCTTCCTCTACCCCTTGCAGCACAAGGGCTGGGAGCGGCTCTACGCAGGCTCGGGCGTCGCGCTGTACGACGCGATGTCGGTCTCCTCCGGCCACGGCCGAGGACTCCCGGTGCACCGCCACCTCTCGCGTCGCAACGCCCTGCGGGTCGCCCCCTGCCTGAAGAAGGACGCCCTGGTCGGCGCGTTGCAGTACTACGACGCCCAGATGGACGACGCCCGTTTCGTCACCACACTCGTGCGCACGGCCGCGAGCTACGGCGCGAAGGTCGCCAGCCGCGCGCGGGTCGTCGGCTTCCTGCGCGAGGGCGAACGGGTGGTGGGCGCCCGGGTGCAGGACGTCGAGGCGGGCGGGGAGTACGAGATCCGCGCGAAGCAGCTCGTCAACGCGACCGGGGTGTGGACGGACGACACCCAGGCGCTCATCGGGGAGCGGGGCCAGTTCCACGTACGGGCCTCGAAGGGCATCCATCTGGTCGTACCCAAGGACCGGATCCACTCCAACACCGGACTGATCCTGCGGACCGAGAAGTCCGTGCTGTTCGTGATCCCGTGGGGGCGGCACTGGATCGTGGGCACCACCGACACCGACTGGGATCTGGACAAGGCCCACCCGGCCGCCTCCAGCGCCGACATCGATTATCTCCTTGAGCATGTGAACAGCGTCCTGGCGACGCCGCTCACCAGGGACGACGTCCAGGGCGTGTACGCGGGCCTGCGGCCCCTCCTGGCCGGCGAGTCGGACGCCACGAGCAAGCTCTCGCGCGAGCACACCGTCGCGCACCCGGTCCCCGGCCTCGTCGTCGTGGCCGGCGGGAAGTACACCACCTACCGGGTGATGGCCAAGGACGCCGTCGACGAGGCCGTGCACGCGCTCGACCAGCGGGTCGCCTCCTGCGTCACCGAGGACATCCCGCTCCTGGGCGCCGAGGGCTACAAGGCCCTGTGGAACGCCAGGGCCAGGATCGCCGCCCGGACCGGCCTCCATGTGGTGCGCGTGGAGCATCTGCTCAACAGGTTCGGTGCGCTGACGGAGGAGATCCTGGAGCTCATCGCCGCCGACCCCGGTCTCGCCGAGCCGCTGACGGGAGCGGACGACTATCTGCGCGCCGAGATCGTCTACGCGGCCTCCCACGAGGGCGCCCGGCACCTGGACGACGTCCTGACCAGACGGACCCGGATCTCCATCGAGACCTTCGACCGCGGGACGCGCTGCGCGCGGGAGTGCGCCGAGCTGATGGCGCCCGTGCTCGGCTGGGACGAGCGCCAGATCGAGAAGGAGGTGGAGCACTACGAGAAGCGGGTGGAGGCGGAGCGTGAGTCGCAGCGGCAGCCGGACGACCTGACGGCGGACGCGGCGCGGCTCGGGGCCCCGGACATCGTGCCGATCTGAGCCGTTCGGGCGGTCCGGGACGAACTCCGCGTCCGCGAGGGGACGTTGAGAGCCGGGTGCGGCATCCTGTTCGTACGGGTGCGGAACCCGAGGGGGGTGTGCCGGCGTCGGGTGTCAGGGTGGGAGCGCTTTCCCGCCGGGCCGCCCTCTCGGAGTGCGGACCCGCGGGCGGGATCGGTCCCAGGGTGAGAGACAATGGGCTCTCTTCCAGGGCGGGTTACCGCATCGCGCGGGAAGCGGCCGACGCGGGCGAAGATCAGGGATCGCAGAGGGGACGCATGTCGGAGGCGGAGCAGTCGCGGGACACGGCGCGGGACCCTCGGCGGGACGCCGGCGCGGGTGCCGGAACCGACGGCGACCGAGGTGTGGTTCCCGCGGCACGTGAGGCGGAGCAGGACGCGAAGTCCGGCACGGACACGGACGCGGGCGCGGCGGAGGGTACTGCCGCCGGTACGGAGGCGGCCGTGACCGCCGACGCGGCCGAGGCCGCGCCCGGCGACGCGGAGAAGGCGCCTGCGTCGGAGAAGACGCCTGAGCCGGAGAAGGCGCGCGCGTCGGACAAGACCCCGGGAGCCGAGGCGAAGCCGGGAGCGGAGAAGGCGCCCGGGTCGGAGAAGGCCACGGGAGCCGAGGCGGCGCCTGGCGACGCGGAGAAGGCGCCTGCGCCGGAGAAGGCCGCGGGAGCCGAGGCGAAGCCCGCGGGAGCGGCGAAGGCCGACGTGCCGGGCGCCCGTGGTGGGGTCGGGCTGCGGAAGTCCGGGGCCGGCGCCAGCGGTGGGGTGACGGCCGAGGGGCGGTTGCTCTCCGGGCGGTACCGGCTCGACGGGGTGCTCGGGCGCGGCGGCATGGGCACCGTGTGGCGTGCGGTCGACGAGACCCTCGGCCGGACCGTGGCCGTCAAGGAGCTCCGCTTCCCCAACAGCATCGACGAGGACGAGAAGCGACGGCTCATCACCCGGACGCTGCGCGAGGCGAAGGCCATCGCCCGGATCCGTAACAACGGCGCCGTGACCGTCTACGACGTCGTAGACGAGGACGACCGGCCGTGGATCGTCATGGAGCTGATCGAGGGCAAGTCCCTCGCCGACGCAGTCCGTGAGGACGGCACGCTCACCCCGCACCGCGCCGCCGAGGTCGGCCTCGCCATCCTCGACGTGCTCCGTTCCGCGCACCGCCAGGGCATCCTGCACCGCGACGTGAAGCCGTCGAACGTCCTGATCGCCGAGGACGGCCGGGTCGTCCTCACCGACTTCGGCATCGCGCAGGTCGAGGGCGACCCGTCGATCACCTCCACCGGCATGCTCGTCGGCGCGCCCTCCTACATCTCGCCCGAGCGGGCCCGTGGCCACAAGCCCGGCCCCGCCGCCGACATGTGGTCGCTGGGCGGACTGCTGTACGCGAGCGTGGAGGGCAGCCCGCCGTACGACAAGGGTTCCGCGATCGCGACGCTCACCGCCGTGATGACCGAGCCCGTCGACCCGCCGAAGAACGCCGGGCCGCTCCTGGAGAAGGTCATCTACGGCCTGCTGGCCAAGGACCCCGCGCAGCGGCTCGACGACGCCGGCGCGCGCGTGCTGCTCCGCGCCGTGCTCGACGCGCCCGCGCCGGTCGTCGAGCCGGAGCCGTCGGCCGAGGCCACCAGGGTCGTGCCGCTGCCCCCGGTTCCCCCGGTGCCGCCGACGGCCGCCGCGCGGGAGAGGACTCCGGACGTGGGCGCCGAGCGGGTGTTCGGTGCGCTGAAGTCCGTACGGAACGCGGCCGTCACGGCGCGGTCCGAGCAGCGGCCGAAGCCGGAGCCGATCCACGGTTCGAACAGGCCGCTCCAGCCGCGTGCCTCGCTCACCGACGTGGTGCCGCGCCGCACGCTCGTCATCATCGCGGGCGTCGTCGTCCTCGCGTTGCTCGGCACCATCCTGGCCGTCGCGCTCGGCGGCGGTGAGGACGGCAAGGACACCAAGGGCGGTGGCAAGGGTTCCGACAAGGCGACCACCGCCGGCGCCACGGCGGGCAACGGCGACACCACCACGCAGGGCAAGGGCCAGACCCCGAGCGACCCCGGTCAGCAGGGCAGCGAGAATCCGACCGACCCGGGCTCCGGGGCGGACTCGGCCGGGCAGAGCGGTACGCCCTCCGGGAAGCCCGACACCGGCGCGCCCGGGGCGCAGCTGCCCCCCGGCTACACCACGGTGACGAACAGCCGGTTCCACTTCACCATGGCGATGCCGTCCACGTTCAAGCTCAACGGCATAGCGGGCCGTAACTCGGGCGGGATCTTCAACGCCGACGGTGGATACCCGCGCGTCCAGGTCGACTACAACGACTCCCCGAAGGACGACGCGGTCGCCGCGTGGACCGCGGCCGTGGCCGCCGTCTCCAGCAGCAGCAACGGCTACCGGCACATCAGCATCAAGGGCGTCCCGTACAAGGGGTACCCGACGGTCGCCGACTGGGAGTTCGAGCGCAACGAGAAGGGCATGCGCGTCCGGATACTCAACCGGGGCTTCAAGGTCGACGCCACCCACGGCTACTCGATCATGATCACCTGCAAGTCGGACGAGTGGAACGGCGCCGCGTGCACGACGCTGCGGAACACGGCGTTCGCCACGTTCAGCCCCAAGGACTGACAGGCGCCACGTATCGTGAGAGGTCGTGGACCGTACGAAGCCGAAAACAATCGCCAACTGTACGGTCCAGGACCGGAACTGACGGTTTCGCGCGGTCCGTGCGATTCATGAGCTGAGCGGGATCCGTGCGACCCGGGGGACAGCGCGCTCGGTGGGGAGGCGTCGTGGACGACTACGCGGGAAGGGTGCTCGCCGACCGCTATCGCCTGCCCGTACCTCCGCAGGACGCGTACGAACTCGTCGAGACCCGCGCCTTCGACACGTACAGCGGCCAGGAAGTCCTGGTCCACCAGGTGCCGTTGCCCGAGGTGATCGACGCCGAGGTCGTCGACGAGGACGGCAGCGGATACGCCCCGCACGGGGCGAGTTCCGGCCGGGCGACCCGGCGGCCCGCCGACCCGGCGGTGCGACGCGCGGTCGAGGCGGCCCAGGCCGCCGCCCAGATCCCGGACCATCCCCGCCTCGACCAGGTCTTCGACGTGTTCGCGGAGGCCGGTTCGCTGTGGATAGTGAGTGAACTGGTCGTGGCCACGCCGCTCGCGGCGCTGCTCGCCGAAGGGCCGCTGAGCCCGTACCGCGCGGCGGAGATCGGCTCGGACGTCCTCACCGCCCTCCGCGCCCTGCACGCGCACGGCTGGACCCACCGGAACATCACCCCACGGACCGTGCTCGTCTGCGACGACGGCCGCGTGGTGCTGACCGGGCTCGCGGCGGGCGCGGCGGAGGAGGCCCTGTGCGGCTACGCGCCGGTGCCGTTCACCGACGACGGCGACGGGGACGAGCCGACGGACCCGGGCACGGACCCGGATGCGTATACGGGTACGAGTACGGGCGCCCTCGCGGGCGAACCTCTCGCGCGGCCCGAACTCCCTGCGGGCGCCGCCGCACCGGCCGCCGACGTACGGGCCGTCCGCGCGGACGCCATCGCCGCGTACCGGGCGGGTGCCCGCGCCGCCGCGCACATCGGCGAGACCGGCGTCGTGCCGGTGCAGCGCCCGACCCCCGAGCCGGCCCCGGAAGCCCCCGAAGACCCCGAAGCCCCGCAGGCCCCCGAAGCCCCCGAAGCCCCGGAGTCCGAACCCCTCGCCCCGCCCCACCCGATGCCGCCCGCGCCCGCCCCCGTACCCGCGCAGGGCCTCGGGCCTGAGCCGCACTGGTGGTCCCAGACCGGGGACGACGAGGACGAGGACGACGCCGACGACGAGTACCCGGCGCCGTACCGCAAGGGGTACGGGAGCGAAGGCGGCGGCCCGACCCGTGCGATGCTCGCCGGGAGCTGGAGCGACGGCCCGCACGCCTCGCGCGACGCCTCAGCACCCGTCCCCGCAGGCGGCGGAGGCCCCGCGCTGCCCGCGCTCCCGGCCGGCTACACCCCGGCGCAGCTCCCGGACCCGAACGCCGACCAGGCCCCCAACCCCGCCCGCGTCCCCGCACCGGCCTCCGGCGGCTGGGACGGGGCCTCCGCGTCGGGCGACGCCTCCCTGCCCGTCTACCGAGGCCCGGCCACCCGGCTCGCGGCCGAACGGGCCCGCCAGGCACGGATCGCCGTCGTCGGAGCGGTCACCGAGCGCTGGGCGCCCGAGCAGGCGGGACCGGTCCACGAGAACTGGCGCCTGGCCCCGCCCATCGGCCCCGCCACCGACCTCTGGGCGCTCGGCGCGCTCCTCTACCGCGCCGTCCAGGGCCACGCCCCGTACCCCGAGGACAGCGCCGCCGAACTCGTCCAGCTGGTCTGCGCCGAGCCCCCGGCCTTCGCCGAGGAGTGCGGCCCGCTGCGGCCCGTCGTGGAGTCCCTGCTGCGTCAGGACCCCACCGAGCGCCCCGACTTCGAGGAGCTGAGCGGCTGGCTCCGCTCCCTCGTCCGTTCCGCCCCGGAGCCGGACGCGGGCGTGGGGGTCATACCGCTGCCGTCCGTCGACGCCACGAAGCTGCCCATCGTGCGGCGCCGTGGCGAGCTGGTGCGCAGGCGCCGAGGGGGAGCGGCGGGCGGCCGCCATCGCCACCGGAAGGGCAGGAGCCGGCAGGACGTCGTCGCCCACGACGAGCCTCAGGCCGCCGTACGGCAGGGCGAGCGGTACGACGACGTGCAAGGACGGGCCCGGAGCAGGCGGTACGAACAGCGCCAGGAGTTCCCGCAGGAGCATTTCCACGAGGAGCTTCCGCAGCGCGCGCCCCGCGCACCCAGGGCCCCGCGCGGCGCGGGCGGAGGAGCGCGTTCCCCGCGCGCACTCGGTCTGACGCTCCTCCTGCTCGTGATGCTTCTGCTGGTCGGGGCCGTCGCGTACGCCGTGCTGTTCATGCCCAAGGACGGCGCCGAGGGCCAAGGGCCCTCCGGACGGACCGTCACACCCTCGGCCGGACCGAGCGACAAGCCGAACCCGACGCCCAGCGCCAGGCCGAGCGCGACGCCCACCTCCAAGCCCAGCGCCGCCAAGACCACCCCGCCGGCCACCACTCCCGGGGCACCCGCCCTCGCCGCCGGGTACACCCTCCGCAAGGACCCGGAGGGCTTCGAGGTCGGTGTCGCCGACGGATGGCGGCGCAGCCCGATCAACGACGCCGGACAAGTCCGCTACACGGGCGGCGATTTCACCCTGATCGTCGTCCCGGGGCGGGACACCGTGCAGGCCAACGGCTCGGACCCGATGGCGTACCAGCGCACCAAGGAGCGCGAGCTCCAGCCGTGGCGGGACTCCTCCTGGTCCAGCGCCTCCGGTCTGCGCCGGATCGACGTGGGGCAGCAGGCCATGGCGGTGGGCCAGTTCACCTGGCAGGACACCACGGGGCGTGAGGTCTTCGTCCGCAACCTCGCCCTGATCGAGGCCGGCCGCTACCACGTGGTGCAGGTCATCGGCCCGGAGAGCGAACGCGACAAGGTGTCGGAAATCTACGACCAGGCGGTGAAGGCCTACCGCGCCACCCGCTGAAACCGCCGCATCCGCCCCTTCACCGACGCCCGGCCGGGCCCCCGCCCGGTCACAGTGCGGTTCCTTTGCGAGCCCCGAGGTTCCGTCCCCCGTCTCCCCCTCCGTAACCTGGCATCCGAAGGAACGGGCGGGGGACTGTGGAACATTCTCAGGGCACGGACACGGGCACGGGGCTGCTGCTGGCCGGACGGTACAGGCTGGGCGAGACCATCGGTCGCGGCGGCATGGGCAAGGTCTGGCGGGCGCACGACGAGGTCCTGCACCGGGTGGTGGCGGTCAAGGAGTTGACGGCGGGTCGGTTCGTCGCGGAGGCCGACCGCCTCGTGCTGCACGCCCGTACGCAGAAGGAGGCCCGCGCCGCCGCGCGGATCACCCACCCGGGCGTGGTCACCGTCCACGACGTCCTGGAGCACGACGACCGCCCGTGGATCGTCATGCAGTACGTCGACGGGCCCTCGCTCGCGGACGCGGCGAAGGAGGCCGGCACGATCGAGCCCCGCGAGGGGGCCCGCATCGGGCTGCACGTCCTCGGGGCCCTGCGCGCCGCGCACGCCGCCGGAGTGCTGCACCGTGACGTCAAGCCCGGCAACGTGCTGCTGGCCCGCGACGGACGCGTCCTGCTCACCGACTTCGGCATCGCGGCGATCGAGGGCGACTCGACGATCACCCGGACCGGCGAACTCGTCGGCTCCATCGACTATCTGGCGCCGGAGCGGGTACGGGGCGGGGATCCCGGCCCGGCCTCGGACCTCTGGTCGCTGGGGGCCACGCTGTACACGGCGGTGGAGGGCACCTCGCCGTTCCGGCGGACCTCGCCGATCAGCACCATGCAGGCGGTCGTGACCGAGGAGCCCCCGCACCCGGCGAAAGCGGGCCCGCTGGCCTCCGTCATCGTCGCGCTGCTCCGCAAGAACCCGGCGGACCGGCCGGGCGCCGACGAGGCCGAGCGGATGCTGCTCGACGCCATGGAGGGCCGTACCCCCGAGGCCGCGCAGGCGTACGTACCGACGCAGCGCGTGGGGCGCGAGGAGCTGACCTCCGCCACCACCCCGATGCCGACCGGGGACGACTCCGCGTCCACGGCCGCACCCGCGTCCCCGTCCGGGCACACCCCCACCGTGGCGCCCAGACCCGCCGGTCCCGGGCCCAAGGGTGGCCGGGGACGCTGGCGTACGGCGGTCCTGGCGGCCGTCCTCGCCGGTCTGGTCGCCGGTGGAGCCGTCTTCGCCGCGATGAACTACTCCGGCGTCGCCAAGGGCGAGGACATCGGCCGGGGCGCCACCACCCCCGCCGTGACGGGGCAGACCCCGCCCGCCGTCCCGGCCGGCTGGCACCGGGTCGACGACCCCGAGGGCTTCAGCCTCCTCGTCCCCGACGGCTGGAAGCGGATGTCCGACGGCGACAGCATCGACTACACCCCGGACAACGGACGCCACAGGATCCGGATCAGCATCGACCCCACGCCCGACTACGAGAACCCGTACGTGCACGTGCTGGACCTGGAGAAGACTCTCAAGAAGCGCATGCAGTACAAGAAGATCAAGCTGAACCAGAACACCTACCGTGACCAGGTCCGCTCCGCCCGGTGGGAGTTCACCTGGTACGAGAGGCAGGAGTTCCCGGGCCCGAGGCACGCCATCGACCAGTTGTACTTCGCGGACGACGGCACCGAGTACGCCATCTACATGGCCTCGCCGGAGTCGAGCTGGGAGACCACCCGGGAACAGTTCGACATCGTCCTGCGGCACTGGCGGGCGCCGGGCGAGCAGGTCGACTGAGCGGGCGGGAAATCCGCCAATCGCACGTGCGCCCGACCGTAAGCCCCTGATCAGGGCTTATGTGCCAGCGATCGCTGGCGCGATTGTGCGCACGCCGTGAAAACGCGTTACCGACGGGTACCCAAAGCCCCGTTCGCGGCCTACTCTCGCCCTCATGACGGACTCGCAGGCACTCACCACCCTGGTCACCGCCCCTCCCGGCACGAACCCCCTCGCGCCCTCGCCGGCCGGTGCCCGCACCGCCGCCGACGTCGTGACGCCCGAGGTGGTCGCCCAGCTCACCCGCGGCGTCGCCGGTTCCGGCCGCACCGCCAACCACACCCCCTTCACCGGGGAGAAGCTGGCCGACCTGCCCGAGTCCACCCCCGAGGACGTCGCCGAGGCCTTCGCCCGCGCCCGCGCCGCCCAGGGCGCCTGGGCCGCGACCCCCGCCAGGGCACGCGCCGCCGTGCTGCTCCGCTTCCACGACCTGATGCTCGAGCGCCAGGGCGAGGTCCTCGACCTCATTCAGCTGGAGACCGGCAAGGCCAGGCTGCATGCCCACGAGGAGGTCCTGGCGGTCGCCGTCGCCGCCCGCCACTACGGCCGCAAGGCCCCCGCCTACCTGCGCCCCAAGCGCCACACCGGTGTCGTACCGACCCTCACCAAGGTCACCGAGCTGCGCCAGCCGCGCGGGGTCGTCGGCATGATCGCGCCCTGGAACTACCCCCTGGAGCTGTCGGTCGGCGACGCGCTGCCCGCCTTCGTCGCCGGCAACGCCGTCGTCATGAAGCCGGACACCGAGACCGCGCTCACCGCGCTCTGGGCCCGTGACCTGCTCATCGAGGCCGGGCTGCCCGCCGAGGTCTTCCAGGTCGTCATCGGCGAGGGGCCGGTCGTCGGCCCCGAGGTCGTCAAGCACGCCGACTACGTCTCCTTCACCGGCTCCACCCGGACCGGCCGCGAGGTCGCCCAGGGCGCCGCCGCCCGGCTCGTCGGCGTGACCCTCGAACTCGGCGGCAAGAACGCCATGCTGGTCCTCGAGGACGCCGACATCGAGAAGGCCGCGGCCGGCGCCGTCCGCGCCTGCTTCTCCTCCGCCGGACAGCTCTGCATCTCCATCGAGCGGCTGTACGTCCACGAGTCGGTCGCCGACGACTTCGTCGCCCGCTTCGCCGCCCGCACGAAGGCGATGCGCCTCGGCAACTCGCTCTCCTACGGCGCCGACATGGGCTCGCTCGTCGGCGAGCGCCAGCTGGAGACGGTCACCAGGCACGTCGAGGAGGCCGTCGCCAAGGGCGCCAAGCTCGTCGCCGGCGGTGTCGCCCGCCCCGACATCGGCCCGCTCTTCTACGAGCCGACCATCCTCGACGGCGTCGAGGCCCCGATGGCCGTCTGCACCGAGGAGACCTTCGGCCCGGTCGTCTCCATCTACCGCTTCAAGGACGAGGACGAGGTCGTCGAGCTGGCCAACGGCACCCCGTACGGCCTCAACTCCTCCGTCTGGACGAAGGACTCCCGGCGCGGCCACGCCATCGCCGCCCGGCTGCGCACCGGCACCGTCAACATCAACGAGGGGTACGCGCCTGCGTACGGCAGCGTGCAGGCGCCCATGGGCGGCATGAAGGACTCCGGGCTCGGCCGGCGCCACGGCTCGGAGGGCATCCTCAAGTTCACCGAGGCGCAGACCGTCGCCCAGCAGCGGCTGATCCCGCTCGCGCCGTCCTTCGGCATGGACGACGAGAAGTACGCCGCGTTCATGAGCCTGTCCCTGAAGGCGATGAAGGCCCTGCGCCTGCGCTGACAACTCCGCCCCTTCACACCGGTTTCGTACGAGGAGAGCCATGACCGCGGTACCCCCTGCCCGAAATCAGGACGAGGACGCCCTGGACGCGGCGTACGACTACGACGTCATCGTCGTCGGCTCCGGCTTCGGTGGCTCCGTCACGGCCCTGCGCCTGACCGAGAAGGGCTACCGGGTCGGCGTCCTGGAGGCCGGCCGCCGCTTCACCCGCGCCGACCTGCCCAAGAACTCCTGGGACCTGAAGAACTTCCTCTGGGCCCCCGCCCTCGGCCTCTACGGCATCCAGCGCATCCACCTGCTGGGCAACGTGATGGTCCTGGCCGGAGCGGGCGTGGGCGGCGGCTCTCTGAACTACGCCAACACCCTCTACGTACCGCCCGCGCCGTTCTTCAACGATCCGCAGTGGAAGGACATCACCGACTGGCAGGAGGAGCTGGCCCCGTACTACGACCAGGCCAAGCGGATGCTGGGCGTCCGGATCAACCCGACCATGACCCCCTCGGACGTCCACCTCAAGGCGACCGCGCAGGCCATGGGTATCGGCGACACCTTCCACATGGCGCCGGTCGGGGTCTTCTTCGGCGACGGGCAGGACGCCGAAGGCGCGGTGAAGGCCAAGCCGGGGGAGGAGGTCGCCGACCCGTACTTCGGCGGCGCCGGGCCGTCGCGCAGGGCGTGCACCGAGTGCGGCGAGTGCATGACGGGCTGCCGGCACGGCGCCAAGAACACCCTGAACGAGAACTACCTCCACCTCGCCGAGAAGGCCGGCGCCGTCGTCCACCCGATGACCTCGGTCGTCGCCCTGACGGAGGACTCGCGGGGCGGGTACGCGGTCAAGACCCTGCCCACGGACAACAAGAAGAAGGGGAAGGGCCGGACGTTCACCGCCGGACGGGTCGTCGTCGCGGCCGGTACGTACGGCACGCAGACCCTGCTCCACCGGATGAAGGACTCCGGCCTTCTGCCCCGGATCTCGGCCCGGCTCGGCGAGCTGACCCGTACCAATTCGGAGGCGCTCGTCGGCTCCCAGACCACGGACCGGCGCTACCGGAAGAAGCACGGCGCGGCGAAGGTCGACTTCACGCGCGGGGTCGCGATCACCTCCTCGATCCACCCCGACGAGAACACCCACATCGAGCCGGTCCGCTACGGCAAGGGCTCCAACGCCATGGGCGGCATGACCGTCCTCCAGGTGCCCTACGGCGCCCATCGCGTACGGAACTGGCTCCTGGAACTCGTCAAGCACCCCACCCTCGCCGCCCGCTCCCTCTCCAACCGCCGCTGGTCGGAGCGGACGATCATCGGGCTCGTCATGCAGTCCCTGGACAACTCCCTGACGACGTACCGCAAGCCGGACGGCATCGGAAAGGGCCTGCTCACGGCCCGCCAGGGGCACGGCGCGCCCAACCCGAACCAGATCCCCGAGGCGACCCGGGCGGCGTCCCTGCTCGCCGAGGAGATCAACGGATTCGCGGGCTCCAACATCGGCGAACTGATGGGCACCCCGCTCACCGCGCACTTCCTGGGTGGGTGTCCGATCGGCGCGGACGCGCAGTCCGGTGTCATCGACCCGTACCACCGGCTCTTCGGGCACCCGGGCATCTCGGTCGTCGACGGTGCGGCGGTCTCGGCCAACCTCGGCGTCAATCCGTCGCTGACGATCACGGCGCAGGCGGAGCGGGCGATGTCCTTCTGGCCGAACAAGGGCGAGGAGGACCCGCGGCCCCGGCAGGGCGAGGCGTACGTCCGTCTCGCGGCCGTCGCCCCGAAGGCGCCGACGGTCCCGGCGGACGCGTTCGGCGCGCTGAAGCTGCCGTTCCTGGGGATGCCGGCGGTTCCGCCGAAGAAGGCGTAGCCGGACCTGGAGACGGAAGAGGCGCTGCACCCCCCTCCGAGTGCAGCGCCTCTCCAGTTTCTGGGTGGTGCTGCATGCATGACCTGTGGCCAGGGGGATTGGTTGTAGGCCGAACCTGGAAATGTCATGTGACGCGCGTCACATGGCGGTGTGGGGTGCGCGCAAGGGCCCCGTGGCGCGATTCCGGTCGCGCGACGGGGCCCTTGGCGGTCGGCACCGGTGTCAGGGCAGCGGCGGTGCCGAGGGGGAGCGCGGCGCCGGGGGGTGCACCGCGAGGGGCATGTGGGGAGGAGGGGACGGGAGGTGTGGGGTGTTCGTCTGGACTCTGGACCGGTTGCGGTCGGCCCCGGGCGTCCCCGGGGCCGACCGCCCTTTTGGGTGACCGGGCTGCTGTCCCCTGCCGTCCGGTCACGTGCGCTGGGGCGAGGTCCCACGACGTACTTGCGGTACGTCACACGCCCCAACGAAGCCACGCGTGGTTTTTTCGGGCCCGCCCCTGGCTGGCACGGACATCGGGACCAACGAAGGGGTGCGGGAGCCGGTCACGCGCCGTACGGGTGAGAGCGGGCCCGAACTCAGATGCGGGACGGCACTCAAATGCGCCCCCGGCAGAGCTCCAGCATCGTCATCGCGAGGGCCGTGCCCGGCTTGCCGAGGGCGTCCCTGTAGTGGCCGAGGACCTCCATCTCGCGCGCGAGGTTCACGCGCCGGCCGCCCGAACCGATCCGGGCCTCCTGGATCAGGGCCGACACGGCCATCCGTTCCTGGATCAGGCCGATGATCCGGTCGTCGAGCGCGTCGATCCGCTCGCGCGCGTCGCCGATGAGCGTGGCGGCCTCGTCGGTACGGGCGCCGGTCTTCTCCGTCTGAGTGGTGGTGGTCACGTCGGGGCTCCTTGTGCGTGTGGGATGCCCCGGAGCGACACGGCCCGGAAACGACAGAGCGCCCCGGGCCTTGTCGGCCCGGGGCGCCTGGGAAGTCGCTTGTCAGTAGCTCAAGCAGCACGACCATGGCAGCCGGACGGGCCGGTGCCATAGGTAAAGACGAAGGTCGTGAGCTTGCGCATGCGGACAGTATGGCCCCAGCCGCGGGGCCCGGGACAAACCGGGTTCGGATGGTGAGACGAAAAGTGACACCGGCGCGCCGGTAGAATCGACAAAGAGCCCCCCTTCGGGGGAACCCCCCCTACCGCCGGAAGGCCGCCGAAGTGTCATCAGCGACTCCCGCTGCCGCGCCCGACGTCACCAACCCGGACGTAGTCCTCGTTGTCGACTTCGGCGCTCAGTACGCCCAGCTCATCGCCCGTCGCGTCCGTGAGGCGCGGGTCTACAGCGAGATCGTCCCGTCCACGATGCCGGTGGCCGAGATGCTGGCCAAGAAGCCGAGGGCGATCATCCTCTCCGGCGGCCCGTCCTCCGTGTACGCGGAGGGTGCCCCGCGCCTCGACCGCTCCCTGTTCGAGGCCGGTATCCCCGTCTTCGGCATGTGCTACGGCTTCCAGCTGATGGCCCAGACCCTGGGCGGCACCGTCGACGACAACGGCGCCCGCGAGTACGGCCGCACCCCGCTGCACGTCTCCAAGGCCGGTTCGACCCTCTTCGAGGGCACCCCGACCGAGCAGTCGGTGTGGATGTCGCACGGTGACGCCTGCTCCGCCGCCCCCGAGGGCTTCGCCGTCACCGCGTCCACGGACGTCGTGCCGGTCGCCGCCTTCGAGAACGACGAGAAGAAGCTGTACGGCGTCCAGTACCACCCCGAGGTGCTGCACTCCACGCACGGCCAGCAGATCCTGGAGCACTTCCTCTACCGGGGCGCCGGCATCGAGCCGTCCTGGACCACCGGCAACGTCATCGACGAGCAGGTCGCGGCCATCCGCGCGCAGGTCGGCGGCAAGCGCGCCATCTGCGGTCTGTCCGGCGGCGTCGACTCCGCCGTGGCGGCCGCGCTCGTGCAGAAGGCCATCGGCTCGCAGCTGACCTGCGTGTACGTCGACCACGGTCTGATGCGCAAGGGCGAGACCGAGCAGGTGGAGAAGGACTTCGTCGCCGCGACCGGCGTGCAGCTGAAGGTCGTCGACGCGCAGGAGCGGTTCCTCACCGCGCTCGCCGGGGTCTCCGACCCCGAGGAGAAGCGGAAGATCATCGGCCGCGAGTTCATCCGCGTCTTCGAGCAGGCGCAGGCCGAGATCGTCGCCGAGTCGGCGGGCCACGGCGAGGACGTCGCGTTCCTCGTCCAGGGCACGCTCTACCCGGACATCGTCGAGTCCGGCGGCGGCACCGGCACGGCCAACATCAAGTCCCACCACAACGTGGGCGGCCTCCCCGAGGACCTGGAGTTCGAGCTCGTCGAGCCGCTGCGCCAGCTGTTCAAGGACGAGGTCCGCATGGTCGGCCAGGAGCTCGGCCTGCCGGAGGAGATCGTCCAGCGGCAGCCGTTCCCGGGCCCCGGCCTCGGGATCCGGATCGTCGGCGAGGTCACCAAGGACCGTCTGGACCTGCTGCGCGAGGCCGACGCCATCGCCCGCGAGGAGCTGACGGCCGCCGGTCTCGACCGCGAGATCTGGCAGTGCCCGGTGGTCCTGCTCGCCGATGTGCGCTCCGTGGGCGTGCAGGGTGACGGCCGGACGTACGGCCACCCGATCGTCCTGCGCCCGGTCTCGTCCGAGGACGCGATGACGGCGGACTGGACGCGGATGCCGTACGACGTGCTCGCGAAGATCTCGACCCGGATCACCAACGAGGTCGCCGATGTGAACCGTGTGGTGCTCGACGTGACGAGCAAGCCGCCGGGCACCATCGAGTGGGAGTAGTCGCTCCCGTACGTGTGTGAAGCCGCCGCCCCCACCATCCGGGGACGGCGGTTTCGTCGTCCTCGGCCTCTTCGGCTTCTTCGGTGTGTGATCTGTCTGGTCAGTTGCGGGACCCGGCGTTACCTTCCCGCGCATGAGCGAGACACCGGCACCCGTCCCTTCGCCCGTACCCGTCGAGCAGCTCCATGTCGCGATGCCTCCCGTGCACGACACCGTCGAGGAGGAGCGGGCGTACCGCAGGCGGAGACTCGCGGGCGCACTGCGGCTCTTCGGACGGTTCGGGTACGAGGAGGGCGTCTCCGGTCATGTGACGGTCCGGGACCCCCAGTACGCCGACTGCTTCTGGGTGAACCCCTTCGGCGCCCCCTTCGCCGAGGTGACCGCGAGCGACCTCGTCCTGGTCAACGGGGACGGGCAGGTCGTGCGGGGCGGCGCGCACGTCAACCAGGCCGCCTTCGCCGTCCACGCCGAGGTGCACCGGGCGCGGCCCGACGTCGTCGCCGTCGCGCACAGCCACTCCCTGTACGGGCGGGCGCTCGCCGCCCTCGGCGAGCTGATCGAGCCGATCACGCAGGAGGCCTGCGCCTTCTACCAGGACCATGCCCTCTACGACGCGTACACCGGTGTCGCCGTCGACCGCGCGGAGGGGCGGCGGATCGCCACCGCCCTCGGCCCGTACAAGGGGATCGTGCTGCGCAACCACGGCCTGCTGACCGTCGGGACCTCGGTCGACGCGGCCGCCTGGTGGTTCATCGCCATGGAGCGGTGCGCCCAGGTCCAGCTGACCGCGCGGGCGGCGGGCAAACCGGTGCCGATCGGGCACAAGGAGGCGGTCGCCACCCGCGAGCAGCTCGGCACCGACCTCGCCGCCTGGGTCAACTACCAGCCGCTGTGGAGGGGGATCAGCCGCGCGGAGCCCGAACTCCTGTCGTAAGACGGCGCCCTCAGCTCTCTTTACGTCCTTTACGTCAATGTGATGACGGTTCAATCACCCCCGCGCGGGGCGCTCGGAGCGGGCCGGAGGCTTTTCGGTGCGGCACAATTCCCCATACTCAAGGGTCAGTTGACGGACGGGGTCAGTTGACGGACGGTCGACGGACGGATGGGGAAGTGAACGCCGTGGCGGTGCAAGAGGCGAGACAGTGCCATGACCACGCGGGGTGTGCGGAGAGCGGGCGCGCGGGTCACCGGCGTGCGGTCGCCGCCTTCCTCGCCCGGCGGGACGAACTCGCCGTCGGCGAGGGCGTGCCCGCCGCCGTCGCGCACTCGCCCGGTGCCTCGCGGCAGTGGGTCTCCGACGCACTCGCCCAGTCGGCCCGCGCGGTCACGGCGCGCGGGCACGGCGCGGGGGAGGCCTGGCTGCGGCGGGTCCGGTACGCGACCCTTGGCGTCGTCTGGGGCGGGGTCGTCGCCCTGCTCCTCGGGCAGGCGCTCACCGCGATCGGCGCCGGCTGGACCGGGGCGCGCACGGCCGGCCTTGTCGCCGCGCTCGCGCTCGCCGTCCCCCTCACCGTCGCCGCCCATGCGCACCAGGCGCGCGGCGGGGCCCTCGCCCCCCTGATCGGCGAGGACAACCGGCTCTCCACCTCCCGCGCGGTCGCCGCCGGCTGGCTGCTCCTCGCCGTCTACGGCGTGCTCTTCCTCGCCCTGCGCCTGGTCACCGGCGACGCCGACCGCGTCGGCCTCGGGATCCGCCACGGCGCAGGACTGCTCACCGTCTTCGCGCTGACGGCGGCCGTCGCCGTCGCCGCCCGCCGGATCGTGTGGGGGCGGGTGGTCGGGCAGCGGATGCAGAAGGTGCGCGCCGACCGGCCACGCGCCGCCGACCTGCTCTGCGACGACAACGGCCGCGCCACCCTGACCGACGTCGCCTACGTCCTGACCTCCGGCGCCGCCCTCGTGCTCGCCGCCGTGCGGCTCGGGCGCGCCCCCGACCGGCTGCCCGCGGTGCCCTGGAGCCTCGTGCTCCTCGTCGCCGTCGCGGCGGCCTGCTACCTCGCCGCCCTCTGCACCCAGGGTGGCCGGCCCACGATCCTCTCCGTCGTCCGCTCACGCGAGGCCGGTGACCTGGACGCCCCGATCCGCACGGGCGACGACATCGAGATCCGGGGGGCGGGGTTCGTACCGGCAGGGGCATGGAGCCCGGACGCGTTGACCCGGCTGGTCGTGCGCGTCGGCACCGTCCACGCCCACGTCCCCCTGGTCCCCGTCCCGGGCGGTTTCGCCAACCCCACGGACTCGGCCCTGACCGTCCCGCTCCCCGTGGACGTGGAGCCGGGGCGGGTCGAGGTGTGGGTGGTGACGGCCTCGGGCGTGGAGACCAATCGGGTCACCATCGACGTCGTCGACTGAACCTTCTCGGCGTTGCCCACGTATCCAGACTGAGGGGGTCCGGGGACAATCGGTTCTGCGGGCCGTGGCGTGGAGAGGCAGGCCGACGATGTCACAGCGCAACGAGAGAACGTCCGGAGTGTCCCGGGGGTCCAGGGTGTCCGGGGCTTCGGGCGGGACCGGCCGGGTCGCCGCCTGGAAGGAGACCGCGTCGCGGTACGCGCTGCTGCCGTTGCGCGTATTCCTCGGGGTCACCTTCATCTACGCCGGGCTCGACAAGCTCACCGACTCCGCCTTCATGTCCGACACCGGCAGCGGGTCGATCGGCGAGATGATGCGGGGCGTCCGGGACGGCTCGGCCATCCCCGCCCTCGTCGACCTGGCGCTCAAGAGCCCCGTCGGCTTCGGCCACGCCATCGCCATCGGCGAGCTGGCTGTCGGCATCGGGACCCTCCTGGGCCTGTTCGCCCGGGTGGCCGCGCTCGGCGGAGCGCTGATCTCCCTGAGCCTCTGGCTGACGGTCAGCTGGCAGACCAACCCGTACTACTACGGGAACGACCTGGCCTATCTCATGGCCTGGCTCCCGCTCGTGCTCGCCGGGGCCTCGTACTTCTCGCTCGACGCCCTGCTCGCCGAACGACGACGCACCCGGTAGGCGACCCAGGTCGCGAGGGCGGCCAGGCCCAGTCCGCCGCAGAGGACCGGGACGACCTCGTACCAGGGGATCTCCCAGGTCTTCGCGGCGTCCCCCGCGTACATCACGCCGAGGGCGAGGGCGGTCGCGCCGGCGATCAGCCGGCCGGGTCGGAACTCATGAAGCAGCACGGGTGACCTCCACCTGTCCGAGACCGATCTCCAACGAGAGGTTCACCGTCCCGCCGGGCGTGGTGCCCGCCTCCGGGGGCAGCGTCCGGCTCTCGTCGAGGTCGGGCGCGATGTCGATGTCCTCGGGGCGCTGCTGCGGCAGCTGCACATCGCCCAGGCCCACCTGGGCCCGCAGCTTCACCGTGACGTTCTTCGGCACGACCACCTCCAGCTTTCCGGCGCCGACCTCCGCCTCGGTGTCGACCGTGGTGCCCGCCGGGACGGCGAGCGTGGACAGGTCGAGCGTGCCGACGCCCGTGCCCAGTTCGTACCGGGGCTGGACGGCGGCGACCGACGCCGGTTTCCACGTCGTACGGACCCACTCCGTGGAGATCTCCTTGGGCAGCGCCGCCGCCACCGCGAGCAGGCCCGCCGTGACCACCGTCAGGAAGATCGTGCCGAACCCGGTCCGCCCGAGGAAGCTGCTGACCACCAGCCCCAGGCCGAACACCACCAGCGCGGCGACCAGGCCGATCTGCAGGCTCGTGCCGAACGGCTGGGTCTCCCAGGACAGTCCCGTGCCGAGGCCGCCCGCGAGCAGCGCGAGGAGGAAGACCGGGCCACCGATGGAGCGCGGGCCGCGCGGGGCTCTGGATGCCTCCGGGCGCCGCTCGGCCGCCGACTCGTCCGTGCCCCACTGGCTGCCGGGCACCGGGACCTCGCCGTTCGGGAGCCGGCCGTCCGCGTCCGCGCCGTGCGGGCCCCAGAGATAGCCGACGGCGATCTTCCCCGTCGAGCCGTCCTTGACTATGGGGTCCTTCCACCAGGACGGGAACTCCACCAGCGGCGGAGCCTTCGCCTCCGGCGGGGCGTCCGCGACGGCGGCCGCCGCGCCCGCGTCCCCTCGGCCCTCAGCGTCGCCGGAGGAGACCTGCGCACGCCGCTGGGACCAGACCGCCGCGCCGCACACCGCTATCGACAGCATCATCGCGAACGCGAGCATCCCGCCGTTGTGCAGCATCGACAGGAAGACGCCGCAGCCCACCAGGGCCATCAGCACGGCCGCGAGCGCGGACCCGGTGACCCGGCCGGAGAGCAGTCTGCGGCCTTCGTTCTCCTCCTGGTCCGCGACCGGGATGAGCAGCCACGCGAATCCGTAGAAGATCAGCCCGAGCCCGCCGGTCACGGACAGCACGCCGATCGCGATACGGAAGATCACCGGATCCAGGTCGAAGTGCCGGCCGAGGCCACCGCACACCCCGGCCACGACCCGGTGCTGCCGCGAGCGGCGCAGGAGTGCGACGGGTGAGGCCTCCGCCGGCGGCGGGGCCTCGTGCGAAGAAGGCGTCGAACTCGTCATGCGTCCATGGTGACCGCCACCGCCCCGCCGCGGCACCGGGATCGACCCTGGCCCGACCCTGATATTCCGGGGCCCCTCCACCCTGAGAGGTTCCGCAGGGCTGCCTCCTAGGGGCGATCTCAGGGACCGACCCTGATGTGCCGCCCGGGCCGGACGTGTGACGATCGGTGCATGCCAGCAACCGCCCGCGTCACAGAGACCGACGAACCGCCCGTGCGCAAGCTCTACCGGAGCGCCGACGGACGGTGGCTCGGCGGTGTCGCACGCGGCCTCGCGGGACATCTCGGACTGCCCGTGGTCTGGGTCCGCGTGCTGTTCGTCGTCCTGCTCCTCGCGGACGGCCTCGGCGCACTGCTGTACGCGGTGTTCTGGATCGTCGTGCCGCTCGGTGTCGGCGGCCGCAGAGCGCCCCGGCCGGTCTTCGAGACCACCCCGGACGGCCGGCGCCGACTGCGCAAGCCCGACCGGGGCCAGGTCTTCGCGCTGATCGCGCTCGGCGTCGGGGCCGCCATCTTCGCGGGCAACATCGACTGGGGAAACCGGACGGACCGCTATGTCTGGCCCATCCTCCTCATCGGCGTCGGCGTGGTCCTCGTCTGGCGTCAGGCGGACAACGCCCGGCGGGCCAGCTGGACCGAGGCCGGCCGCCGCCGGCGCGCACTGCAGCTCGCCCGGGGGTTCGCGGGCGTCGCCCTCGTCGGCATGGGGCTGACCGTCTTCATGGTGGTCCGGGGCTCGGCGGCCCAGCTGGGCACGGCGCTGACCGCGGCGATAGCCGTCCTCACCGGCATAGCCCTGCTCGCCGGGCCGTGGCTGGTCCGGATGTCGCAGGACCTCTCCGAGGAGCGGACCATGCGCATCCGCGCGCAGGAGCGTGCCGAGGTGGCGGCCCATGTCCACGACTCCGTCCTGCACACGCTCACGCTGATCCAGCGCAACGCGGACGAGCCGGGCGAGGTGCGTCGGCTCGCCCGGGCGCAGGAGCGGGAGTTGCGGAACTGGCTGTACAAGCCGGAGGGCACCGGCAAGGACGAGAGCGAGGAGCCCGAGACCCTGGCGGAGGCGGTCAAGCGGGCCGCCGCCGAGGTCGAGGACAAGCACGGAGTCCCTCTGGAGGTCGTCGTCGTGGGCGACTGCCCGCTCGACGAGAAGCTGGCCGCACAGATGCAGGCCGCGCGCGAGGCGATGGTCAACGCCGCGAAGTACGGTGGCGAGGGCGGGGCCGTTCAGGTCTACGCGGAGGTCGAGGGCCGTACGGTCTTCGTCTCCGTGCGGGACCGGGGGCCCGGCTTCGACCTCGACGCGGTGCCCGACGACCGGATGGGCGTACGAGAATCGATCATCGGCCGGATGCAGCGCAACGGCGGTTCGGCCCGGCTGCGGTCCGTGCCGGGCGGGGGCACCGAAGTGGAGCTTGAGATGGAGAGGGCGGACGGATGAGCGACGAGACCGGGACCGGGACGACGGCGGCACCGAGCACGGAGCGTCGGGTGCGGGTCGTGCTCGTCGACGACCACCGGATGTTCCGTACGGGTGTGCAGGCCGAGATCGGCCGGACCGACGTCACCGGTGTCGAGGTGGTCGGCGAGGCCGCCGATGTCGACCAGGCGGTCACGGTGATCACCGCGACCCGTCCCGAGGTCGTCCTGCTCGACGTGCACCTGCCGGGCGGCGGCGGGGTGGAGGTGCTGCGGCGCTGCGCGAACCTGATGGCGGCGAGCGAGGACCCGGTCCGGTTCCTGGCCCTCTCCGTCTCGGACGCGGCGGAGGACGTGATCGGGGTGATCCGGGGCGGCGCCCGCGGCTACGTGACGAAGACGATCACGGGCACGGATCTGGTCGACTCGATCTTCCGCGTCCAGGAGGGCGACGCGGTGTTCTCGCCCAGGCTCGCCGGCTTCGTGCTGGACGCCTTCGCCTCCACCGACGCCCCGCCGGTGGACGAGGACCTGGACCGGTTGACCCAGCGCGAGCGCGAGGTGCTGCGGCTGATCGCCCGCGGCTACGCCTACAAGGAGATCGCCAAGCAGCTCTACATCTCCGTGAAGACGGTCGAGTCCCATGTCTCGGCGGTCCTGCGGAAGCTCCAGCTCTCCAACCGGCACGAGCTGACGCGCTGGGCGACCGCCCGCCGACTGGTCTGAGGGACTCGCGCCGGCTCGGGGGCGCCCATCCGCGTCGCGCCCGAGCTTCGCCCCCCGCGGGCCACCTCACGCGGGTCACCCGCCGCGTGTCGCCCCACCCGGTCGCCCCCCCCGCGCGTCACCCCACCCGGGTGGCCCCCGCGAAGGGCATCTCGTCGATCGGGGCGACCCGCACCGGCGCGCCCGGCCGGGGCGCGTGGATCATCTGGCCGCCGCCGACGTACAGCCCGACGTGACTGATGCCGGAGTAGAAGAACACCAGGTCGCCCGGGGCCAGTTCGGAGCGGGAGACCCGCTGCCCCGCGTTGATCTGCGTGTACGTCGTCCGGGGCAGCGACACCCCGGCCGCGCGCCAGGCGGCCTGCGTCAGCCCCGAGCAGTCGTACGCCGACGGCCCCGTGGCGCCCCACACGTACGGCTTGCCGATCTGGTCCCGGGCGAAGGAGATCGCCTGCGCGGCGCGGCTGTTCGGCGCCGTGACCGGGCCGCGCGGCGCCGAGCCCCGGTCGGCCCGGCTCCCGGCCGTGTCCGAGGCGGCCTGAGAGCCACCGGAGTCGCCCCGCCCCGAGCCGGATGCCGCCGCCTCGTACCGCGCCCGCTCCTCTGCGGTCAGCCGGGCCAGCAGCGAGCGCGCCTGCGCGAGCTTGCCCTGCACGGCCGCCTTCTGCTGCCGCAGATCGGCCTCGTGCCCGCGCAGTTCGATCAGCCGCCTGTCCGCCTCGGCCCGCAGCTGGCGGATGCCGGTGAGTTCACGCCGTACGGACGTGATCGCCGCCGCCTGCCGCTCTCCGGCCTTCTCGGCGATGGCGGCGCGCGCCAGGTACTGCTCCGGGTCGGAGCTGAGCGCGAGCCGCACGGCGGGGTCCAGGCCGCCGGAGCGGTACTGCGCGGCGGCGATGGAACCGAGCCCGTTGCGCGCGGTGTTGAGCCGATCGGTCCTGCGGGCCGACTCGTCCCGCAGCCGGTCGAGGGCGCCGCGCGCCGCGTCCGCCTTCTCCTTGGCGCCGTTGTACTTCTCGGTGGCCACCTCGGCCTCCTGGTACAGCCGGTCCACCTTCGCCTTGACCTGAGCGGGGGTGAGCCGGGGCTCGGCGTGCCCGGAGCCCTCGAAGACGGTCGCCGTCGCCGCCGAGGCGAGGGCGAACGTGGCGGCGGTCCGCGCCGCCTGGCCACCGAGGGCGGAGTGCTTGGGCTTCCGGTGCGCTGCCACGAGGGCGGGTCACATCCTCTCCCTGAGGGGGTCGATGCCCACCGGGTCCGGCGGTGGACCGCACAGGGGAGACGGCCCACCGCCGGATTTCTCGGCGGGGGCGGCCGACTGCCGCCGGACGGACCGACGGTGGTGGGGAGCCGGCCACCTGGAGGAGGACGCTAAACCTGACCCTCGGGCGGCGGCGGGGAGTTGACCGCTATTGGCGCCAGTTGACGCTTGGGGACCGTTCCCGTCCGGCCGTCGCGACGGGAGGACGCCGCATTCCGACGCGGGCGTGACCGAAGAGCCCGACGAGCTGGACCCGGCCGAACGCAGGTGCTATGCCCCGGTTAGGCTCCGCCCCATGGACGTCCTCATCAATGTCTTCGTCGCCCTGCACATCATCGGAATCGCCTCCCTGCTCGGCGGATTCCTCACGCAGATGAAGGCCATGGGAGCGGGTACGGCCCGCTTCAGCCCCGCCATGCTGCACGGCGCGCTCACGATGCTGATCACCGGCGTCGCACTGGTCGGCCTCAACCAGGCGGACGACCAGACGGTCAACAACGTGAAAATCGGCATCAAGATGGCCGTCCTGGTCGTCATCCTCGCCCTGGTCTACGTGAAGCGGGACGAGGAGACGGTCGACAAGGGCCTCTTCGGCGCCGTGGGCGGCCTGACGGTCGCGAACATCTTCATCGCGACCCTCTGGACCTGACGGAACCGGTTCAGGCCGGGCGCACGCTGCCGTAGATCGGCATGTAGTAGATCGACTCCTCGCGCACGTTCGCGCCCGGCTTCGGCGCGTGGATCATCTTCCCGCCGCCGATGTACAGGCCGACGTGGCTGATGTCGTCGTAGAAGAAGACGAGGTCGCCGGGGAGGAGATCGGCCGTCGCGACCCGCGTCCCCACCTTCACCTGGTCCCAGGTGGTCCGGGGCAGGTCGACGCCCGCGGCCTTCCAGGCGCCCTGCGTCAGGCCCGAGCAGTCGTACGAACTCGGGCCCGTCGCGCCCCACACGTAGGGCTTGCCGATCTGGGCCCGGGCGAAGGCCAGCGCCTTCTCCGCCTTCGCCGCGTACGTCGAGCCGCCGTCCGCGGGCGGCGGGGGCGGATCGGCGGGCTGGGTGGGCTGCGTCTGCCGGGCCTCCTCCTGCCTGCGCCGCTCGGCCTCCTCCGCCTTCGCCCGCGCCTCGGCCTCCGCCTTCGCCCGCGCCTCCGCCTTGCGCCGCGCCTCGGCCTCCCGCTTGCGCTCCAGCTCCGCCAGCCGCTTCTTCTCCTCGGCCGTCAGCCGGTCCAGCAACGTCCGGGCCTCGCCCAGCTTGCGCTGCACGGTCTCCTTGGTGGTGCGCAGCGTCGCCTGCGACTCGGTCAGGGCGTCCAGGCTCTTCGTCGCCTCCGCGCGCTGCTTCGCCGCCGCGACGCGCTTGCCCTCGTACTCCGCCACCGCGCCGCGCTGCCGCTCGGAGAGCCGGTCCATGAGGTGGGTCTG
The DNA here is from genome assembly GCF_053609105.1 of Streptomyces sp. NPDC054975. Lineage (NCBI taxonomy): Bacteria > Bacillati > Actinomycetota > Actinomycetes > Kitasatosporales > Streptomycetaceae > Streptomyces > Streptomyces sp. NPDC054975. Next base: position 28,204 of record NZ_JBSGWV010000008.1, read on the forward strand.
GTCGAAGTACGACTGCGGGCTGTCCGCGAAGATCAGCGCGGCGGTCGGGCCGACGGCCCCCGCCCGGTACTGCGCCGCCGCGTACGAGCCGAGTGCCCGCCGCGACTCGTTGATCTCCTCCGTGCGCCGGGCCACGTCGTCGAGCAGGCCGTCGACCTTGCGGCGCTGTTCGTCGGTGGACTCCTTGGCGCGGTTGTACTGCTGCGTCGCCGTGCCGGCCTGCCGGTAGAGGTCGTCGACCTTCTTCTGGACCTCCTCCACCGTGGGCTTCGGCGGGGCGGCGGGCGCGGCCTGGGCACTCTGCGTGGTCAGCAGGGTGACTCCGGCGAGGGCGGCCGTCGTGACCCCGACGGCGGGGGAGTGCGAACGTGTGGTGCGCGGCTTGCGATGGGACGCCAAGACCGGCATCTCCTTCCGTGGCCGCCGAGAGGGACGACCGGCGTTTCAACTGCCCGGAGGCAGGCCGGGTTCGGCGTGAGCGGCCCGCTCGGCGCGTTTCGCCGCCGGAGGGGACGGGCTGCCTGGGCGAGCACGCTAGCCAACCCGCGGTGCGGGTGGGAAGGCCGATGTTCGATATGCCCGATACATTTTCGTGACCTGAAGCGGACTGTCACCGTCCGTGATATACCGGTCACTTCAGGAGGTGGCAGCGGGCTGTCAGTGCGGCGGCCTAGACTCGATAGGCGATGAGCAGCCTCTTTGACGACAGCTTCCTGGCGAGCCTCCAGAACCACTCCTCGGAGGAGCCTCCGCCCCCGCCCGAGGACGACGAGCACCACGCCCACGGCGTCCCGGCCGCGGAGGAGGTCCCGCACGACCTCTTCGAGGGGCGCTTCGACGCGCCGCCGGTCCGGGACACGCACTACCGCGACGGAGCCCCCCGCCCCGTCGTGGACGCCGCCGCGCTCCTGCACGGGCTGAACGAGCAGCAGCGCGCCGCCGTCGTCCACACCGGCTCCCCGCTGCTCATCGTCGCGGGCGCCGGCTCCGGCAAGACCCGGGTGCTCACCCACCGCATCGCCCACCTCCTGGCCACCCGGCACGTCCACCCCGGCCAGATACTGGCGATCACCTTCACCAACAAGGCCGCCGGCGAGATGAAGGAGCGCGTCGAGCACCTCGTGGGCCCGCGCGCCAACGCCATGTGGGTCATGACCTTCCACAGCGCGTGCGTCCGCATCCTGCGCCGCGAGAGCAAGAGGCTCGGCTTCACGTCGTCCTTCTCGATCTACGACGCCGCCGACTCCAAGCGCCTGATGGCGCTGGTCTGCCGCGACCTGGACCTCGACCCGAAGAAGTTTCCGCCGAAGTCCTTCAACGCCAAGATCTCGAACCTGAAGAACGAGCTGATCGACGAGGAGACCTTCGCCGACCAGGCCGCCGACGGCTTCGAGAAGACGCTCGCCGAGGCGTACCGGATGTACCAGGCGCGGCTGCGCGAGGCCAATGCCCTGGACTTCGACGACATCATCATGACGACGGTCCACCTGCTCCAGGCCTTCCCGGACGTCGCCGAGCACTACCGCCGCCGCTTCCGCCACGTCCTCGTCGACGAGTACCAGGACACCAACCACGCCCAGTACACCCTCGTACGGGAACTGGTCGGCACCGGGTACGAGGACCTGGACCCGGCCGAGCTGTGCGTCGTCGGTGACGCGGACCAGTCGATCTACGCCTTCCGTGGCGCGACCATCCGCAACATCCTCCAGTTCGAGGAGGACTACCCGAACGCGACGACGATCCTCCTGGAGCAGAACTACCGCTCCACGCAGACGATCCTCTCCGCCGCCAACGCCGTCATCGAGCGCAACGAGTCCCGCCGCCCCAAGAACCTGTGGACGAACGCGGGCGCGGGCGCGCAGATCACCGGCTACGTCGCCGACACCGAGCACGACGAGGCCCAGTTCGTCGCCGACGAGATCGACCGGCTCACGGACGCGGGCGACGCCAAGGCCGGCGACGTCGCCGTCTTCTACCGGACCAACGCCCAGTCCCGTGTCTTCGAAGAGATCTTCATCCGCGTCGGCCTGCCCTACAAGGTCGTCGGTGGCGTGCGCTTCTACGAGCGCAAGGAGGTCCGCGACGTCCTCGCCTACCTGCGCGTCCTCGCCAACCCCGAGGACAACGTCCCGCTGCGCCGCATTCTGAACGTGCCCAAGCGCGGCATCGGCGAGCGCGCCGAGGCGATGATCGACGCCCTCTCCCTCCGGGAGAAGATCACCTTCCCGCAGGCGCTGAAGCGGGTCGACGAGGCGTACGGCATGGCGGCGCGCTCCGCGAACGCGGTCAAGCGCTTCAACACCCTCATGGAGGAGCTCCGCACGATCGTGGACTCCGGCGCCGGTCCGGCCGTCGTCCTCGAAGCCGTCCTGGAGCGGACCGGGTACCTCGCCGAGCTGCAGGCCTCCACCGACCCGCAGGACGAGACCCGCATCGAGAACCTCCAGGAACTGGCCGCCGTGGCCCTGGAGTTCGAGCAGGAGCGCGGTGAGGACGAGACCGGTACCCTGGCCGAGTTCCTGGAGAAGGTCGCGCTCGTCGCCGACTCCGACCAGATCCCCGACGAGGACGAGGAGGGGTCGGGCGTCATCACGCTGATGACCCTGCACACCGCCAAGGGCCTCGAATTCCCGGTGGTCTTCCTGACCGGCATGGAGGACGGCGTCTTCCCGCACATGCGCGCCCTCGGCCAGGCCAAGGAGCTGGAGGAGGAGCGGCGGCTCGCGTACGTGGGCATCACGCGCGCCCGCGAGCGGCTGTATCTGACGCGATCCTCGATGCGCAGCGCCTGGGGCCAGCCTTCGTACAACCCGGCGTCGCGCTTCCTGGAGGAGATCCCGCCGACGTATCTGGAGTGGAAGCGGACCGGCCCGATGGTCAAGCCCGCCGGGCCGACCTCGGGGATCACCTCCTCGCTCTCCTCCTCCCTCTCGCGCTCGGGCCCCTCGGGCTTCGCCACCCGCCGCACCAGCGACAAGCCGGTCATCGCGCTCCAGGTCGGCGACCGGGTCACGCACGACCAGTTCGGCCTCGGCACGGTCATGCAGGTCACGGGCGCCGGCGCCGACGCGCAGGCGACCATCGACTTCGGCGACGAGAAGCCCAAGCGGCTGCTGCTGCGGTACGCGCCGGTCGAGAAGCTGTAGCGGTACGCATGCGAGAGGGGCCCCGGCTTCGGCCGGGGCCCCTCTCGCTTCGTCGCTACGACAGGCGTCAGCCCGTCGGGCTGAGGCCGTGGCTGCGCAGCCATGCCTCGGGGTCGATCGCCGCGCCGCCGCCCGGGCGGACCTCGAAGTGGAGGTGCGGACCGGTGGAGTTGCCCGAGTTGCCCGAGTACGCGATGACGTCGCCGGCCTGGACCTTGCCCGAGCGGATCTTGGTGCTGCTCAGGTGGCAGTACCAGGTCTCGGTGCCGTCCGGCGCGGTCACGATCGCCATGTTGCCGTAGGCGGAGTTGTACTGGGTGCGGACGGTGCCGTCGGTCGCGGCCATCACCTTCGTGCCGTACTGCACGGGGAAGTCGATACCGGTGTGCACGGACATCCAGTTGACGCCCGCCTGGCCGTAGCTCGCGCTGAGCTGGTGCAGCTTCACCGGCAGCGCGAACTTGGGACGCAGCGCCTCCTTGCGGGCCGCCTCCTCCTCGCGCTTCTTCCGCTCCGCCTCCTGGCGGGCCTTGAGGTCGATGCGCTCCTGGGTGCGGCTGGCGCGGTCACCGAAGTCGCGGGCGTCGGCGCTCAGCGCGGCGAGCTGGGTGTCCAGCTTGTTGTTGGCGGCGACCGGCTTCACCGAGGCGGGGTCGGCGGCGGCGAGCGCCGTCGTGTCGTCCTTCGTACCGGCGGCCGGGTCCGTCAGGCCGCTGACCGAGGCGGCGGCGATCCCGGCAACGCCCATGACGCAGGCGGACGGGACGGCGACGGTCAGCAGCGCGGAGCGCTTGGCGGGCGTACGGCGCCGGCCTCGGCTGCCACCGGAGGAGCGGCGCACGGGGCGGCCGGCGGTGGCGGCGGACGCGGCGGTGGAGCCGGCGGCCTGCTCCGGGACGGCCGGGGTCTCCGTGAGGATCTCCATGGCCGCTTCGTCGTGGTCGTGCGCGTAGGTGTAGTCGTGCTCGTAGCCCTGCTCGTACGTGGACTCGCCCGCGTAGGCGGTCTCCGCGTACGCGGCCTCGTCGTACGTGCTCTCCTCGTACGCGGCGGTCTGCTCGGCCTGCGGCTCGGGGACGAACTCGTACTCGTAGTCAGGGGTGTACTGCTGCGGAACGACGGGCTCGGCGACCAGGACATCCTGCTGCGGCGCGGCGTAGTTCCAGGCGGTGGCGTCGTACGTCCCCGTCTCGAAGGCGGGGGTCGTCCACTGGCCCGTGGTGTCGTACGAGGTGAGGTGCGCGGTCTCGTACTGACCGGTCTGCTGCGCCTCGTTCCAGGCGGAGGCGTCCCACTGGCCGGTCGTGTCGTACGCGGTGGTGTCGTACTGACCGGTGGTGCCGTACGCGGCGGTGTCCCACTGCTGCGTGCCGTTCCACTGCGTGCTGTCGTACTGGCCGCTGTGACCGGCGTCGTAACCGCCCGGGAGGGTGCCGAAGAGCGGGTCGGTGGCGAAGCTGCCGGTGCTGTGGGCGCCGTCTCCGACGTACCCGGCGTGGGGGTGCTGGTCGTTCACCAACTTCTCTCTCGCCTCGGCGGCAGAACCAGTCCGGGGCGATCCCGATGAGGGTGTCCCGGGGTAAAGCAGTGGCGCGACTGTACCCGGCGGTATACGCAAGCGACAATCTTCCGAGGGTTTTGGGTCCACAGGAAACGGGCAATCGGCCGTGTTTCGGTGGCCTCGGGGGAGAGCTTTGGCTCTGTGTTCGAGGAACGTTCGAAGAACAGGCGCCTTCTGGCGGGTCGTCAGGCGTCGAGGATTCGCCTGCGGCTCACGCCACGGAGGCCGCTCCGGGCTCGGACGCTTCCGCGTCGTCGGCGTCGAGCGCCGCGCGGATTCCCGCCGCCACCGTCGGGTGCACCGGCAGGGCGAGATGGCCGATGCCGCTGACCCGTACGTTGTGCACCCGCAGATCCGGATGGTCCAGACGGGCCGTCTCCACCGGGACCATCACCTGGTCCAGGTCGCTCCAGAAGCTGACGCAGCGCGTCCGGCAGCCGGGGGCGGGCTCGGCGAGCTCCTGGAGCACGTCCGAACCGGGGCGCATCTGGCGTACGAGGGGATGGGCGCCGGCCCAGGGGGCGGCGGTGGTGCCGGCGTGCGGGGTGCCGAGCATGACGAGCGTGCGCACCCGTGCGTCACCGCCCAGGCGCTGTACGTAATAGCGGGCGATGAGGCCGCCCAGGCTGTGCCCGACGATGTCGACCTCGCGGTGGCCGGTCCGGGCGCGGAGCTCTTCGATGTGGCGGCCGAGGAGCGCGGCGGCGGCGCGGAGGTCGCAGGTGAGCGGAGAGTAGTTGAACGACTCGACCCGGTGACGGCCGTTGCGGAGGAGGGAGCGGCGCAGCAGGACGAAGACGGAGCGGTTGTCGACGAAGCCGTGGAGAAGGACGACGGGCCGCCCTGTGCCCGGCCTGGGGCCCGCGCCGTCCTCGCCGGGCGTGTCGTCGGCGAGGCGCTCGGCGACCATCCCGGAGGGGTAGAGGAACAGGTGGCCGGTGAGGATCGCCAGCTCGAGGGCGTTTGCCTTCAGCGCAGTGGTGACCTTCGTGAGCCTGGTGAGCTCCATCGGCGACCTCCCGAACGGCAGGCGGGCGCCGAACGGCATGCGGTGTGCAGTACGTCCGGACCGGCGGCTGCGGCCCGGACGTACTGCTACCCCGTAGCGGCTCCCTTGCGCACGGCCCTTTGCGGCTGGTGGGCCCAGGGGGAGGGCCCGGGAGGGTCCTGCGCAGAGCGAACATGTCCCATGTGTGATTTCCCCCTCGGAGCCCTCCGCGAAACGGCGGGGTGCGGGATGCTGGCGATAACGTTCGTTCACTTCCCCGGGGCAATGAAGCGCGGGGGTCGCATGTGGAGGCTGAGATGGGTGTGACCGGTCCGATCCGCGTGGTGGTGGCCAAGCCGGGTCTCGACGGCCACGATCGTGGGGCCAAGGTGATCGCGCGGGCGCTGCGCGACGCCGGTATGGAGGTCATCTACACGGGGCTGCACCAGACGCCCGAGCAGATCGTGGACACGGCGATCCAGGAGGACGCCGACGCGATCGGCCTGTCGATCCTCTCGGGAGCGCACAACACGCTGTTCGTGAAGGTCCTGGAGCTGCTGAAGGAGCGCGACGCGGAGGACATCAAGGTCTTCGGCGGCGGGATCATCCCGGAGGCGGACATCGCGCCGCTGAAGGAGAAGGGCGTGGCGGAGATCTTCACGCCCGGCGCGACGACGACATCCATCGTCGAATGGGTGAACGCGAACGTCCGCGTCGCCGCCTAGGGGCCCGGCCTGATCCACAGGGCACCCCTGGCCCGCGCCGCGGGCTCCGGGACCGGCGGCTGCCTCACCCGCCGGTCCGGGAGCCCGCGCCGCCCTGTGCGGCCGCGTGGGGTCAGGGCTGCGGGGGCGCCAGCTCCGCCTGCATCTGGGATCTCAGGCGCAGGGTGGAGACCAGGCGCTGGAACGCCTCCGACCAGTAGCCACCCGCTCCCGGGGACGCGTCTTCCGGTTCGGCGGTGAGGGCGGTCAGGGACTCCAGTTGGGCGGCGGCCTCCGGGGAGAGGCAGCGCTCCGCGAGGCCCATCACGCCGCTGAAGCTCCACGGGTAGCTGCCCGCGTCCCGGGCGATGTCCAGCGCGTCGATCACCGCGCCGCCCAGGGGACCCGACCAGGGCACCGTGCAGACGCCGAGGAGCTGGAACGCCTCCGAGAGGCCGTGCGCAGCGATGAACGAGGCGACCCAGCGGGCCCGTTCCTCGTCCGGCAGTGTCGAGAGCAACTGCGCCCGCTCCGCGAGCGACGACGTGCCCGGGCCCGTCGCCGGCGGGACTGCCGGAGAACCGAGCAGCGCCCGCGACCAGTCGGCGTCCCGCTGGCGGACCGCCGCGCGACACCACGCCGCGTGCAGCTCGCCCTCCCAGTCGTCCGCCACCGGCAGCGCCACGATCTCCTCGGGCGAGCGCCCCCCGAACCGCGCCGGCCAGCACGACAGCGGCGCCGAGTCGACCAGCTTGCCCAGCCACCACGACCGCTCGCCCCGGCCCGTCGGCGGGGTGGCGACGACTCCGTCCCGCTGCATCCCGGCGTCGCACTCGTGCGGCGCCTCGACCACGATCGTCGCGCCGCCTTCCGTACGGTCGAGGGACACACAGGACGTCGCCCGGTCCGCCATGCGGCCGGCGAGCGCCGAGCCGGGCAGGGCGGCGAGCAGTTCGGCGGCGGTCGAGCGGACATTACGGCTGCGGTCGGACAGGGCCTCCTCCAGGAACTCCTCGTCCGCGTCGGAGAGTCCGGCCCGCAGCGAGTCCAGGAACATCAGCCGGTCCTCGGCCCGCTCCGCCGCCCAGGTGGACCGCAGCAGGGCCAGCGCGGCCGCCGGGTCCTCGGTCCGTACGGCGGTGAGCAGCGCGACCCGCTCGGCGAAAAGGCCCTCGTCCCACAGGGCCTTGACCGCCTCGCCGTCCCGGGCGTCGGGGAGCGCGGCGCCGCTTCCCGCACCGCGCAGGGCGAACTTCCAGTCCGGGTTGAGCCGGGCCAGCCACAGGCCGCGCGGCCCGGCGAGGGTGAGCGCCTGGGGCCGCAGGTCCGTGCGGGCGCGGGCGGCGTCGAGGAGAGCGGGCAGCGCGGACGCCGGGGCCCTGTAGCCGTGTGCGTTGGCGGCGGCGAGCCACTGGGGGAGCAGCTCGGCGAGGTCGGGCGCCGCGCCGCGCCGCCCGCCGGACGGTGCGGGGGCGGCGCGGCCCGCGAGGAGCTGGCCGAGCCGACGGCGGGCGGCCTCGGGCAGCGGTCTGCGGTGGTCCTCCGGTGCCGGCTCGGGTGCCGGGACGGCGGGTCCGGGCCGCAGGCCCGCCCTTCTCCGTACGGTGTGCAGAGCGGCGGCGTCGAGCAGGGCGACGGGAGCGCCGCCGGCCCCGGCGTCGGTGAGCGCGGAGCGCGCCGCGCGTGGGGCGAGCGCGGGGAGTGCGGGCGGCCTGCGGTCCGTGCCCAGCAGCGCCGACGTGACGAGTTCTTCCCAGGCGTCCATGGAGGCCTCCAGGCCGTCGTACCGATCGGGGTTCAGTGGAGCGGGACCGTCTCGCCCGGGGCGTCGGCCGACCAGGCGGCGAGCGGGGTGAACCCCCGGTGCCCGCACTCCCCGAAGACGGTCACCGGGCCGCCGCCGGAGAGTGCGGCGAGCCGCCACAGGCCGGGCCGTCCGAGCGCGGCGCCGCTCAGCGGCAGCGCCTCGCCCGGGGCGGCGTCCGGCCCCGGCGTCGCGTCGGCGAGCTGCCAGCCGTGCTCCGTCGGTATCGGGACGACGTCGGAGAGCGTCACCGGCCAGGAGTCCAGCCAGGGGTCCTCCCGCAGGGCGAGGCCGTACGCCGTGAGCGCGTCGCCGACCGTGCCGCCCCGGGGCGGGGCGTCGAGCGGCGACGGAGCGGCGAACTGCTCGCCCAGCTCCGCGCGGAGCGCCCCGGCGCCGGCGTGGAGGACGAGCGCGGCGTCGACGACCGCGCCCACGGGCAGGGCCAGTTGGGGAGCGCGACCGGCCGCGCCGAAGGAGAGGAGCAGGGCCGTGCGCCCGGTGGCGCTGCCGTGCAGCCAGACGCGGCGGGTCGTCAGCTTGCCGTCACCCGTGTCGTACTGGGCGAGGACCAGCCACTGGTCCCGCACCGAAGGGCCCTCGGCGGGCGAGGTCAGGCCCACCCGGGTCCGCACGGTCGCCGCGAGCGGGCCCGGCAGGCGGTCGACGGAGAGCCAGGCCCGGTCGAGGAGATGGGTCAGCGCGCACTCCTCCAGGAGCCGGACCGGCCAGCCGGGACCCGAGCCCGGTATCGCGCCCAACTCCCTGACCCGGCCCGCGAGCCCCGGCGCCTGGGCGTCGACCATGCGGGCCGCCGTCTCCTCCCACAAGGCGTACCCGGCGCCTTCCGCCGAGGCCAGGCCGCCGCGCAGCAGGTCGGCGAGGCGCTGCTCCAACTCCTCGGCGCCCGAGGTGATCCGGGCCGCGCGCCGCTCCGCCCTGCGCCGTGCGGCCTCGGGATCGGCGGTGGCGGCCGGCCCGCTCCCCTCCGCGGCGCCCGTGCGCGCGGCGGCGCGCTCGCGTCTGCCCGCCAGCCACGTCTCCGCCCAGTCGGGCACGTCGCCCCCCGGAGCGAAGGCCTCCGTGTCTCCGGCCCAGAGCAGCAGCAGCCCCAGCGCGTGCTTGCACGGGAACTTCCGGCTGGGACAACTGCACGCGTACGCCGGGCCCGTCGTGTCGACGACCGTCCGGTACGGCTTGCTGCCGCTGCCCCGGCACAGGCCCCAGACGGCCCCCTCTCCGCCGGTGCCCGTACCCGACCACGGACCGGCCGTGCCGAGTTTGCTTCCCGCTCTGCGCGAGGCGTCGTCAGGAGCCAGTGCCAGCACCTGATCCGTCGTCCAGCGCACCCCCTGTGTGTCCATGCCCTCGACGGTAGGGGGCGCCACTGACAACGGACTTGACCTGCGTTTTCGAAGGCGTGAGCGGGCCGCGGGAGACATTTGACTTTGCCTGCTCTTCGCGATTGTCTGCCGAGGCCGATCACAGATCTCCGCTGGGGGGACCCTTATGAAGCGCACCATCCGCACCGCCGTCGCGGCGCTCGCCGTCACCGGCCTGGCGCTCGGCCTCGGCGCCTGCTCCGAGGCCGCCGACCAGGTCGACAAGGCCGTGAACGAGACCTACGAGGTCACGTACGAGGTCACCGGCAAGGGCATCGAGTCGATCCAGTTCCACGGCGGCAGCGGTACGGCCATGGACCCGAAGCTGGAGACCGAGGCGAAGCCGACCACCCCGTGGAAGAAGACGGTGACGCTGAAGGGGATCATGCCGCCCGCCGTCATGCCCATGGCGCTCGACCCGGCCGACCTCACCTGCAAGGTCATCCACGACGGCAAGGTCATCAAGGAGGCGAAGGGCCAGGAGGCGATGGCCGGAGGCTGCGTCGCGGTCTCCCCGATCGCCGGCTGACACCCGTACGCACGGCCGCAGTTCCCCGCTGACCTGCGGTTACGGCCGACTGTCAGTGGCATGGTGCACGGTGGATCCCACATCAGGTCGAACGATCTGGAGGGGGATCCATGACCGTGTCCGAAACCATCGCGAGCGCCGTGGCCGGTGCCGGAACCGGCACCGCGGCGGGCGCTGTGCCGCCCGCCGCGGACCTCGGCTCCGAGGCCCTGCGACCGCACGCCGAACACGCCTTCGCGGACGAACTCAAGGCGCTCGCCGCCGCCGACGACCGGCCGCGGCCCGCCCGCTGGCAGCTGTCGCCGTGGGCCGTCGCCACCTATCTCCTCGGCGGGACGCTCCCCGACGGCACGGTGATCACACCGAAGTACGTCGGGCCGCGCCGGATCGTCGAGGTCGCCGTCACCACGCTCGCCACCGACCGGGCGCTGCTGCTGCTCGGTGTGCCCGGCACCGCCAAGACCTGGGTGTCGGAGCACCTCGCCGCCGCGGTCAGCGGCGACTCGACGCTGCTGGTGCAGGGCACCGCCGGGACGCCGGAGGAGGCGATCCGGTACGGCTGGAACTACGCCCGGCTGCTCGCCCACGGCCCCAGCCGGGACGCGCTCGTGCCCAGCCCCGTCATGCGCGCCATGTCCGAAGGGCTGACCGCCCGCGTCGAGGAGCTCACCCGCATCCCCGCCGACGTCCAGGACACACTCATCACGATCCTGTCCGAGAAGACCCTGCCGATACCGGAGTTGGGGCAGGAGGTGCAGGCGGTACGGGGCTTCAACCTGATCGCCACCGCCAACGACCGCGACCGGGGGGTGAACGACCTCTCCAGCGCGCTGCGGCGCCGCTTCAACACGGTCGTGCTGCCGCTGCCCGCGACCCCGGAGGCGGAGGTCGACATCGTCGCGCGCCGCGTCGACCAGATCGGCCGCTCGCTGGACCTCCCGGCCGTGCCGGAGGGTGTGGAGGAGATCCGACGGGTCGTCACCGTCTTCCGCGAACTGCGGGACGGGGTGACGGCGGACGGCCGCACCAAGCTCAAGTCCCCTTCGGGGACGCTGTCCACGGCCGAGGCGATCTCCGTCGTCACCGGCGGCCTGGCGCTCTGCGCCCACTTCGGCGACGGCATCCTGCGCCCCGCCGACGTCGCCGCCGGCATCCTCGGCGCGGTCGTCCGCGACCCGGCGGCGGACCGCGTCATCTGGCAGGAGTACCTGGAGACGGTCGTCCGTGAGCGAGACGGCTGGAAGGATTTCTACCGCGCCTGCCGCGAGGTGAGCGCATGACGGCGGCGTCACCGGGCACGGCTCTCGCGACCGGTTCGGCTTCCGCGCCGGGTTCGGCTCCGACGACGGACGTGGCTCTCGCGACCGGTTCGGCTTCCGCGCCGGGCTCGGATCCGACGTCACCGGGCACGGCTCTCGCGCCGGGTTCGGCTCCGACGACGGGCGCGGCTCTCGCGACGGGTTCGGCTTCCGCGCCGGGTTCGGCTCCGACGTCGGGCGTGGCTTCCGCGGCGGTGACGGCTGCCGCGCGACGGGTCGGGGGGCCCGTGCGCGGGAGCCGAGCGGCAGGGTCCGCGTCCGGGGCCAGGGCGGCCGGGGACGTCCCCGCCCTGTCCCGGCCGGGTGGGCCTCTCCTGCTCGGGGTGCGGCATCACGGGCCCGGGTCGGCCCGGGCCGTGCTGGGGGCGCTGGAGGTGCGGCGGCCGGCGGCCGTGCTGGTCGAGGGGCCGCCCGAGGCCGACGGGATCCTCGCGCTCGCCGGGGACGACGGGATGCGGCCGCCGGTCGCGCTGCTCGGGCACGCCGTGGACGACCCGGGGCGCGCCGCGTTCTGGCCCTTCGCCGAGTTCTCGCCCGAATGGGTGGCGATCCGCTGGGCCCTCGCCCACGGCGCCGCCGTCCGCTTCATCGACCTCCCCGCCGCCCACACCCTCGCCGCCACCGACCCCACCTGGGGCGACGGCGAGGAGGACGAGGCCGACCAGGGCCTGCGCATCGACCCGATCGCCGAACTCGCGCGTACCGCCGGATACGACGACCCCGAGCGCTGGTGGGAGGACGCCGTCGAGCTGCGCGGCGCCGCCGACCCCGTCGCCCCGTTCGAGGCGCTCGCCGACGCCATGGGCGCCCTGCGCGAGACGTACGGCCACGGCGGCCACGCCCGCGACCTGGTCCGCGAGGCGTACATGCGGCTCCAGCTCCGGGCCGCCCGCAAGGAGTTCGGGGACGACGTGGCCGTGGTCTGCGGCGCCTGGCACGTGCCCGCGCTGACCCGCGCGACGACCGCCACCGCCGACCGCGCCCTGCTCAAGGGCCTGCCCAAGGTGAAGACCGCGATGACGTGGGTGCCCTGGACCCACCGCCGCCTCGCCCGCCGCTCCGGCTACGGCGCCGGCATCGACGCCCCCGGCTGGTACGGACACCTCTTCGCCGCCCACGACCGCCCGATCGAGCGCTGGATGACCAAGGTCGCCGGCCTCCTCAGGGCGGAGGACACCTTCGTCTCCTCAGCCCACGTCATCGAGGCCGTCCGCCTCGCCGAGACCCTCGCGGCGATGCGCGGCCGACCGCTCGCCGGGCTCGGCGAGACCACCGACGCCATACGCGCCGTGATGTGCGACGGCTCCGACGTCCCGCTGGACCTCGTGCGCGACCGCCTCGTCGTCGGCGACGTCCTCGGCGAGGTCCCCGACGACGCCCCCGCCGTTCCGCTCCAGCGTGACCTCGCCCGGCTCCAGCGCAGCCTGCGCCTGAAGCCGGAGGCGCAGGAGCGGGAGCTCGAACTCGACCTGCGCAAGGAGAACGACGCCGCCCGCAGCCGCCTCCTCCACCGCCTGCGGCTACTCGCCGTCGAATGGGGCGCGCCCGTCGCCGGACGCGGCAGCACCGGCACCTTCCGCGAGACCTGGCGGCTGCGCTGGCAGCCCGAACTGCACGTCCGGGTCGCCGAGGCCGGCGTCTGGGGCACCACCGTCGGCTCGGCAGCCGTCGCCAAGGCCGAGGCCCGCGCCCAGGAGGCGACCGCGCTCGCGGACGTCACCGCGCTCGCCGAGCAGTGCCTGCTCGCCGGACTCGGCGCCGCCCTCCCCGTCGTCATGACCGCCCTCGCCGACCGCGCCGCGCTCGACACCGACGTGGCCCACCTCGCCCAGGCCCTCCCCGCCCTCGCCCGCTCCCTGCGCTACGGAGACGTCCGCGCCACCGACACCGCCGCGCTCGGTGAGGTCGCGACCGGGCTCGCCGAGCGGATCTGCGTCGGCCTGCCCCCGGCCTGCACCGGCCTCGACGCCGACGCCGCCGCCGAGATGCGCGGCCATCTCGACGCCGTGCACGGCGCGCTGCCGCTGCTCCCCGACGCCACGGGGACGAGCCGGAGATGGGCCGGCGTCCTGCGCGGGCTCGCCGCCCGCGACAGCGTGCCGGGCACCATCCGGGGACGGGCCGCCCGGCTTCTCCTCGACGAGGGCCGGCTCGAGGAGGAGGAGGCCGCGCGGCTCATGGGCCTCGCCCTCTCACCCGGCACCCCGCCCGCCGACGCGGCCGACTGGATCGACGGCTTCGTCGGCGGCGCCTCAGGGGGAGGCATGCTCCTCGTCCACGACGAACGGCTGCTCGCCCTGGTCGACGCCTGGCTGACCGGCGTCACGGCGGACGCGTTCACCGACGTCCTGCCGCTGCTGCGCCGCACCTTCTCGGCGTACGAACCAGGCGTGCGCCGCACCCTCGGCGAGCTGGTCGCCCGCGGCCCGTCCGCCTCCGCCGCGAGCCGCACGGACGCCGTCGCACCCGGCTTCGGCGCCACGCTCGACGAGGAGCGGGCCGACGGTGTCCTGCCGGTGCTCGAACTGATTCTGGGAGACATCGACCTCGTGGGGGCGAACCGATGACCGGACAGATGACCGGACCGACCACCGGACAGACGACAGGACCCACGACAGGACCGACGACCGGACCGACGACCGTGACGACCGACCGCCCCGCCGCAGGCGGAGCCGGTCACGACGAACGGCTGCGGCGCTGGCGCCTGGTCCTCGGCGGCGGCGAGGCCGACGGCACAGGCTGCTCCCTCGCCGGTACGGACGCCGCCATGGACGGAGCCCTGACCGCGCTCTACGGCCGCGCCGACCACCGCGCCGCCGGACGCGACCGAGCCGCCGGACGTGACCGGTCCGCCGGGCTCGGCGGCTCCGCGCCCTCCGTCGCCCGCTGGCTCGGCGACATCAGGACGTACTTCCCCAGCTCCGTCGTCCAGGTCATGCAGCGTGACGCCATCGACCGCCTCGGGCTCTCCACGCTGCTCCTGGAGCCCGAGATGCTGGAGGCCGTCGAGGCCGACGTCCATCTCGTCGGCACGCTCCTCTCCCTCAACAAGGCCATGCCCGAGACGACCAAGGAGACGGCCCGCGCCGTCGTCCGCAAGGTCGTCGACGACCTGGAGAAGCGCCTCGCCACCCGCACCCGGGCCACCCTCACCGGCGCGCTCGACCGCTCCACCCGGATCAGCCGCCCGCGCCACCGGGACATCGACTGGGACCGCACGATCCGGGCCAACCTCAAGAACTACCTGCCCGAGTACCGCACGGTCGTCCCCGAGCGCCTCATCGGCCACGGCCGCGCCGCCCAGTCGGTCAAGAAGGACGTGGTCCTCTGCATCGACCAGTCCGGCTCCATGGCCGCCTCCGTCGTCTACGCCTCCGTGTTCGGCGCCGTCCTCGCCTCGATGCGGGCGATCGCGACCCGGCTCGTCGTCTTCGACACGGCCGTCGTCGACCTGACCGACCAGCTCGACGACCCGGTCGACGTCCTCTTCGGCACGCAGCTCGGCGGCGGCACCGACATCAACCGTGCCCTCGCGTACTGCCAGTCGCGGATCACCCGCCCGGCCGACACCGTCGTCGTCCTCATCAGCGACCTCTACGAAGGAGGCATACGCGACGAGATGCTGAAGCGGGTCGCGGCCATGAAGGCGTCCGGCGTGCAGTTCGTCGCCCTGCTCGCGCTCTCCGACGAAGGCGCCCCCGCCTACGACCGCGAGCACGCGGCGGCCCTCGCCGCACTCGGCGCGCCGGCCTTCGCCTGCACGCCCGACCTCTTCCCCGAGGTGATGGCCGCGGCGATCGAGAAGCGCCCCCTGCCCGTGCCGGACGCGGCCCAGGGGCTGCGGAATCCGTAGCCGCGTAGGTCAGGAATCCGTAGCTCCGACGCCACCCGCACGGCCCCACCCGGGCGCACTGAGGCCCATATCACATCCGGGCCGTGGAGTCCCTCACTTCGGGGCCGGGCGGGTCGTGAGGCACCCGGAGCCCTGTTCCCACCTGTGCCGAGGGTGCCGAGGTCACCGGCCCGGTCCTCCACGGACCGCCTCCGTACCCCTACGATCTGTGACCCGTATCACCGCTCCGGTGTGACCTGCGATTTAGGGACCAACGTCCTGCGGGGATAACCTGCGAGACGGACATGCCGCGTCCACGGACACCGTGTACGCCTCCCTTGTGACAGCGCAGTCACGTTGCCCTTCGCGGCACGCCCACGCAGACAACGAACCGCGATCATCAGAAAAGGGACGGACGCGCGTGGACCTGTTCGAGTACCAGGCGAGGGACCTCTTCGCCAAGCACGGTGTACCGGTGCTGGCCGGTGAAGTCATCGACACGCCTGAGGCGGCGCGCGAGGCCACCGAGCGTCTTGGCGGCAAGTCGGTCGTCAAGGCGCAGGTGAAGGTCGGCGGCCGCGGCAAGGCCGGCGGCGTCAAGCTGGCCGCCACCCCGGACGAGGCCGTCGCCCGCGCGACGGACATCCTCGGGATGGACATCAAGGGCCACACGGTCCACAAGGTGATGATCGCGGAGACCGCTCCGGAGATCCTCGAGGAGTACTACGTCTCGTACCTCCTCGACCGCACCAACCGCACCTTCCTCGCCATGGCCTCCGTCGCCGGTGGCATGGACATCGAGGAGGTCGCCGCGACGACCCCCGAGAAGCTCGCGAAGGTGCCGGTCAACGCCGTCGAGGGCGTGACCATCGAGAAGGCCCGCGAGATCGTCGCCCAGGCGCAGTTCCCGGCCGAGGTCGCCGAGAAGGTCGCCGAGGTCATGGTCACCCTGTGGGACACCTTTGTCGCCGAGGACGCGCTCCTCGTCGAGGTGAACCCGCTGGCCAAGGTCGCCTCCGGCGACATCCTGGCGCTGGACGGCAAGGTGTCCCTGGACGCCAACGCCGACTTCCGTCAGCCCGAGCACGAGGCCCTTGAGGACAAGGACGCAGCCAACCCGCTCGAGGCTGCTGCCAAGGCCAAGGGCCTCAACTACGTCAAGCTGGACGGCGAGGTCGGCATCATCGGCAACGGCGCCGGCCTGGTCATGTCGACCCTGGACGTCGTCGCGTACGCTGGTGAGAACCACGGCGGCGTGAAGCCGGCCAACTTCCTCGACATCGGCGGCGGCGCCTCCGCCGAGGTCATGGCGAACGGCCTGGAGATCATCCTGGGTGACCCGGACGTCAAGTCCGTGTTCGTCAACGTCTTCGGTGGCATCACCGCCTGTGACGAGGTCGCCAACGGCATCGTCCAGGCCCTGGAGCTCCTCGCCTCCAAGGGCGAAGAGGTCACCAAGCCGCTGGTCGTGCGCCTCGACGGCAACAACGCGGAGCTGGGTCGCAAGATCCTGTCGGACGCGAACCACCCGCTCGTGCAGCGTGTGGACACCATGGACGGCGCGGCCGACAAGGCCGCCGAGCTCGCGGCTGCGAAGTAAGGGACGAGGTCAAGCACACCATGGCTATCTTCCTCACCAAGGACAGCAAGGTCATCGTCCAGGGCATGACCGGTGCCACGGGCATGAAGCACACCAAGCTCATGCTGGGTGACGGCACCAACATCGTCGGTGGCGTGAACCCCCGCAAGGCCGGCACGTCCGTCGACTTCGACGGCACCGAGGTCCCGGTCTTCGGCTCCGTCGCCGAGGCGATGGAGAAGACGGGCGCCAACGTCTCCGTCCTCTTCGTCCCGCCGGCCTTCGCCAAGGCCGCCGTGGTCGAGGCGATCGACGCCGAGATCCCGCTCGCCGTCGTCATCACCGAGGGCATCGCCGTCCACGACTCCGCCGCCTTCTGGGCGTACGCGCAGTCGAAGGGCAACAAGACCCGCATCATCGGCCCGAACTGCCCCGGTCTCATCACCCCGGGCCAGTCCAACGCCGGCATCATCCCGGGCGACATCACGAAGCCGGGCCGCATCGGCCTGGTCTCGAAGTCCGGCACGCTGACGTACCAGATGATGTACGAGCTCCGTGACATCGGCTTCTCGTCCGCCGTCGGCATCGGTGGCGACCCGGTCATCGGCACCACGCACATCGACGCCCTCGCGGCGTTCGAGGCCGACCCCGACACCGACCTGATCGTCATGATCGGCGAGATCGGCGGCGACGCCGAGGAGCGCGCGGCGGACTTCATCGCGAAGAACGTCACCAAGCCGGTCGTCGGCTACGTCGCGGGCTTCACCGCGCCCGAGGGCAAGACCATGGGCCACGCCGGCGCCATCGTCTCCGGCTCCTCCGGCACCGCCCAGGCGAAGAAGGAGGCCCTCGAGGCCGCCGGCGTCAAGGTCGGCAAGACGCCGACCGAGACCGCCAAGCTGGCGCGCGCCATCCTCGCGGGCTGAAACAGCGTCCGACCGCACAGGTGGGCCCCGCCCCCTCCCGGGAAACCGGGCGGGGGCGGGGCCCACGCGCGTTCGTGGACGGCCGCTAGTGCGGGTCCGGGACGAGACGCTCGGGCCCGGGGTGGGGCTGGGAGCGGAGGCTGTCGCGCAGCTCCACGTCCTCCGGGGTGAGCTGCTGCGGCCCACCGCGCACCGGGACACCGTTGACGGTCTCGCCGGGATGGATCAGCGGAAGGTACTGCGTCGGCGCGGTCGCGGCCGTGAAGGCCGTCACCCCGATGAGCGCCGCCGTCACGGCGAGCACCGCCCGCGTCCACATCCGCGCGCGCCGCTCGCTGCCCGCCCGTACCGCCCGGGCGTCCGCGAGCGTCGCCGTCGGAGCCTCCGCGACCAGCGCGCTCAGCCTCCGGTGCAGGGCGTCGGCGTCGGCCAGCTCGGGCACGCGCTCACCGATGACGGTACGGGCGTGCAGCAGGCGGTTGGCGGCGGCGGGGGTGCTCGCCTCGGTCTCGGCCGCCGTGTCGGGCAGGTCGAGGCCGAGCCCGTCGTAGAGCAGGACGGTACGGCGATACGGCGGCGGCAGTTCGAGCAGCGCCGCGAGCAGGTTCCGCCGCCCGGTCTCGGTGGGCGGGGCGTCCGGGTGCTTGTGGGCGCGGCGCAGCCGGTGCCAGGGGGAGAGCGCGTACTCGTACGCCGCCGCCCGCACCCAGCCCACCGGGTCCCGGTCGACCGCGACCTCGGGCCAGTGCTGCCAGGCGTGGTGGAAGGCGTGCTCGACGGACTCCCGGGAGAGCCGGCGACGGCCGGTGAGCAGGTACGTCTGGTGGACGAGCCCGGGCGCGGCGTGCGCGTAGAGGGCGTCGAAGGCCTCTTCCGGGGTGAGCGAAAGCCTGACCGGCTCTCCGGGGGCGGGCGGGGGCAGCTCCGCGCGGGCCGGTCGCTCCCCCGGGGGCGGGGGTTCCGCGGCGGCCGGGGGCGCCGGGGGAGTCGGGGACTCGAGCCGGCGCGGCGCGTGGGGCGGGCGCTTCGGCGCGGGTGGGGCCTCCACCGGTTTCAGCTTCTCCAGCGGCTGCTGGGCGGCCGGGGCGCCCGCACGGACGGCGCGCGGGGGCTTCTGGCCGGAGCCCGCGCCGGAGCCGACGCCCAGGCTGGCCGCCGGAGGGGCCTTCGGTGGCCTCGCGGACCGCTTGGCCGCGGCCCTCGGGCGGGTGTTCGCGGAGGGCGCCGCGCCGGCGGCAGCGACGCCCACGGCGGGCCTCGCGGGCTCGGCCGCCTGCGCGGACGACAGGGACGACTCGGAGGGCGTGCGGGGCTCGCGGGAGAGCGCGGGCGTCGAGGTGGGGGCGCTCTCGTCCTCGTACGCGCCGATCAGCTTCGCGTACGCCTCCTGCTTGCGCCCGCGTGGTGTGGTGCGGCCGCTTTCCCACGAGCGGACCGTGGCCCGTGTGACGCCCACGGCCTCCGCGACCTGGTCCTCGGTCAATCCCCTGGCTACGCGCAGTCTGCGGCGCTCCTTGGGGGAGGGCATGCTCCGGTTCATCGCCGACGACCTCCCGCAGAGCAGCTCCGGGCGGAAAAGTACATAAACGTATCTTGAGCGACACAACGGCGTTTTGCCTGTTACGTGAGAAAAGCGCGTGTCGTTGGCAGCATGGGCGCGTGACCCATCTGACCGATCACACCCCCTCGTTCCAGGCCGATCCGCTGGTCCAGGGCGGCCGGTCCGCCGACCTGGCGGTCGCCTTCGTGCGCGGCGGGGTGGCGGCGGGGCTCGGGCTCGGGGCGCTCGCGGTCCTGGTGACGGCGGCGTGGATCAGCTCGCCGTACCCCGAGAGCGGCCCCGGCGAGGCGCTGCACACGGCCGCCGGGCTGTGGCTGCTGGCCCACGGGGTGGACCTGATCCGCACGGAGACCCTCACGGGCGTGCCCGCGCCGCTCGGCGTCGCCCCGCTGCTGCTCATGGCGGTGCCGGTCTGGCTGGTGCACCGGACCACGCGCGACACCCTGGAGCCGTACACCGAGGAGGCGTCGGACGGGGTCTCCCTGAGCGGTGGCACGGCGGCCGCGCTGGGGGCCCTGACTGCCGTGTGCGGCGGGTATCTGCTGGTCGCGGCCGGTGTGGTGCTCTACTCGGCGAGCGGGCCGCTCCCGGCCGACCTGCTGACCGCGGGGCTGTGGCTGCCCTCGACGGTGGCCGCGTCCGCCGGGCTCGGCGCGTGGACGGCGGCCGGACGGCCCCTCCCGCGCCAGGAACAGGCCGCCGTGGCCCTGCGCTCCGTGACCCCGGCGCTCGTGGTCCTGCTGGCCGGCGGTGCGGCGGTGTTCGGGACCTCGCTGGTCTGGCACGCGGGCGCCGCGCAGGAGTCCTTCGCCGGACTCGCGGGGGAGTGGTCGGGCCGCGTGTCGGTGCTGCTCCTGGCCGCCGCACTGGTGCCGAACGCGGCGGTGTGGGCAACCTCGTACGCCCTTGGGCCAGGATTCGCGATCGGTACGGGCGCCTCGGCGACGCCGCTGGGCCTCACCGGCACCACGGCCGTCCCGCCCTTCCCGCTCCTGGCCGCGCTGCCCGGCGAGGGCCCGGGCGGCTGGGCGCACTGGGCCGCCGTGACGGTCCCGCTCGTGGCGGCCGTGGTCCTCGGCGTGGGTGTGGGCAGGCCGGCGCGGGCCTGGACAGTCCGGGAGGCGGCGCTGACGGCCCTGATCGGCGCCTGGGTGTGCGGGGCGGCGACGGCGCTCCTCGCGGCGGCCGCCGGAGGGCCCCTCGGCTCGGGGCGGCTCTCGGTGTTCGGCCCGGTGTGGTGGCAGACCGGGGCGGCGGCGGTGCTGTGGTGCGCGGCGGTCGGGGTGCCGGTGTCGCTGGGCGTACGGGCCTGGGGCCTGCGCGGCACGAAGCCGGCGCGCGAGCCGAAGCCGACGCCCCCGTCCCGGGGGCTGTGGTGGACTCCTGGCCGGTCCTCGGCCCGGCTCGCCCCCGCCGGGCTCCCCGACGGCGGGCCGGTGGACGCGGGCAAGGGCAACGGCAAGGGCGACGGCGAGGGCAAGGGCGAAGGCGAGGGCGCGGCCGGCGCCGGGCGCGAGGACGCGTACGACGAGGACGGGTTCGAGTCGTACGACTTCCTGCCGGCGGCCTGGGAACCGGCCCTGCCGCCCCCGCCCCCGCCTCTGCCGCCCCAGTCCCAGCCCTCGGCGCCTCCGGCGGACGGCGACAGCTAGGCGACAGCCAGGCGGCCACCCGGTGGCCGCCTGGCTGTCGTTCCCGCTACTCCCGCTACTGCCGCCGCTCCCGCTACTCCCGTACGCCGAAGACGTCCCGCAGGGGCTCCGGCAGCAGCTCGTTGCAGGCCAGCTGGCCCGACCTGGTGAGGGCGTCGTCGGCGC
Organism: Streptomyces sp. NPDC054975; assembly: GCF_053609105.1. Taxonomy (NCBI): domain Bacteria; kingdom Bacillati; phylum Actinomycetota; class Actinomycetes; order Kitasatosporales; family Streptomycetaceae; genus Streptomyces; species Streptomyces sp. NPDC054975. Next base: position 49,352 of record NZ_JBSGWV010000008.1, read on the forward strand.
AGGTGTAGAAGTCGCGGTAGACGAGCTGGATGGTGAAGCTGCCCGCGACGATCAGCAGCGCCAGCGCCGCCGCGACCAGACCGCTCACCGCCGCCGTGCGCTGCGTACGGGCGGCCAGGCTGGGCCCCGTCCGGACGGCCGGCTGCGCGGCCGACGGGCCCTGAGTCTCCTCGGCGGCCGACACCTGCCCCCGTACCTGCGCCTGCGCCGAGGCCTGCGCAGGGGCCTGCGCCTTCGGCTTGGCGCGCAGGGCGCTGATCGCCCAGTACAGACCCAGGGCGCCCAGGAGCAGCGCCAGCTCCTGGATCTCGAAGAGGGCGAAGAAGAAGGCCCACATGCCCGCGAGCAGCGAGTACCGCGCCCGCCGCTGCATCGGGTCCGTGGGGTCCCACTTGGGCCCCGGCTTCTGGCCCTGCCCCTCAGGGCCGGAGGGGCGCTCCGGGCGGCGGCCGAAACCGTCGGAGGAGCGGCCCGGCTGGCGGCTGCTCCAGCGGCCTCCGGAGCGGCCGGAGCCGTCGGCGGGCCCGGACGACCCGGACGACGCGTCGTCGTCCGAGCCCTCCGGCCGCCGCGGCTGCCACGGCTGGTCCGGCTGCCCCTCGGGCGGCGGCGCGAACGGATTGTTGTCGTCCGTGGACTGGCGTTCCGGCATCTGCTGAACGTCTTCCCTCTGTCGTCGCAACTGCTGTCTCAACTGCCGTCTCAACTCCTGGCCGAACCACCGGTTCGGCCACAGGTCCAACTGCGGGCTCACTCACGGGCTCCACCGTCGTGAACCCGACGCTACCCCCCGGCCACGCCCCCGTCCCGTGGGGGCCTTCCGGTGTGCCGGTATCGTTGCTGACGGTCGGGGCCTTCGTAGGGTTCCCCGTATCCAGAGGCACGATTCGTTCGTGCGACCGTACAAACACCACGGAAAGAGTGACCCAGTGGCCGCCGCCCGCCTCGTCGTCCTGGTCTCCGGCTCCGGCACCAACCTCCAGGCCCTGCTCGACGCGATCGCCGCCGACCCCGAGGGCCCCGAGGGATACGGCGCCCAGATCGTCGCCGTCGGCGCCGACCGCGACAACATCGCCGGTCTGGAGCGGGCCGAGCGCGCCGGGCTGCCCACCTTCGTCTGCCGGGTGAAGGACTACGGAACCCGCGAGGAGTGGGACCGTGCCCTGACCGAGGCCACCGCCGCGTACGACCCCGACCTCGTCGTCTCGGCCGGATTCATGAAGATCGTCGGCAAGGAGTTCCTCGCCCGCTTCGGCGGCCGGGTCGTCAACACCCACCCGGCGCTGCTGCCCAGTTTTCCCGGTGCCCATGGAGTGCGGGACGCACTCGCGTACGGCGCGAAGGTCACCGGATGCACCGTCCACTTCGTCGACGACGGCGTCGACACCGGCCCGATCATCGCCCAGGGCGTGGTCGAGGTCCGGGACGAGGACGATGAAGCCGCGCTCCATGAGCGCATCAAGGAAGTCGAGCGCTCGCTGCTCGTCGAGGTCGTGGGGCGTCTGGCCCGGCACGGCTACCGCATTGAGGGACGAAAGGTAACAATCCCGTGACCGCCGAAGGTACGAAGCGCCCCATCCGCCGCGCACTCGTCAGCGTCTACGACAAGACCGGCCTTGAGGAGCTGGCCCGCGGCCTGCACGAGGCGGGTGTCGCCCTCGTCTCCACCGGCTCCACCGCCTCGAAGATCGCCGCGGCCGGTGTCCCGGTCACCAAGGTCGAGGAGCTCACCGGCTTCCCCGAGTGCCTGGACGGCCGGGTGAAGACCCTGCACCCGCGCGTGCACGCCGGCATCCTCGCCGACCTGCGCCTGGAGGACCACCGTAACCAGCTCGCCGAGCTGGGTGTCGAGCCCTTCGACCTGGTGATCGTCAACCTGTACCCGTTCAAGGAGACCGTCGCCTCCGGCGCCACCCCCGACGAGTGCGTCGAGCAGATCGACATCGGCGGCCCGTCGATGGTCCGCGCCGCCGCCAAGAACCACCCGTCCGTGGCGGTCGTCACCAGTCCGCAGCGGTACGCCGACGTCCTCGCGGCGGCCAAGGGCGGCGGCTTCGACCTGACCGCGCGCAAGCGCCTGGCGGCCGAGGCGTTCCAGCACACGGCCGCGTACGACGTGGCCGTCGCCTCCTGGTTCACCGACAGCTACGCGGCCGACGAGGACGCGGAGCTGCCGGAGTTCCTCGGCAAGACGTGGGAGCGCAAGTCGTCCCTGCGCTACGGCGAGAACCCGCACCAGAGCGCCGCGCTCTACACCGACGGTCTGCGCGGCGGACTCGCCAACGCCGAGCAGCTGCACGGCAAGGAGATGTCCTTCAACAACTACGTGGACACCGAGGCGGCCCGGCGCGCCGCCTTCGACCACGACGCGCCCTGTGTCGCGATCATCAAGCACGCCAACCCGTGCGGCATCGCGCTCGGCGAGGACGTCGCCGAGGCGCACCGCAAGGCGCACGCCTGCGACCCGCTGTCGGCGTTCGGCGGCGTCATCGCCGTGAACCGTCCGGTGTCCGTCGCGATGGCCGAGCAGGTCGCGGAGATCTTCACCGAGGTCATCGCGGCCCCGGACTTCGAGGACGGCGCGGTCGAGATCCTGGCGCGGAAGAAGAACATCCGCGTCCTCAAGGTCGACGGCTACCCGGCAGCGATGATCGACGACATCAAGCCCATCTCCGGTGGCGCGGTCGTCCAGCACCTCGACCTCTTCCAGGCGGAGGGCGACGACCCGGCGAACTGGACGCTCGCGACGGGCGAGGCGCTGTCGGCGGAGGAGCTGGCCGAGCTGGCGTTCGCGTGGAAGGCCTGCCGCGCGGTCAAGTCCAACGCGATCCTGCTCGCGAAGGACGGCGCCTCGGTCGGCGTCGGCATGGGCCAGGTCAACCGCGTCGACTCCGCGAAGCTCGCGGTCGAGCGGGCCGGCGAGGAGCGGGCGCGCGGCGCGTACGCGGCCTCGGACGCGTTCTTCCCGTTCCCGGACGGCCTGGAGATCCTCACGGCGGCGGGCATCAAGGCGGTCGTGCAGCCGGGCGGCTCGGTCCGTGACGAGCAGGTGATCGAGGCGGCGAAGAACGCAGGCGTGACGATGTACCTCACGGGCACGCGCCACTTCTTCCACTGACGCACCCGTCGGAACACGGCCCGGGGGCCCGCCGGTATCCACCGGCGGGCCCCCGGGTCCGTTCCCGCCGTCCCCCGGGCCGTCCCGGTCCGTCCCCGTCGTCGAGGACCGGGGGCCGGCTCGTGCCTCTGGTCTAATGGGTTGCTCTTTTGTCGGCGGCTCTATGTGGGGGGCGCGGTGTTGGATGTACGGAACGGGGTGCCGGCCCAGGCCGCCGCCCCGGAGGCCGAGCGGGCCGGGCCGCCCGAGCGTGACCTCGCCGAGGCTCCCCTGCGCCCGTACGCCCTGGTCGCGGGCGTGCTCTGCGCGCTCTACTTCCTCTACTCCTGGGTCCAGTACGCGCACTTCCGCACGCCCTCCTGGGACCTCGGGATCTTCAACCAGTCCGTCCGGGCCTACGCCGAGCTCCGGGCCCCGATCGTCGACATCAAGGGCCCCGGCTTCCTCATACTCGGGGACCACTTCAGTCCCGTGACGGCGCTCCTCGCGCCCCTGTACTGGATCTGGTCCTCGCCCCTCGCCCTCCTCTTCGCGCAGGCCGCGCTCTTCGCCGCCTCCGCCGCCGTCGTCGGCCGCACCGCGCACCAGGTGCTCGGCAGCCGCGCCGCCGGCCTCGGGCTCACCGTCGCCTACGGCCTGTCCTGGGGCCTCCAGGAAGCGGTCAAGTCCGACTTCCACGAGATCGCCTTCGCCGTCCCGATGCTCGCCCTGACCTGCCGTGCCCTGCTCCTCGGGCGCTGGACGGCCGCCGTCGCCTGGTCCGCGCCCCTGGTCCTGGTCAAGGAGGACATGGGGCTCACCGTCGCCATGGTCGGCGCGGTCCTCTTCCTGAAGGGGCAGAAGCGGCTCGCCGCGGCCCTGGCCGCCTTCGGCGTCGCGTTCTTCGCCCTCACGGTCCTGGTCCTGATCCCGGCGGCGAGCCGCGTCGGCCAGTACGACTACTGGGCCAAGATCGAGAAGACCGGCGAGGGCGCGGACGTCTCCTTCGCCCAGGTGCTGCTCACCTCGCTCGGCTCCGACGTGAAGTGGGAGATGGTCTTCTTCCTCGTCGGCATCACCGGCTTCCTGGCGCTGCGCTCCCCGCTGATGCTGCTGGTGCTGCCGACGCTCGGCTGGCGCTTCCTCTCCCAGGACCCGAACCACTGGGGGATGATCTGGCACTACAGCGCCATCCTGATGCCGATCGTCTTCCTCGCCCTGGTCGACGCGGTCCGCGCCGTCCGCAGCTCGCCGCGCGCCTGGCTCGTGGCGTACGGGAAGGTCGTCGTCCCGGTCGTCACGGCCGTCGCGATCGTGATCGCCCTCGACCTGCCCCTGCGGGAGCTGCTGCGCGCGGAGACGTACCGTACGGACGCCCGGACGCTGGAGGCCCGGCAGGCGGTGGACGCGGTGCCGAAGGGCGCGAGTGTGGAGACGAACGTGCCGCTCATGGCGCACCTGACCGCCGACCGCAAGGTCTACTGGGTGGGCGGGGCGAAGGGCGTCAGCCCCGACTACCTCGCCCTCGACCTCTCCTCGGGCTGGTCCCAGCCGGTGACGGATCCGGCGCAGCTGGCGTCCCAGCTGCATCCGGAGGCGCGGTACGAGGTGTCGGCACGGGCGGGACAGTTCGTGGTGCTACGCCGCGTGTGAGCTGCGCATACGCGAGGGGCCCGGTTCCGTGTGGAACCGGGCCCCTCGACGTGGGTGGATCAGTACTGCTGCGTGTTGCGCTTGAACCAGGCCGCCCCGTCGGACTTCGCAAGGAAGACGATGATCAGGACGCCCATGACCAGGCTGATCAGGGCGAAGATGTTCGCGCCGAGCAGGTTCACCACGCTGCCCGCCGTCACCAGCGAGCCGTACACGATGCCGGAGATGCGCAGGCCGTTGCCGCCGGAACGGATCTTGGCCGCCGTGATGATGGCCCACACGCCGAAGGCGAGCGCGATGATGCCCACGACCACCATGACGCCGGTCATGACCGACGCCGCGTCCTGGCCGTCGCTGCCGCTGAACTCGCTGGAGTTGGCCAGCTGGTCCGCGATCCACCCGCCCGCGACGATCGCGAGGACGGCCATGAGGGACTGCACGATGCCGAGGATCCACAGCAGGACGCGCGCCGCCTTCACACCGCCCGGCATCTCCATCGTCGCGCCCGGGTAACCGCCGCCGCCGTACGGCTGCTGGACCGGGGGAGCCTGCGGGTAGCCGTAGCCCGGCTGCTGGCCCTGCTGCTGGGGGTAGCCGTAGCCCGGCTGCTGGCCCTGGGGCTGCTGGCCGTAGGGGTTGTTCGGTTCGCCGAAGCTCATCGCGGGATTCCTCCGTTGGTCTGTGCGGGGACGACGCGGCCCGCGACGGAGGAGCTTCTACGGCATATGAGCGGATCGCCCCCCGGCACTGCCCGCGGCACTTCGCCGTTATCGTCGTCGTACCCTCGACTTTTTGTCCAGTCGGTACGCGGGGCGTTGTGCGAGTGCAACCTTTCCGCGAAGCGCTGTCGCCGCCTCCGCGCCGCCCGTGCGGAGCCGAATTGGAACAAGCGAGGGGTCATCCGGGAGGATGGGCCCATGAGCGCCCAGATTCTCGATGGCAAGGCCACCGCAGCCGCGATCAAGTCCGAACTGGCCGTCCGCGTGTCGGCCCTGAAGGAGCAGGGCGTCACGCCCGGCCTCGGCACGATCCTGGTCGGCGACGACCCGGGCAGCCAGAAGTACGTCGCGGGCAAGCACCGCGACTGCGCGCAGGTCGGCATCGCCTCGATCCAGCGCGAACTGCCCGCGACCGCCACGCAGGAGGAGATCGAGGCGGTCGTACGGGAGCTCAACGAGGACCCCGCCTGCACCGGCTACATCGTCCAGCTCCCGCTGCCCAAGGGGATCGACGAGAACCGCGTCCTGGAGCTGATGGACCCGGCCAAGGACGCCGACGGCCTGCACCCGACCAACCTGGGCCGGCTCGTGCTGAACGAGCCGGCGCCGCTGCCGTGCACCCCGAACGGCATCATCACCCTGCTGCGCAACCACGGCGTGGAGATCAACGGCGCGGAGGTCGTGGTCGTCGGGCGCGGGGTCACGATCGGCCGCCCGATGCCGCTGCTGCTCACGCGGCGCTCGGAGAACGCGACGGTGACGCAGTGCCACACCGGTACGCGCGACCTCTCCGCGCACCTGCGGCGGGCGGACATCATCGTCGCGGCGGCGGGTGTGCCGCACCTGATCAAGCCGGACGACGTGAAGGCGGGCGCGGCCGTCCTGGACGTCGGCGTCTCGCGCGACGGCGAGGGCAAGATCGTCGGCGACGTGCACCCGGGGGTGACCGAGGTCGCGGGCTGGATCTCCCCGAACCCCGGCGGCGTGGGCCCGATGACCCGCGCGCAGCTGCTCGTCAACGTCGTCGAGGCCGCCGAGCGCGCGGCCGCGGCCCTCTGACGATGACGTCGCGGGTGGCGGGCGGCGACACGCCTGGGGCCGAGGGCGCCGAGGAGGCCGTGGCCGGCTCGGGCTCCGCCGCGGGTGCGGGCTCCGGTGCGGAGAGCGCGCGGGGCCGGGCCTCGGCCGGCTCGACGGGCGATTCCGCGGGCGTCGAGGGTGCCAACGGTACGGCGGCCGGTGACGTGGCCGCGCGGAAGCGGCGGCCCCCGTCGCTCACGACGGACACCGCGCGCCCCGAAGGTGGCGGGCGGGCCGCCGCCGGTGACGCTTCGGCCCCCGCGCGCCAGTGGCCGCTGCTGACCGTGCTCGGGCTCGCCACGCTGGGGTTGCTGATCGTCGGCACCGACCTCTTCGCGCAGTCGTTCCGGGTCGGGACGATGCTCGTCGGCGTCGCGCTGCTCGCCGGCGCGGGGCTGCGGCGCGCGTTGCCGTCGGTCGGCATGCTCGCCGTACGGTCGCGGTTCACCGACATGGTCACGTACGGGGTCATGGGCGGGCTCATCGTGCTGCTCGCGCTCATGGTGCAGCCGGATCCCTGGCTGAGGATCCCGTTCCTGGAGGACATCCTCCATCTGACGATCACTTAGGGACCGGCGCCCGTCCTCTCCCCCGAGGGAGGACGGGCGCCGTCCTCTTGAGGGTCATGTACGTGCCAATGATCTTTCAAGAGTCGCCTGTGCGTTGTGGCACGGAAGTGACCATTCCGCCACTCCGTCACTCCCGCCCTCCCCGGGAAGCTGCCATCCTGAGCGGGGCGATCCTTCCGGGGGTCGCGAGGAGGCGAGGGGGAACCGCACATGCCTCGTGGGCAGGAGTCGCCCGACGAACCCGACCCGGGCGTGCGCGAGTTCGCGGGTCGGTTACGACGGCTCGTCGACCGCAGCGGCCTGAGCGTCGCCGCCGTCGCCGACCGCACCGGCCACAGCAGGACCTCCTGGGAGCGGTACCTCGACGGCCGCCTCCTCGCACCCAGGGACGCCGTCCTCGCGCTCGCCGAGCTGACCGGCGCCGATCCCGGACGGCTCACGGCGGAGTGGGAGCGGGCCGAGCGCGCCTGGAACGGCTCCGGGCAGGGCCCCCGCGACATCGCCGACGCCGTTCCGACCGCGAACGCCTCGACGGAGACCAGTGTCAGCAGCAGCCACAGCGTCTCCGGAAGCACCGGAAGCACCGGAAGCACCGGAAGCACCGGAAGCACCGGAAGCACCGGAAGCACCGGAAGTACCGGAGCTACTGGAGCCGGAACCCAAGCCCCCGCCCCCGCCCCCGTACCGCCCCGGCGACGCGCCGCGCTCCGCGCCCTCCTGCTCCTCACCGGTGTCCTCGGCGCCCTGCTCGTCGTCACCGCCGCCGTCCTCCTCGCCGACCTCGGCGGCAGCGGCGGAGGCGTGGGCGCCGACGGCCGGGGCGAGGAGGCCACCCGCGCGCCCGCCACGACCCCCCGCCCCGGGCCGAGCACGACGCCCCTCCCCGCGGGGGTGAAATGCGCGGGCGCCGGATGTACGGGTCAGGACCCCGAAGTCATGGGCTGTGGAGGCGCGTTCGCCACCACCCTCTCCCGTACCCCGGTCGGCGTCGCCGGGCAGCTGGAGCTGCGGTTCAGCAGGGTCTGCGGCGCCGCCTGGGCGCGGATCACCGGTGCCTCGCCCGGCGACACCCTGCACGTCAACGGCGCCGGGAGCAGCCAGGACATGACCGTGGGCGCGGACCCGGACGCGTACAGCCCGATGGTCGCCGTGCGGGACGGGGCGGACGCGACCGCCTGCGCGACGCCGACGACGGGCGGCCGGGCGTGCACCGGCGGCCGCTGACCCCAGTCGGGTGGCAGTGAGCCGGACCACAAGGGGGTGGGGGTTCGACCGGGTCAGGGTCGGATAGCCTGACCGCTGGAATATCTCTTCACGTCGAGACACCGATCGATCAAGAAGAGCTGTTCCAGCACCCGGGGCAGGGCCCCCACCCGCCAGCTGTCTTACGGAGATCGCCATGACCCGCACTCCCGTGAATGTCACCGTGACCGGCGCGGCCGGCCAGATCGGCTACGCGCTGCTGTTCCGCATCGCCTCCGGCCACCTGCTCGGCGCGGACGTGCCGGTCAAGCTGCGCCTCCTTGAGATCCCGCAGGGCGTCAAGGCCGCCGAGGGCACCGCCATGGAGCTCGACGACTGCGCCTTCCCGCTGCTCAAGGGCATCGACATCTTCGACGACCCGAACCAGGGCTTCGAGGGTGCGAACGTGGCGCTGCTCGTCGGCGCCCGCCCGCGTACCAAGGGCATGGAGCGCGGTGACCTGCTCGCCGCCAACGGCGGCATCTTCAAGCCGCAGGGCAAGGCCATCAACGACCACGCCGCGGACGACATCAAGGTCCTCGTCGTCGGCAACCCGGCCAACACCAACGCCCTGATCGCCCAGGCCGCCGCCCCGGACGTCCCGGCCGAGCGCTTCACCGCGATGACCCGCCTGGACCACAACCGCGCGCTCTCGCAGCTCGCGGCCAAGACCGGTGCGTCGGTCGAGGACATCAAGCGCCTCACCATCTGGGGCAACCACTCGGCGACCCAGTACCCGGACATCTTCCACGCGGAGATCGCCGGCAAGAACGCCGCCGAGGTCGTCAACGACGAGCAGTGGCTGGCCGACACCTTCATCCCGACCGTCGCCAAGCGCGGCGCCGCGATCATCGAGGCCCGTGGCGCGTCCTCGGCCGCCTCCGCCGCCAACGCCGCCATCGACCACGTCCACACCTGGGTCAACGGCACCGCCGCGGGCGACTGGACCTCCATGGGCATCCCGTCGGACGGCTCCTACGGCGTCCCCGAGGGCCTCATCTCCTCGTTCCCCGTCACCTGCAAGGACGGCAAGTACGAGATCGTCCAGGGCCTGGACATCAACGAGTTCTCCCGCGCCCGCATCGACGCCTCGGTGCAGGAGCTGGCGGAGGAGCGCGACGCGGTCCGCGCGCTCGACCTCATCTGAGACCGAACGCGACGACCGAACGCGACGACTGAACAGCGAACCGCCCCCGGCCTTCTCGGCCGGGGGCGGTTCGCTCTGCTGTGAGCCGTCAGTTCTTGAACTGGCCGGGCGTGTAGTGGCCCGGCGTCATCCGCGTGGAGACGGCGATGCGGTTCCAGGCGTTGATGACGGTGATGGCGCTGATGACCCGGGCCAGTTCCGTCTCGTCGAAGTGGGCGGCGGCCCGCGCGTACACCTCGTCGGGCACGAAGCCGTCGGTGAGGACGGTGACCGCCTCGGTCAGTTCGAGCGCGGCGAGCTCGCGCTCGGTGTAGAAGTGCCGCGACTCGTGCCACGCGGAGAGCTGCACGATCCGCTCCACCGACTCGCCCTCGGCGAGGGCGTCCTTGGTGTGCATGTCGATGCAGAAGGCGCAGTGGTTGACCTGCGAGGCCCTGATCTTGATCAGGTGGTAGAGCGTGGGGTCGACGTCCTTGGCCGCGGCCTGTTCGAGCCGCAGCATGGCCCGGTAGAACTCAGGGACGCGATCGCCGAAGTTGAGGCGGGGCGCGTGCTCGTGGGCGTACTCGGTCCTGGTGGCGTCTGAGGTGGTGGTCGTCGTCATGCCTCTCACCGTACGAGGCGGTTGGCACAGGAGTATGGTCCATTCGTATGGCAGACGAGTGGGCCACTTTCGGCGCCGACCTCCACCTTGACCTGCGCGGACCAGGGTCGCGCGCGGGACTGCGCGCGGGGCTGATGGACGCGCTGCGGGAGGCGGTGCGCAGCGGGCGTCTGGAGGCGGGCGTACGGCTGCCGTCCTCCCGCTCGCTCGCCGCCGACCTGGGGATCGCCCGCAACACCGTCGCCGACGCGTACGCCGAGCTGGTCGCCGAAGGCTGGCTGACCGCCCGTCAGGGCTCGGGGACGCGGGTCGCCCAGCGGTCGGTGCCGCGCCGGCCGGCGACCGGTTCGGGCGCGCGGGCCACGACGCCGGCGGCCCGCAGGGCCCGGTCGCGGCCGGCGTACGACCTGAAGCCGGGCGTGCCCGACCTCGCGTCCTTTCCGCGCGCCGAGTGGCTCAAGGCCTCCCGGCGCGCGCTCACGGCGGCGCCCCACGAGGCCTTCGGCTACGGCGATCCGCGCGGCCGGATCGAACTGCGCACCGTGCTCGCCGAGTACCTCGCGCGGGCGCGCGGCGTGTACGCGCGGCCGGAACGGATCGTGATCTGCTCCGGGTTCGTGCACGGGCTGCGGCTGATGGGGGAGGTGCTGCGCGGGCGGAAGGTGCGGGAGGTGGCGGTCGAGTCCTACGGGCTCGACGTGCACTGGGAGTTGCTGACGCGCGTGGGGCTTCGGCTGCCCGCCCTGCCGTACGACGCGGTCGGCACGCGGACGGAGGGCCTTGGCGGGATGAAGGGCGTGGGCGCGGTGCTGATGACGGCCGCGCACCAGTTCCCGCTCGGCGGCGCGCTCCACCCCGACCGGCGGGTGGCGGCGATCGACTGGGCCCGGTCCTCGGGCGGGCTGGTCCTGGAGGACGACTACGACGGGGAGTTCCGTTACGACCGCCAGCCGGTCGGCGCCCTCCAGGGCCTCGACCCGGAGCGGGTCGTCTACCTCGGCACCACCAGCAAGTCCCTCGCGCCGGGGCTGCGGCTGGCATGGATGGTGGTGCCGGAGAGTCTGGTCGACGAGGTCGTGGCGACCAAGGGGCACGTGGACTGGTCGGGCAGCGTGCTGGACCAGCTGACGTTCGCGGAGTTCCTCGGTTCGGGGGCGTACGACCGGCATGTACGGGCGATGCGGCTGCGCTACCGGCGGCGCCGCGACGAGCTCGTGGCGGCGGTGGCCGCGCACTCCCCGACGACCCGGGTGAGCGGCATCGCGGCCGGACTCCACGCGGTCCTGGAGCTCCCCCGGGGGCAGGAGCAGGAGGTCGTCCGCTCGGCCGCGTGGCAGGGCCTGGCGGTCCTCGGCCTCGACCGCTTCCGCCACCCGGACGTCCCCCGCACCCAGGACGGCCTGGTCGTCGGCTACGCGACCCCTCCGGACAGTGCCTGGTCGGGCGCGCTCGCGGCCCTGTGCCGAGTCCTCCCCGCGTAACACCCCCGCGCACCGGCCCCACGGAGGGGCGGCCTCGGGCCGGCGGTCAGTCGGGCGTGCGCGTGCGTTCGGTGACCGGAGTGGGCAGCGGCGCCTCTCCGAACCGTGCCAGCACCAACGCTCCCGCCACCGCCACCGTGAAGCCGAGGATCGCCATCCACGCCAGTCCCTCCCGCGTCCGGTCTCCCAGCCACACCACCCCCACCAGCGCCGGGCCGATCGTTTCTCCTAGGACCGCGCCCGCCGTCGCCGTCGTCACCGAACCCCGTTGCAGCGCGGACGTCAGCAGCAGGAACGCCGCCCCGCCCCCGAGCAGCAGCGCGTACCACGCGGGGTTGGCCAGATCCGGCCCGTCGATCAGCCGGACCGCCACCTCCATCACCCCGAAGCCGAACCCGGCGCCCAGGCCCAGCGCGAGCGCCCGTGCCCGGTCCGGCAGCCGCCCCGCCACCACGCCGAGCGCGAGGACCCCGAAGGCCGTCGCCAGCATCGCCCACCGCAGCGCGTCCGACCCGGTCTCCTCGCCCTCCGTCCCGGACGCGAAGGCCAGCATCGTGAGCCCCGCGCAGACGACGGCCACCGCGCCCCACTCGACGCGGCTCAGCCGGACCTTCAGGAGCCACGAGGCGACCACCGCCGTCACCGCGAGGCTCGCCGCGAGCGCCGCGCCCACGGTGTAGATGGGCAGGGTGAGCAGGGCGACGATCTGGAGGCCGAAGCCGATCCCGTCCAGCGAGAGACCGGCCAGATAGCGCCACTGCCGCACCGCGCGCAGGAAGAGGGCGACGTCGACGCCGCTGCCCGTCCCGGGCGCCACGGCCCGTGTGGCGAGCGCCTGCAGCACCGACGCCGTACCGAAGCAGACCGAGGAACCCAGCGCACAGATCATCCCAAAGAGCACGAAAGGACTCTAGTGCGAGGCCGCTTGGGCACCGGCCTAAACTGTGCGGTCGCGACGATGGGATGGGGAGGCAGATTCATGCGCAGGCTGAGGTCGAGCACCGTGGTGCTCGGCGGTATGGGGGTTCTCGCGGCGACGATCACGTCCTGCGGTTCCGAGCCCGACAAGCGGTGTGTCGACCCGTTGACGCGCGAGAAGCTCCCGAGCTACGAGTGCGAGAGCGGCAACGGCAGCAGTGGCAGCACGGCCCGCGGCTCGTACTACTACGGGGGCAGCGTCAGCGACAACAGGGTCAGCGGCGGCAGCTTCGACAAGAAGGCCGTCGACACCGGTGGTTTCGGCTGCTCCGGTTCCAGCGGCGGCTGAGCGGAGACCCGGCACCATGCGGCGGCACACGATCGAACCCCGGCCGGGGTGGCAGCAGACGGTGGAGGAGCAGGGGCTCGTCTACCCCCTGACCCGCTACCCCGACGACTCCCTGCGCCCGTACTGGGACGAGAGCGCGTACTACTCCTTCACGCTCCCCGAGGTCGAGGCCCTGGAGGAGGTCGTCGAGGAGCTGCACGCGATGTGCCTGGCGGCGGCCGCCCACATCGTCGAGCACGACCGGTTCGCCGAGCTCGGTCTCACCGACCCCCGGCTCGCCTCCCTCGTCGCCGAGTCCTGGCGCCGCCGGGCCGAACTGCCCTCGCTCTACGGACGCTTCGACCTCCGTTACGACGGTACGGGCCCGGCCAAGATGCTGGAGTACAACGCCGACACGCCGACCTCGCTGGTCGAGGCCGCGAGCCCGCAGTGGTTCTGGATGGAGGATCGTTTCCCCGGCGCCGACCAGTGGAACTCGCTGCACGAACGGCTCGTCGACGCCTGGAAGCGCCAGGCCCCGCTGCTGCCGCCCGGCAGCCCGGTGCACTTCGTCCACTCGGAGGGCGACGAGCTGGGCGAGGACCTGATGACGGTCGCGTATCTGCGGGAGACCGCCCAGCAGGCCGGGCTCGACACGGAGGCGCTGTCGGTCGAACAGATCGGCTGGGACCGGCTCTCGGGACGGTTCGTGGACGACCGCCTGCGGTTCATCCGCAGCTGCTTCAAGCTCTATCCGTGGGAGTGGCTGGCCACCGACCGCTTCGGCCCGTACGTCCTGGACACCCTCGACAACGGCGGCGGCACGGGTACGACCTGCTGGATCGAGCCGGCCTGGAAGATGCTGCTCTCCAACAAGGCGCTGCTCGCGATCCTGTGGGAGCTCTACCCGGGCCACCCGAACCTGCTGCCTGCCTACCTCGACGGCCCGCGCGAGCTCGCCACGCGCGGCGGCTACGTCGCCAAGCCCCTCCTCGGCCGGGAGGGCGCGGGCGTCACCGTCCACGAACCGGGCCCGGCGCCCGTCGTACGCGACGAACCCTGCTGCTACCAGGAGTTGGCCCCGCTGCCGGACTTCGACGGCAACCGCGTGGTGCTCGGCGCGTGGGTCGTCGAGGACGAGGCGGCGGGGCTCGGCATACGGGAGTCGGCGGGCCTGATCACCGACGAGTACGCCCGCTTCCTGCCGCACGTCATTCTGTGACGTAGTCCCTGAGGGGCGCGGGCTTCAGGCCGGCCGCCTCGGCGGCGGCCAGGGCGCGGGTCAGGTCCTGCTCCAGCGTCTCGTTGAAGTGCAGCAGGATGATGTCGCCGGCCTTGAGCGTGGGGGTCGGCGGGGACCACTGGCCCCAGGTGGTGAGGTCGTACGTCCAGGTCACCACGGCCTTCGCCCCGCAGGCGCGGGCGGTGGTGCGGGTGGTCTCGTCGTACGTGCCGTAGGGCGGGCGCAGCAGGCGCGGGCCGTCCCCGAACTCGGCGAGGTGCCGGTCGCGCGCGCCGCAGACCTCCGCCTTCTGGCCGGCCGCGTCGAGCCCGGTCAGGTCCGCGTGGTCGACGGTGTGGTTCTCGACGCGGGAGCGGCCGTGGTCGAGGAGGGTGTGGAAGTAGCCGGAGTCGTACGAGTACGCGCCCGGGAGCAGGAACAGCGAGGCGGGCACCCGGCGGTCGAGGAGGATCGTGGCGGCGGCCGGGTCGTGGAACCAGCCGTCGTCGATGGTGATGAAGACGACCGGGTCGGTGGTCTCGACATGGGAGACGACGGGGACGGGTGCGGGCCAGGCCGCCGTCGGGGCGGCGTGCGCGGGGCCCCCGAACGCGCCGAGCAGCGCGAGCGGGACGAGAGCGGCGAGTGCGCCACGCAGCGCGCGGCGGGGGCGGGGTCTCGGCATGGCGGCATCATTGGCCTAGACCAACAACCCTGTCAATGCCGCGACTTGCCCCGCCTCCCGCCGCCGGTACGGACCCGTCAGCCCGCCAGTACCGACCGCAGCTGTTCCAGGCCCCAGTCCAGGTCCTCCTTGCTGATCACCAGCGGCGGAGCGATCCGGATCGTCGAACCGTGGGTGTCCTTCACCAGCACACCCCGCTCCAGCAGCTTCTCCGAGATCTCCCGGCCCGTGCCCCGCGACGGCGTGATGTCCACCCCGGCCCACAGGCCGCGCCCGCGCACCGCGTCCACCGCGCCCCCGCCCACCATCAGACCCAGCTCCGCGTGCAGATGCTCGCCCAGCTCCGCCGCCCGCTGCTGGTACTCGCCCGTCCGCAGCATCGCGATCACCTCCAGGGCCACCGCGCACGCCAGCGGGTTCCCGCCGAACGTCGAACCGTGCTCACCGGGCCGGAACACCCCCAGCACGTCCCGGTCCGCGACCACCGCGGAGACCGGGACGACACCACCGCCGAGCGCCTTGCCCAGGACGTACACGTCCGGCACCACACCCTCGTGCTCGCACGCGAACGTACGCCCCGTCCGGCCGAGGCCCGACTGGACCTCGTCCGCGATGAACAGCACGTTCCGCTCCCGGGTCAACTCCCGCACCCCGCGCAGGTACCCGGCCGGAGGGACGAGGACCCCCGCCTCGCCCTGGATCGGCTCGATCAGCACCGCGACCGTGTGAGCGGTGACCGCGGCCTGCATCGCCGTCAGATCGCCGTACGGGACGATCTCGAAGCCCGGCGTGTACGGGCCGTAGTGGTCCCGGGCCTCGTGGTCCGTGGAGAAGCTGACGATCGTCGTCGTGCGACCGTGGAAGTTGTTCGCCGCGACCACGATCTTCGCGTGCCCGTCCGGCACGCCCTTGACCTCGTACCCCCACTTCCGGGCGGTCTTCACCGCCGTCTCGATCGCCTCCGCGCCCGTGTTCATCGGCAGGACCATGTCCTTGCCGCACAGCTCCGCGAGTCGCGTGCAGAACTCCGCGAACCGGTCGTGGTGGAACGCCCTCGACGTCAGCGTCACCCGCTCCAGCTGCGCCTTCGCGGCGTCGATCAGCCGCCGGTGGCCGTGCCCGAAGTTGAGCGCCGAGTACCCGGCGAGCATGTCCAGATAGCGACGCCCCTCGACGTCGGTCATCCAGGCCCCGTCGGCCGAGGCGACGACGACGGGGAGGGGGTGGTAGTTGTGCGCGCTGTGCGCCTCCGCGGAAGCGATCGCGTCTTGCGTACTCGACACGGGATCTCCGTTCGTCCTGCGGCCAGGGGCGGGTGTGGCTCCCCTTCTTATCGTCGCTCGAATGACGGACGAGGAAACCTTTGCGACGGCGCGCCAGATAGGCTGGAAACACGCACGGCGACTGGCGTACGGGGAATCGACCCTGGGGGAGCCGTGCGCGGCAGACCACACGCGGTGCCGCCCGCCTGGGCACCACAAGGACCCCGTCCCGTGTGGCGCCGCGCCGCCGCAGTGCCCCGGGACCCGCCGCAACGCCCGGAGGAACGCCATGAACGCGCCCACCCGCCCCGCCCTCGCCGCCACCGACCCCGAACTCGCCGCACTCGTCGGCGCCGAGGAGCGGCTGCAGGCCGAGACCCTGCGACTGATCCCGAGCGAGAACTACGTCTCCGCCGCCGTCCTGGAGGCCTCCGGCACGGTCCTGCAGAACAAGTACAGCGAGGGCTACCCCGGCCGCCGGTACTACGAGGGCCAGCAGAACATCGACCAGGTCGAGACCCTCGCCGTCGAACGCGCCAAGGACCTCTTCGGCGTCGACCACGCCAACGTCCAGCCCTACTCCGGTTCCCCCGCCAACCTCGCCGTCTACCTCGCCTTCGCCGAGCCGGGCGACACCGTGATGGGCATGGCCCTGCCGATGGGCGGCCACCTCACCCACGGCTGGGGCGTCTCCGCCACCGGCAAGTGGTTCCGCGGCGTGCAGTACGGCGTACGCCAGGACAACGGGCTCGTCGACTTCGACCAGGTCCGCGAGCTCGCCCTCAAGGAGCGCCCGAAGGTGATCTTCTGCGGCGGCACCGCGCTGCCCCGCACGATCGACTGCGCCGCCTTCGCCGAGATCGCCCGCGAGGCCGGCTCCGTCCTCGTCGCCGACATCGCCCACATCGCCGGCCTGATCGCCGGCGGCGCCCACCCCTCCCCGGTCCCGTACGCCGACGTCATCTCGACGACCACGCACAAGACCCTGCGCGGCCCGCGCGGCGCCATGCTGATGTCCCGCGAGGAGCACGCCAAGGCCCTCGACAAGGCCGTCTTCCCCGGCCTCCAGGGCGGCCCGCACAACCAGACCACCGCGGCCATCGCCGTCGCCCTGCGCGAGGCCTCCCAGCCCTCCTTCCGCGACTACGCCCACGCGGTCGTCGCCAACGCCAAGGCGCTCGCCGAGGCCCTCCTCGCCCGCGGCTTCGACCTGGTCTCCGGCGGCACCGACAACCACCTGATCCTGATGGACCTCACCCCCAAGGAGGTCCCCGGCAAGGTCGCCGCCAAGGCCCTCGACCGGGCCGGGATCGTCGTCAACCACAACACCGTCCCCTACGACACCCGGAAGCCCTTCGACCCCTCCGGCGTCCGCATCGGCACCCCCTCCCTCACCTCCCGAGGCCTCGGCACCGCGCACATGGCCCAGGTCGCCGACTGGATCGACCGGGGCGTCGCCGCCGCGGGCGCGGGCGACGAGGACGCGCTCCGCACGATCCGCGCCGAGGTCGCGGAGCTGATGGCCGCCTTCCCGGCCCCCGGCCTGCCGGCCTGACCCGGCGACGAGGGTCTCCCGCGTTCCTCGTCCGGAGGAGCGTGGGGGGCCGCCGCGCACTGTGTTCCTCGTCTCATCGGCCAAGGTCCTCGGCGTGGTCCCCGACGACCCGGCCCCCCTCCAGCGTCGTCACGCCTTCGTCACACCGGCAGAACCGGATCGGTTCCCAGGCCGGGATCGCTTCGCGCACCTGAGAGAATGTGGAGCATGGCCTCTGATGTCCCCCGCGTGCTCTCCGGAATCCAGCCCACCGCAGGCTCGTTCCACCTCGGCAACTACCTCGGTGCGGTCCGTCAGTGGGTCGCGCTGCAGGAGTCCCACGACGCCTTCTACATGGTGGTGGACCTGCACGCGATCACGGTCCCGCAGGACCCCGCGGAGCTCCGCGCCAACACCCGGCTCGCCGCCGCGCAGCTGCTCGCCGCCGGCCTCGACCCGGAGCGGTGCACCCTCTTCGTGCAGAGTCACGTCCCCGAGCACGCGCAGCTCGGCTGGGTCATGAACTGCCTCACCGGCTTCGGCGAGGCCTCCCGCATGACCCAGTTCAAGGACAAGTCCGCCAAGCAGGGCGCGGACCGGGCCACCGTCGGCCTCTTCACGTACCCGATCCTCCAGGTCGCCGACATCCTCCTCTACCAGGCCAACGAGGTCCCGGTCGGCGAGGACCAGCGCCAGCACATCGAGCTGACCCGCGACCTCGCGGAGCGGTTCAACGGCCGCTTCGGCGAGACGTTCACGATCCCGTCGCCGTACATCCTCAAGGAGACGGCGAAGATCTACGACCTGCAGGACCCCACGATCAAGATGAGCAAGTCGGCGTCCACGCCGAAGGGGCTGATCAACCTCCTCGACGAGCCGAAGGTGACCGCGAAGAAGGTCAAGAGCGCCGTCACCGACACCGACACGGTCATCCGCTTCGACCCGGTGAACAAGGCCGGCGTCTCCAACCTGCTCTCCATCATGTCCACGCTCACCGGGACGAGCGTCCCCGACCTGGTGACGAGCTACGAGGGCAAGATGTACGGCGCGCTGAAGACCGACCTGGCCGAGGTCATGGTGGACTTCGTCACTCCGTTCCGGTCCCGTACGCAGGAATACCTGGACGACCCGGAGACGCTGGACTCGATCCTGGCCAAGGGCGCGGAGAAGGCCCGCGCGGTCGCCGCGGAGACCCTGGCGCAGACGTACGAACGGGTGGGCTTCCTGCCCGCCAAGCACTGAGTCCAAGGACTCTGGCCTCAGAGGTGGTGCAGGCCGCACACTGGCGGCTGCACCACCACCGTCCCGAATGGACACGACTACGGAGGAGAACGACGTGGGGACCGTAACGCTCGGCGTTTCGATCGCGGTCCCGGAGCCCTATGGCAGCCTGCTCCAGGAGCTGCGCGCCGGCTTCGGGGACCCTGCCGCGCACGGCATCCCCACGCACGTCACCCTCGTCCCGCCGACCGAGGTGGACGAGGAGCGGCTGCCCGCGATCCAGGCGCACCTCGCCGAGGTCGCCGCGGGCGTCCGGTCCTTCCCGGTGCGGCTGAGCGGCACGGGAACGTTTCGCCCGCTCTCCCCGGTCGTGTACGTGCGGCTCGCCGAGGGCGTCTCCTCCTGCGGCTGGCTCCAGGAACGCGTACGGGACGAGTCCGGGCCGCTCGTGCGCGAGCTGCAGTTCCCGTACCACCCGCACGTCACCGTCGCCCACGGCATCGCCGAGGAGGCGATGGACCGGGCGTACACCGAGCTGGCCGACTTCGAGGCCGCCTGGACCTGCTCCTCCTTCGCCCTGTACGAGCAGGGCGCGGACGGGGTCTGGCGCAAGCTCCGCGTCTTCGAGTTCGGCGACGCCCGCCAGGTCTCCGGGGTCCCGGCCCAGGGCACCTCGGTGGACACCCCGACCGCGACCTGCTGATCCCGGGCGTCGGGGACGATCACACCGGAAGCCGCCGGAAGACCGGCCTCGGTACGTGCCGCAGCGCCGACATCACCATCCGCAGCGCGCCCGGCACCCACACCGTCTCCGAGCGGCGCCGCAGTCCCAGCTCGATCGCCAGGGCGACCGCCTCCGGAGTCGTCGCGAGCGGTGCCTCCTCCAGGCCGGCCGTCATCCGTGACCGTACGAACCCGGGGCGGACGACCATCACGTGCACCCCGGTCCCGTACAGCGCGTCCCCGAGGCCCTGGGCGAAGGCGTCGAGACCGGCCTTGGACGAGCCGTAGATGAAGTTCGCGCGGCGGGCGCGCTCGCCCGCCACCGAGGACAGCACCACCAGCGAGCCGTGCCCCTGCGCCTGGAGCGCCGCCGCGCAGACCAGGCCCGCCGAGACCGCGCCCGTGTAGTTGGTCTGGGCGACCCGGACGGCCGCGAGCGGATCGGCCTCGTCGTGCGCCTGGTCGCCGAGGATCCCGAAGGCGAGCAGCACCATGTCGATGTCGCCCTCGGTGAAGATCTTGCCGAGCCGCTCCTCGTGCGACTCGGTGTCGAGCGCGTCGAACGGCACCGTCCGCACGTCCGCGCCCAGCGCCCGCAGCGAGTCGGCGGCGGCCGTCAGGGCGGGCGAGGGGCGTCCGGCGAGCCAGACCGTACGGGTGCGGCGGGCGATCAGCCGGCGGGCCGTGGCGAGCCCGATCTCGGACGTGCCGCCGAGCAGGAGCAGGGACTGCGGGGTGCCGAAGGCGTCCTTCATGACGATCAAACTCCTCAGAGGGCAATCACAGGGCGAGACGACGGGAGAGGTCGGACGTGAACACGGAACGCGGGTCGAGCGTGGCCCGCAGCGCGCGGAAGTCGGCGAGCCTCGGGTACATCGTGTGCAGCAGCTCGGGCCGCAGGCGCGAGTCCTTGGCGAGGTAGACCCGGCCGCCCGCGTCCGCCACCTCCTCGTCCAGTTCGTCGAGGAACGCGCCGAGGCCGGAGAGCCGGGTCGGGATGTCGAGCGCGAGCGTCCAGCCGGGCACGGGGAACGAGAGCCAGCCCGGGTCGCCGTCGCCGAAGCGCTTCAGGACCGCGAGGAACGACGGACAGCCGCGCCGCGCGATCCGCTTCACGATCCGGCGCAGGGTCTCCTCGTGCCCGTGGCCGACGACGAACTGGTACTGGACGAAGCCGCCGCGCCCGTAGATCCGGTTCCAGTGCGGGACGCCGTCGAGGGGGTGGAAGAAGGCGGACATCCGCTGGAGTTCGCCGGTGCGGCGCCGGGGCGCCCTGCGGTACCAGAGCTCGTTGAACAGGCCCACGGTCGTCCGGCCGAGCAGCCCCTCGGGGACGAGGGCGGGCGCGGCCGGCAGCTGCCCCGGGCGGAACGCTAGGGGCGCGCGGCGGGAGCGGCGGTCCCGGACGGGGATCGCGTCGTACGGGGCGTGGTCGCCGCGTGTGAGGACGGACCGGCCGGTGGCGGCGCCGCGCGCGAGGAGGTCGATCCAGGCGACCGAGTAGCCGTACCGGTCGTCGGTGGCGGTGAGCCGGGCCATCAGGTCGTCGAGGTCCGTGGCACGTTCGGTGTCGACGGACATGAGCGAGGTCTCGACGGGAAGCAGCCGCAGGGTCGCGGAGAGGATGACGCCCGTCAGGCCCATGCCGCCGGTGGTGGCGTCGAAGAGGTCCGTGCCGGGGACGACGGTGTGGATCTCCCCGTCGGCGGTGAGGAGTTCGAGGGAGACCACATGGCGGCTGAAGGAGCCGGAGACGTGGTGGTTCTTGCCGTGGATGTCGGCGCCGATCGCGCCGCCGACGGTCACGTACCTCGTCCCGGGAGTGACCGGGACGAACCAGCCGAGCGGGAGCAGGACCTCCATCAGGCGGTGCAGGCTGACGCCCGCGTCGCAGACGACGACGCCCGCGAGGGCATCGACGGAGCGGATGCGGTCGAGGCCGGTCATGTCGAGGACGGAGCCGCCGGCGTTCTGCGCGGCGTCGCCGTAGGCGCGGCCGAGGCCGCGTGCGATGGACCCCCGGGCGCCGCAGGCGCGGACGGCTTCGGAGGCCTCCTCGTAGGTGCGGGGGCGGTGCACGCGCGCGAGGGTGGGGGCGGTGCGGCCCCAGCCGGTGAGGGGCTCGACGTCGGTGTGGGCAGCCATGGAGGCGACCGTATCGCCCGGTCTATGCGTTATGCCTGGTATGCCCTGCGGTTCGCCGAAATGGGTGATTAAAGGAGTGTCAGGAAAGATTGCCGTGCGGTCGGCGCGCCGCCGGGTCAGAGTCACCCCTGGTCGACCAGCTCGACGAGCTCGACCGGGTCGACGGCGGAGTCGACCGGATCCGGGGAGGCGGAGCCGATGCGAAACGCGCACGCGGACGTGGCCGGGACCTGCGACCGGGCCGTGACGGCCGACTGGGCCGGACGCGTGGTCTCGGCCGAGAGGCGGCTGTTGGGGGCCCTGCGCGGCTGCGGGCGCCGCGCGCCCGTCGCGGCGGCCGCCCGCGCGCTGTCCTTCGGCGGCGAGCACGGCGCCCTCTGGCTCGCCGCCGGGCTCACCGGCGCGGCGGTGGACCCGGCACGGCGGACGGGCTGGCTGCGCGGCACGGCGCTGGTCGCCGGCGCGCATCTGGCCAGCATGGGCGTCAAGCGGGTGGTACGGCGGCCACGGCCGGGCACGGCGGAGTACGCGCCCCTGGTCCGCACCGCAGGCCGGCACTCCTTCCCCAGCTCCCACGCGACCTCCGCCGTCGCCGCGACCGTCGCCTTCGGCGCCCTCCATCCGGCGGCCCGCCGTCTCGCCGCCCCCGTGGCGGCCGCGATGTGCGTCTCGCGCCTGGTCGTCGGCGTCCACTACCCCACGGACGTGGCGGCGGGCGCCCTCCTGGGCGCGGTGACGGCCACCCTGGGGCGCACCTGGCTCCGGGTGCCCGGCCCCGCCTGCACCCCGCCCCACGCGCGCGTGGCGCCCCTGCCGCCGGACCGCCTCCCCGTCTCGCGACCCGCCCTCCACCTCCCCGGCGGCGGCCGTGGCTGACCGCGCCACGACCGGCCTCGCGGCCGTTCTCGACAAGCCCGTCGCCGTACGGGAACAGCAGCGGGGGCCCGGCGCTCGACAGGTGGCCGCGACGGCCGTCGGGCTCGTCAGGACCGCGAGGCCCCGGCAGTGGGTCAAGAACGTGCTCGTCGTCGCCGCGCCCGTCGCCGCCGGGCAGCTCGTCTCCTGGCACACGGCCGCCCGACTCGCCCTCGTCTTCGCCCTGTTCACGGCCGCGGCGGCCGCCGTCTACCTCGTCAACGACGCCCGTGACGCCGCCGCCGACCGCGCCCACCCCGTCAAGTGCCGCCGTCCCGTGGCCGCCGGCCTCGTCCCCGTCCCCCTCGCGTACGCCACCGGCGCGCTCCTCGGCCTCGGGGCGGCCGTCGCGAGCGCGGTCCTGTGCAACGCCATGACCGCCGCGCTCCTCATCGCGTACCTCGTCATGCAGTGCGCGTACTGCCTGCGCCTCAAGCACGTCCTCGTCGTCGACCTCGCCGTCGTCACGACCGGCTTCCTCATGCGGGCGATGATCGGCGGGGTCGCGCTCGCCATCCCGCTCTCCCGCTGGTTCCTGATCACCACCGGATTCGGCGCCCTCTTCATGGTCGCCGCCAAGCGCTACTCCGAGGCCGTCCAGATGGAGGCCGCGCAGGGCGCCACGCGCGCGTTGCTCACCCAGTACACGACCGGATACCTGCGCTTCGTCTGGCAGTTGGCGGCCGGCGTGGCCGTCCTCGGCTACTGCCTGTGGGCGCTGGAGAGCGGTGGCGTCGCCACCGGCTCCCTGCTGCCCTGGCGTCAGCTCTCCATGATCGCGTTCATCCTGGCCGTCCTGCGCTACGCCGTCTTCGCCGACCGCGGCACCGCCGGAGCCCCCGAGGACGTCGTCCTGCGCGACCGCCCGCTCGCGGTCATCGGGCTGGCCTGGGCGGCGATGTACGGCATGGCGGTCGCGGACCTGTGAGGGCCGTTCGCCCAGGGGGCCGACACGGTGTCAGGGCGCGGTGTCGGCGGGGTTCTTGCGACCCGTCCGCGATTCCGGGGAACCCGGACGATCGTCTTCCGCTCAAACGCCGGCTCAAGGGGTACGCGTAGGACATGGACTGGCTGACCAAGCTCCCCGTCATCGGCCCCTGGGTGGCCCGGCTCATGCGGACCCACGCGTGGCGCTCGTACGAGACCCTCGACGAGGTCCACTGGACCCGGCTCGCCGCCGCGATCACCTTCCTCAGCTTCCTCGCTCTCTTCCCGCTGATCACCGTCGGCGCGGCGATCGGCGCCGCGCTGCTCAGCAAGGAGCAGCTGGACAAGATCGAGGCGAAGATCTCCGAGCAGGTCCCGGGCATCTCCGAGCAGCTCAACATCGGCGGTCTCGTGGACAACGCCGGCACCGTCGGCCTCGTCGCGGGCGCGCTGCTGCTCTTCACCGGCATCGGCTGGGTCGGCTCGATGCGGGACTGTCTGCGCGCCGTCTGGGGCGTCGACGACGAGGACGAGGGCAATCCGGTCCTGCGCAAGGCCAAGGACGCGGTCGTGCTGGTCGGGCTCGGCGGGGTCGGGCTCTGCACGCTCGCCGCGTCCTGGCTCGGCTCGACGGCGGTCGGCTGGACCGCGGACCGGATCGGCATCCCCGACTCCGGGGCCGGCGGCATCCTGCTCCAGATCGCCGCCGTCGCCGTCGCCGCCCTCGCGGACTTCCTCATCCTGCTCTACATGCTGACGCTGCTGCCCGGCGTCCAGCCGCCGCGCCGCCGTCTGGTGGTGGCGGCGGTGATCGGCGCGGTCGGCTTCGAGCTGCTGAAGCTGCTGATCGGCGGCTACATGCGGGGCGTCGCGTCGAAGTCGATGTACGGCGCGTTCGGCGTGCCGGTCGCGCTGATGCTGTGGATCAACTTCACCGCGAAGCTGCTGCTGTTCTGCGCAGCCTGGACGGCTACGGGGTCACGCTCGGATCCCGCACGTCAGGAGAGCCCGCAGGGGCCGGAGAGTCCGGAGACGGCACCGGAGAGTCGGGGGAGTGCGGGGCGCCCGGGCCGGCCGTCCGAGGGCGGCCCAGCGGCCAGCGGCGGTTGACGAGGAAGGCGGCGCCCGCGAGCAGCACCAGGACCCCGCCGACGATGGCCAGGGCGGTGCCGATGCCTCCCGCCCGCTCCTGGGCGGCGACGTTCTTGGGGCCGTCCGCGCCCGGGCCGTCCTTGCCGGGGGCCGGTGCGGCCGAGCCGTCGCTTCCGGTGCCGTTCGTCAGGGCGGACTTCGGCGCGACCAGCTCGCCGACCGGCTTCACCTTCCCGGTCGCGGCGAAACCCCAGTCGAGGAGCCGCGCGGTCTCCTTGTAGACGGCGTACTGCTCCTTGGAGGACGGGTTCATCACCGTCACGAGCAGGACCTTGCCGTTGCGCTCCGCGACGCCGGTGAACGTGGAGCCGGCGTGCGTCGTGCTGCCGTTCTTGACGCCGGCGATGCCCTGGTACGGCGCGACGCCGAGGTCGCCGGTCAGCAGCCGGTTGGTGTTCTGGATCTCGAAGGTCTCCCGCTTCTTGCCCGGCTTCTGCTCGCCGGGGAAGGCGGCGCGGGACGTCGCGGCGTACTCCCGGAAGTCCGCCTTCTGCATGCCGCTGCGGGCGATCAGCGTGAGGTCGTACGCGGAGGAGACCTGGCCCGGGGCGTCGTAGCCGTCCGGCGAGACGACGTGGGTGTCGAGGGCCTGGAGCTCGTCGGCGCGGGCGTTCATGTCCGCGACGGTCTTGTCGATGCCGTCGTTCATCGCGGAGAGCACCCGCACGGCGTCGTTGCCCGAGCGGAGGAAGACACCGAGCCAGAGGTCATGGACGGTATAGGTCTGCTTCTCCTTGATCCCGACCAGGCTGGAGCCCGAGCCGAGCCCGGCCAGGTCCTGGGCCGTGACCGTGCGGGTCGCCGTCCTCGGGAACTTGGGCAGCACCGTGTCCGCGAAGAGCATCTTGAGCGTGGAGGCGGGCGCGAGCGGCCAGTGGGAGTTGTGCGCGGCGAGCACGGCGCCGGTCTCGGCGTCCGCGACGATCCACGACCGCGCGCTCAGCTCCTTGGGCAGTACCGGCGCGCCGGGCCCGAGCTGTACCTGCGTCCCCGGCCTGCTGAGCAGCGACCCGCCCACGGAGGACATGAGGGCGGGCGGCTTGGGCTGCTGGTCCTCCTTGTTGTCCACCGTGTCCGCGTGGGCGGGGACGGCGGCCAGGAGGGGGAGCAGCGCGGCAGCAAGGACCGCGCGAGCGGTCTTCTTCGAAGCAGGCACGATCGAAAACGTACAGGCAGAGAACGGGGATCCGAATACCGTCGTGCGATTTGTCCTGACTTGTCCACCTGTCAGCCCCGGACTACGGCGTGCTGCACCGCGTCGACCGGGGGAGCAGGGAGAGAAGCAGGCCGAGGGCGTGCTCGGACGGGGAATCCGCCTCCGCGCTGAACACCACCGCCCGCTCGCCCGACCCGGCGCCGTGTTCCAGGACCGCGAAGGACAGCTCCATGGGTCCGGCGGCCGGGTGCTCGAACGAGGCGGTGCGGCAGGCGTCCGGGTGTGCGCCGCCCGCTTCCGCGGCTGGGCAGCGCCACAGAAGGCGGGCGAACTCCGCACTGCTCTCCGCCAGTTCGGAGATCAAATCGGTGAGGCGGCGGTCCGAGGGGTACCGCTCGGCGGCCCGGCGCAGCGAGCGGGCCACGCAGGCCGCCTCCTGCTCCCATCGCCCGAACAGGGCGCGGGTGCGTGGGTCGAGGAAGACCATCCGCGCCAGGTTGGGTCGTACGACCACCTGCCCGTCGGGGGTCGGCCGGGTCGCGGTCCCCCGCAGGTGCCAGGCGAGCAGCGCGCGCCCCGGCGGGTTCCAGTCGACGACGTCGAAGCGGCGGTTGAGGACCACCGTGGGCAGCGAGGACATCGACGAGGCGACCCGGCGTACGGCGTCGGCTCCGTCCCCTACCGCACCCTGGTGCGCCAGCCAGTGCAGATGGGCGCGCTGGGTGCTGCTGAGGAGCAGGGCGCGGGCGATCGCGTCCAGTACGGCGGGGGAGACCCGCCGTACTCTGCCCTGCTCGATGCGGACGTAGTAGTCATGGCTGATCCCGCCGAGCAGCGCCACCTCCTCCCGGCGCAGTCCAGGGACCCGGCGATGGGCCGCGCCGGGTGGCAGGCCGACGTCCTGGGGCGTGACGAGGCCGCGCTGGGACCGGAGAAAATCGCCCAGACGGGCAGCAGAATCCATGGATTCAAGGTTCCACGGGGATGGAATACCCACCAGCCCCGAGCCTGCCCCTGTTGATCATTCCCTATTTCGGCCAGTCACGGCCGCCGTCCCCGTTCTCCTCAGTTCCTCAGCAGCGAGGCAATCGCGTCCTCCGACGGCGATCCGGTTTCGGCCCGGTAGAGGACGACGCACTGGTCAGCGGCGTCCGGGATACGGAGAGTTTCGAACGACAGTGTCAGCTGGCCGACCTTCGGGTGATGCAGGGAACGGGTGCCGTGCGTCTTGTCCCACACCACGTGGCCGGACCAGATTTCGGCGAATTCCGGGCTCTTCTCGTGGAGCCGGTGAATCAGCCGGGCCAGCTTCTCGTCCCCCGGATATCGGCCCGCCATGACCCGTAGATATCCCGCCAGTTCCTGGGCCTCGTCCATCCAGCACGGATACAGTTCACGGGCGCCGGGCTCCAGGAACACCAGTTCGGCGAGGTTGGGCAGGGCTCCGCCGCGCGTCGCCCGGCCGAGGTCGACGTGGCCGGAGAAGAGGATCCGGGCCAGCCGGTTCCACGCCAGGATGTTGACCAGGCGTCCGAGGGCCACGGCGGGCCCGTTCTCATATGCCGCGATCATCCGGGCAACCGCCGGCCGTACCTGCTCGGCCGTCGGCTCCGGGCTCCTGGGAGCCGTGCCCGACCGGGCGGCCAGGTCGTGCAGATGGGCCCTCTCGTCCGGACTCAGCCTCAGCGCGGCGGCCAGGGCGTCCAGGACCTCGGGAGAGGCGCTGCGGTTCTGTCCCTGCTCGAGCCGCGTGTAGTAGTTGACGCTCACCCGGGCGAGCTGCGCCACTTCCTCCCGCCGCAGCCCGGTCACCCGACGGCGCTTTCCGGCGTCGCCCGTGAGGCCGGCGTCCTCGGGGCTCAACTGGCTACGTCTGATCTGGAGGAAACGCCCCAGATCGGTGCCCCGTTCCCCCGTTGTCTTCTGCACGATGACCGCCTCTCGGCCTTCGCGGCGCGCAGTGGCCGGCCGCTCGGTTCTCGATTGCCTCGGAAAGTGAAAAGCCCCCGCTTCTCTTGCGACAAGAGGCGGGGAGGATAAATGGCCCGGCAGGGAGGCGGATGGATCGATTCCGATTGGTCTTTTCGCTGAATTGCCCGGCCGTGGGGAGGCGAGCCCCATGTGTTTCCCCCTGTTGTAATGCCGAGCCAACCCGTTGCCCCTTGAACAATTTGGCTTCGAAGTTGACCTCCGGCGGGTCCAGTCGTCGTGTGCATGACCCAGTCGGCGCGATCATAGCAACTGTCTGTAGTCCATCAAGTTAACTTTTCGCGGGGCAGTTGCCGCCGACAGGAGAAAGCACAGAGGGTGATTCCGCTTTCCCGGGATTCACCCGCTCCCTTCTCGGCCGCGCATCCGCCGACAGGACATGGCTCAGGCCCCTGGCGGGGGTACCAGGGGCCTGAGAGGTGGGTGACGTACCGGGCGACGGGCCGGCGTCGTCACATGAACTGGTCGTAGCCGAGCCGCAGCACCATCACCGCCACCACCGTGAGCAGGACGGCTCGCACGAACCCGCTGCCGCGGGCCAGCGTCATCCGTGCGCCGACCAGCGCGCCCGCGACGTTGAAGACCGACATGGCCAGGCCGAGGCCCCAGAGCACATGGCCCTGCGCCGCGAAAACCAGCAGCGCCCCGAGGTTGGTGCCCACGTTGACCATCTTGACCGTGGCGAGGGCCCGGACGAACTCCAGGCTCAGCACGGTGGTGAAGGCGATGATCAGGAAGGTGCCGGTGCCCGGCCCCACAAGGCCGTCGTAGAAACCGATGCCGCCCCCCGCGAGCACCACCAGTGCGGCCACCTTGCGCTGCCGTACGGCGACAGGGGAGGGCCCCGTCGGCTCCGGCCCGCCCTGCTCCAGCCTCCTGCCGAACTGCGGCCTGAGCAGCACGAGTGCGGCCACGGCGATCAGCAGCACCAGGACGAACGGCCGCAGGAAGTCTGAGGAGACCGAGGAGGCGACCAGGGCCCCGCCGGCCGACCCTGCCACCGCCGTCCCCCCGCCCGTCAGCACGGTCCGTACGTCCGCCGGATGGCGGCGCTGGTAGGCCAGTGCCGCCGCCGACGTGCCGAGTGTCGCCGCCAGTTTGTTGGTGCCGAGCACCGATGCCACCGGGAGGGAGGAGCCGCCGATCAGCAGGGCGGGCAACTGCAGCAGTCCGCCGCCGCCGACCACGGCGTCGATCCAGCCCGCGGCCGCGGCGACGGTGAGCAGTACCGCGACGGTCGTCCCGTCCACGCCCCGGGTCAGGCGGCGACGGGGGCGGCGATCTGGACGCGCTTGAGGTGGCGGTCCGGGTCGTCGAAGGCGTTACGGGAGTGCAGCATGCGCCAGTTGTCCCAGACGATCATGTCCCGGGCCGCGTACACCACGGAGACGTGCTGCTCCGCGTACAGCTGCTCACAGCGCTCCAGCAGCCGGCGGGCAGCCGTGTCGCCCTCCGGTACCACCAGGTTGTTGTGCGAGTAGCGCAGCAGGGTCCGACCCGCGTACTCCTCGAGCACCGGATGTTCGGCGGTGTGCTCGACCCCGCGCCGGGCCAGGCCCTCGGTCGACCTCCACCGGTACGGCGTCTCCGTGAAGCCCCGCAGCTCGTCCTCGTCGAAGCCGGCGAGCAGCTGCCGCGAGTCGAGCAGGGTCGTCTCGCCGCCCGGCCCGGAGGCGGGCTTCACACACCACAGGGCCAAGTACTGCGGAGGAATGCCGCGGTACTCGTACCCCTCGGTGTGCGGAAGAAGGGACCTGCGGTTCTGTGCGTGGTAGACGTCGTCCATGTCGGGTTCCGGTTTCAGATCGCCGACCACCGTTCCGGTGGGTGTGGGCTGGAAATCTCCCAGCTCCTTCAGGAACGCGACATGGTCGAACTGTTCCGGAACGTTCACCAGATGGACATAGCCGTTGTTCTTCAGCAGCTGGTCGAACGCGTAGCGCAGCACCGCGTCGGGCAGCAGGTCGCCATTCACGTCGTGGCAGGACAACACACTGTCGGGAAGCTTGGGCATCGGTCTCGTATGTCCTTCCGTGCGGGGATCCGAGGGAGAGAGGCGGGACAGATAAACGCGGCGGATATCCGGACAACCGACAGGTGGAATACCGGATATCCGCCGCCTCCTCGCGCACTACTTCGCGAGGAAGTCCTCCAGCAGCGTGGCCAGCGCGATGGGCGTCTCCACCATCGGGTAGTGGCCCGCGTTTCCGATGACCGACAGCTCGCTGTTGGGGTAGTGCTTCATCCAGGTCTCGTTCATCGCCTCGGCCGTGACCGCGGGGTCGTTCTCGCCGACGACCGCGAGCGCCGGCACCTCGGAGCCCGTGATCCGCGACGAGAAGTCCGTGGTCCGGAAGGAGTCCAGGTAGCTGCGGAAGGCCACCGGGCCGACCGCCTTCATCGACGCGTCCGCCCAGGAGTTCACCCAGGTCGACGAGAGCTTGTCCCCGGTGGTCAGGTTGATGATGATCCGGCGGTTCTCCACCTTGTGCGCGGCCTCGGCGAACAGCGGGAAGTCCGAGTCGGGTATCGGCATCCCGGACGCCGGCACCGGGCTCAGCCCGATGAGCTTGCGCACCCGGTGCGGAGCCTTGAGCAGCACCTGCTGCACCGGCTGGCCGCCCAGCGAGTGGCCGATCAGGGAGAACTCCTGCCAGCCCAGGTGGTCGGCGAGCGCCAGCACGTCCGAGGCGATCTCGTCCGTGCTGTACGTCCCCGCCTCGTCGAGGGCGTCGCTGAAGCCCCGCGCGTCCATGAACGCGTAGGAGAAGCGGCTCCCGTCCAGATACGGCCACCAGGCGCTGAACGTCTCGTGCCCGCCGAACAGCGAGTGCAGCACGATCACCTTGTGCGGCCCGTCTCCGGTGATGTGGGCGGGCGGGACATAGCGGCCGGGTCCGGCCATGGCTTCCTCCATGAGGGAATCGGTGGGATGTGCTGCGACATCGAAATCGGTGTCGCTGTGGGTGGTGGGCCCGGGGAGGAGCAGGCGACCGAGCTCGGTGTGCAGCTCGTCGAGGTCCTCGCGGTGCCCGTGCAGGACGATGTGCCCGTCGGGGCGGACCAGATGGAACCCGGCGCGCCCGCAGTGCAGTTCGCGGGCCGCGCGGCGGGCGAGGTCGGCCTCCCGGCGTGCCCCCCAATGCGCCCCTCGGCGACCCCCGCGGCGCGGCGCCGGCGCCGTCACGTCCACGACGCGGACCGCGTCGCCGAAGGGCTGTGCCAGTCGCCGTACCGCCTCGGCCAGACCCGAGCCGGCGGATCGCCGCGCGTCCGGGGAGACCAGCACACGGAACGGCCCGGGATCGGCTCCGGGGCCGGCCAGGCCCAGGTCGACGGCCAGCTCGCGGGGGAGGGCGGCGCCCTCCCGGGCATGCCGGCGCAGCGCGGACTTGACCGAGCACCAGCTGGTCGGGTGTGAGCGGTGGCGACGCGGGGCGTCCGGCCCGGGCGCGTAGACCCAGCGCCGGCCCGCCGCTATCGGCAGGTAGAAGCGGTCCATCGCGCGCGTGCGGTCGAGGGCCCGCATCGCGGCGTCCCGCAGCGTGACCTGGGCGGTGCCGGTCCACATGGCCGCGCGGGTCTGCAGGTCGGTGTCGCGGACCACCGCGTCGGCCACCGCGGCCCGCTCCGGGGTGTACGTGGCGAGCAGCCCGGTCCGTGCGTGACCCCGCACCACCGAGGCCAGCTTCCACGCCAGGTTCTGGGCGTCCTGCATCCCGGTGTTCAGGCCCTGGCCGCCCATGGGGCTGTGCGCGTGCGCCGCGTCGCCGGCCAGGAACACCCGGCTCAGCTGGAAGGAGGCCGCGCGCCGGCGGTGCACCCGGAAGGTGGTGACCCAGTCGGGGTCCGTCAGACGCAGCCCGCCGGGGCCTCGCATGTCGACCAGGCGCTGCATGTCCTCGAGCGTGCCCTCGGTGAGCTCGGCGGGGGCGTTGGTGAAGAACCGGTACAGGCCGTGCGGCTGGGGGACGATGGCCAGAACTCCCAGGCGGGACTGGTGGTAGTGGATCTCGTCCGGGTCGAGCGGGTTGTTCTCGATGTGCGCGTCGGTGATGAGGAAGCGGTTCTCGTACGTCGCTCCCTCGTACGCGATCCCCAGCTGGTTGCGCACGACGCTGGCCGCACCGTCCGCGCCGATCACCCACGGCACGGAGAACCGCTCGACGGAGCCGTCGGCGTGCTCGAGGGTGGCGGTGACCCGGCCGCCCGGGGTGATGGCGCCGGAGAAGTCGACGCCGTGCAGGGCGAGGAGCCGCACCCCGCGCTCGATGGTGCCGCCGAGCCCCTTGAGGCCGTCGGTGAGGATCTCCTCGGTGACGCGCTGGGGCAGGCAGTACGGGGCCATGTCCTCGGTCATCCGCATCCGGGACACCGGGCGCTTCTCCGAGTAATAGGTCATCTGACGGAGCTTCACGGCCACGTCGTCCAGGCCGTCCGACAGCCCCAGGTCCTGGAGGATGTCGAGGGTGCGCGGCCACACGAGCATGGCCTTGGAGTGGACGCTCGGCCCCGCGGCGGAGTCGACGAGCCGCACCCTGACGCCGCGGCGCAGCAGCTCGCAGGCCGCGGTGAGCCCGGTCGGGCCGGCGCCGACGACGAGCACGTCGCACTCGGTCTCGGACTCGGTATCGGTCTCGGTCAACATGGTGGTCTCCTGCGTGCTCGCGGATCGGGTCGGGTCAGCGGAAGGCCAGAGCGATGGCGTAGCTGTCCTCGTGCATGTGGTAGCGGTCGATCAGGCCGTCCGTGACCCGCAGTTCCAGCGCGAATTCCGACGAGAAACTCTTTCCCGTCGCATTGACGCGGTACTGGAAGCTTCCGAGGACCACCGCGATGTCGCCGTCCACGAGCGTGTGCTTGATCTCGAAGGCCTCGGGGGTCATGTTCTCGCCGGCCATCCGGAAGAATTCCCGGACGTCGGAACGGGTTTTCCGCTGACCCATCCACGGAATGAGTCCGGTGTCGCCGGGAGTGAACCAGTCGAGCGGTTCCGCGAGGAGTTCCAGGGCGCTTTCCACGTCGCCCGAGCCGATTCCGGCGAAGAATGCGTCGACGGTGGAACGTGTGTTTGTGGGCATGGCCGGAACGGTACGCACGAACGCACGCCATGAGACAGACCCAGCCAGTGGTACCCAGGGCCAGTGGTACCCAGCGCTGCCATATGAAGGGGCGGGTACTGGCTCGCCTTCGGTTCTTCCCCGGATGCTCGAGGCCTAATCAACCGGCAGGAAGCGAAAGGCCTCTCATGTCAACCATCAACAAGTCCGGGGAGACCCGGGCCGGCCAGGCGTCGGCTCCGACGCCGACCCCAGAGCCGTCCGACGGGCGGATGACGCGCCGTCAGGTGCTCGTACTCGTCCTGCTCCTGGGCGCCCAGTTCACCCTCGCCGTGGACTTCTCCATCATGAACGTGGCCGTCCCGGTCATCGGTCGTGAACTCGGCTTCGCCCAGGAGAACCTGCAGTGGATCGCCACCGCCTTCGCGCTGAGCGCGGCCGGCTTCAGCCTGCTGTTCGGCCGCGTCGCCGACCTCATCGGCGCGCGCAAGGTCTTCCTGGCGGGCCTCGCCCTGCTCACCGTCTCCTCGCTGCTCGGCGGCATGGTGGACGCGGCCGGCCCGCTGCTCGCCGCCCGCGTCGCCCAGGGCCTGGCCACCGCGATGGTCACCCCCGCCGGCCTCGCGCTGCTGACCACCTCGTTCCCCGAGGGCCCGCTGCGTGACCGCGCGCTCGGCCTCAACGGCGCCATGCTCTCGGCCGGATTCACCTGCGGCGCCATCGTCGGCGGCCTGCTCACCGACGCGCTGAGCTGGCGCTGGGGCTTCTACATCAACGTCCCGATCGGCATCCTGCTGATCGTCGTCGCGCCGATGCTCCTCGCCAAGAGCGAGCCGCGCCGGGGCGGCAAGCTGGACATCCCCGGCGCCATCACCGTCAGCGCGGGCCTCATCGCCCTGGTGTACGGCATCTCCGCGGCCGGCGAGCGGGGCTGGACCAACCCCACCGCGCTGATCTCCCTCGCCGTCGGTGTGGTGCTGCTGATCGCCTTCGGCTTCATCGAGCTCCGCGCGCCGGAGCCGCTGGCCCCGCTGCGCATCCTGAGCCGGCGGACCGTCACCTGGGGCAACATCGGCGGCGCGGTCACCTTCATCGGCTTCACCGCCATGATCTTCCTGCTCACCCTGTACCTGCAGGACGTGCTGGGCTACTCCGCGATGGCGACCGGCCTCACCTTCGGCGTCCTCGGCGTCGGCGCCTTCCTCGGCGGCGTCACCGCACCGCGCTGGATCGGCGTGTTCGGCAGCAGCCACGCGGTTCTGGTGGCCGGTCTCCTCGCCCAGGGCATCACGGTGGGCGCGCTGTTCTTCGCCGGTGACGGCCGCGGCTGGCTCTACGCGGTGCTCGGCCTCGCGTTCCTCAGCAGCTACGCCCACGTCGTCGCGATCGTCGGCTTCATGGTCACGGCCACCTCCGGACTCCCCAACGAGCAGCAGGGCCTGGCCACCGGCATCACCACGCTGACCCAGCAGGTGAGCATCACCGTCGGCATTCCGATCATGAGCGCCGTCGCGGTCGCCCAGATCCGCGCGATGGAGGGTGCCACCGCCAAGGCCGCCACGCTCCACGGCATCAACGTGGCCATCCTCGTCAACGGGCTGCTCCTGGTGGGTGTCGCACTGCTGGTCGCCCTGTTCGTCAAGCGCCGCGCCGCGGCGGCCTCCGACTGACCGGCGCCCCGCACCCACCCCCACCCCCACCCCCACCCCCACCCCCACCCCCACCCCCACCCCCTCGCTCGCGGTCGGGGCCCGCCCCGCCCGGCCCCGGCCGCGACCTACCGGCACGTCTTCCGCTTCTGCTTCGCTTGAGAGGAGAACGATGAACCGCCACACCGCGTCCGGGGCACTCCCGGACGAGGGCGCGAACGTCCTGGACGACAGCACGAACGTACTGATCGTCGGCGCGGGGCCCACGGGTCTGCTGCTCGGGTGCGAACTGCGCCGCCGGGGCATCGAATGCACCGTCGTCGACCAGGCGCCGGACATCGACCGCCGCACCCGCGCCGTCATGGTGCACGCGGCGAGCCTGGAGACCTTGGAGGACCTCGGACTGCGCGCCGAGATCGAACGCCACGGCGTGCGCCAGCAGCGCATCGCCTTCCACGTCCACCACGGGTCGGTGCACACCGTGGAGTTCGCCGGACTCGACACCCCGTACCCGTACTACCTCAACGTCCCGCAGCCGCAGGTGGAGGAGGTGCTGGCCGCGGCTTTCACCGAACGAGGCGGCCGGCTTGTCAGGTCGGTGCGGTACGAGCGGCACCGCGAGGACGGGCCGGGCGCGGAACTCCTCGTCGAACTGGCCACGGACGGCGGAACGTTCACCGTCCGCACCCGTTTCCTGGTCGGAGCCGACGGAGCGAGCAGCACCGTCCGCCAGCACCTCGGCGTGGCCTTCGACGGCGTCACCTACCCCATGAGCTACCTGCTCGCCGAGGGCAGGCCTCGGACGGCTCCCGACCCCGACACCTCGGCGATGTACGTGGGACCCGCCGGCGCGGTCTCCCTGCTGCCCCTGCCCGGGGGCACCGTGCGCGTCGCGGGCCCCGCCTCCGCAGACCTGCTCGGACGCGACCAGGAGGTCACGGCCGCCGCGTTCGCCTCGGCCGTCGACACCCTGGGCTTCGGCGCCGCGCTCCGGCTGGCCCGTACGGACCGACTGGCCCACTACCAGGTGCACGAGCGGCTCGCGGACGACTTCCACCGCGGCCGGGTCGTCCTCGCCGGGGACGCCGCACACCTCAACTCGCCCGCCGGTGGCCAGGCCATGAACACCGGCTTCGCCGACGCCACCGCGCTGGCCTGGCGGCTGGCCGCGCTGGTCGAGGGGCGGGCCGACGACGACGTCCTGGCGGACTACGCCCGCGAGCGCCGCCACGCCGCCGCCGAAGTGGGCCGGGCCACCAGCGCGCTGGGCCTGCTCCAGGCCATGCGGGAGGCGACGACCCAGGAGAGCCGACAGCAGGTGCAGGAGGCGCTCACCGGGTACGCCGAGGCGTGGAGCCAGCTCTACACGACGTACGCGACGGAGCCGGCCGGCGCGCTGCCGCGCCGGGAGACCTACCGCCTCGACCCGGGCGCCCGCGTGCCGGGCCACGTCCCGCACCCCAGCCACCCGATGGTGCTGCACCGCCCCGGCGGCAACCCGTGGACGTACCGGCACCTGCTTCCGGCCGGCACCTGCGGCGTCGCCCTGTCCACCCGCCAGTCCGCCTGGCTGCCCGCCGGGGCCGAAGCGGTCCTGGTCAGGCCCGACCGGCACGTGGCGGCCGTCATCCCGCAGGCCGCCAGGTGGCGGGGCGGCACCACGGAGCCCCACCGAGAGGAGGTGGCCGCGTGAGCACGGCCACCACGACCACCGTCAAGACCACCGCCGAGCTCACCAGCGAGCTCATCACCATCGCCGGGACCGGCAGCTATCTGCCCGAGCGCCTCGACGTCGCGGACGCCGCGGCGCGCTACGACGGCGACGGCGGCGACGGCGACCGGATCCGCGCCAACGGCTACACCACCGTCTGCGTCGAGGAGACGCTCTACCCGGCCGACATGGCGCTTCTCGCGGCTCACGACGCCCTGCGCGCCGCCGGCCTGGAGGCCCACGAGCTCGACCTGCTCGTCGTCACCTCCATCCACCGCCACGGCCACAAGCGGCTGTGGTCGCCCGCCTCCTGGCTGCAGTCCGAGCTGGGCTGCCCCCAGGCGCTTCCGCTCACCGTCAACCAGGGCTGCAACGCCCAGATGCTGGTCCTCGACATGGCCGCCGGGTTCCTGCGGGGGCGGCGGAGCGGCACCGCCCTGGTCGTCGCCACCGACCAGTTCGCCTCCTCCGGCTTCGACCGGTTCACCGCCGACTACGGCATCGTGTACGGCGACGGGGCGGCCGCCGCCGTCATGACGTCGGGCCGGCCGACGGAACGGACCGCGGGACAGCCCACGGACGGATGGCGGATGCTGGCCCGGCACACGGTCAGCGCCCCGCACCTGGAAGGCCTGCACCGGGACGATGCCCCGGCGCCCGAGCGGCCCGAGCTGCTGGCGGCCGAGCACGACGTACGCGCGGCCAAGCGGCGATTCCTGGCCGAGCAGGGCAAGGACCGGCTGCGCGACAGCACCCGTGCGGCGGTCCGGGAGATCCGCGCCGCGCTGCTGCCGGACGGCGACGACCCCCGGCTGCGCCGGATCGTCTACCCCAACCTGGGGCTGCCGCTGCTCGCCGAGAACTACTTCCCGGAATTCCCCGGCGGCGAGAAGCGGTCCCTGTGGGACTTCGGACGCACCGTCGGCCACCTCGGCAGCGGTGACCAGATCGCCGGCCTGCACCACCTCGCGTCCCAGGACGAACTGGAGCCGGGAGACCGGGTGCTCCTGCTGGGCGCGGGCGCCGGGTTCACCTGGACCGGTGCGCTCCTGGAGCGCACCGCTTGAGCCGCGGCCGCCGCCCCGTTCCCTCTCCTTCCGTCATCGATCTCACCGATCTCACCGATCTCACCGAACCGTCGGACACTCTGAGAAGGCAGGTCCCTTCCATGACCGCAACGCTTCCCGAGACTCCCGCACTGAGTTACGCGCGTACCGTCGACCGCGGCCTGGTGCACCGCGACTCGCTGGGCGAGGTGTTCCTCACCGACCTGCAGCCGGTCGGCGACACCTCGTACGCGGCGGCCGCACAGCTGCCCCGCTCGCACGCCTACTACGGCGACCACCTGCTGCGCCCCAGCACGCATGACCCGGTCCTGCTCCTGGAGGCCTGCCGCCAGTCGGCCCTCGCCGGCGCGCACGCCTTCTACGGAGTGCCGGCGGACCACAAGTTCATCCTCACGCAC
Source organism: Streptomyces sp. NPDC054975 (assembly GCF_053609105.1). NCBI lineage: Bacteria > Bacillati > Actinomycetota > Actinomycetes > Kitasatosporales > Streptomycetaceae > Streptomyces > Streptomyces sp. NPDC054975. Next base: position 87,006 of record NZ_JBSGWV010000008.1, read on the forward strand.
CTGCGCATCCACCTGACGCACCCGGAGCGGATAATCGTCGGCGCGGGGCCGTGCGCCCTGACCCTGCGGGTCACGGTGACCGGCCACCGTAAGCGAGACGGCCGCACCACGGGTCTCGACTACGACATCGACCTCGGCGTCCAGGGCACCGTCATCGGCCGCGCCTCGGTCGGCCTGCGGTTCAAGTCCCCGGAGGACTACCTGGCGCTGAGGCTGCGCAACCGTGACGGCAAGGAGCTGCCCAGCTCGGCCGCGTACGCGCACACGGGCCGGGGCAGCTCGGTCGAGCCCTACCGCGTCGGCCGCGCGAACGCCGACAACGTCGTGCTCGGCGAGGCCACGCGCGAGGGCGCCACGGTCGGCGCGGTCCTGCGCGTACCGGGGGACCACCCGAGCATGTTCGACCACCCGCAGGACCACCTGCCCGGCATGGTGCTCGCCGAGGCGGCCCGCCAACTGGCCCTGTTCGGGGCGCTCGAGGTGCACGGCATGTCCCCGTCGCGGACCTTCCCCACCGACCTGGCGGTCGTCTTCAGCCGGTTCGGCGAGCTGGAACACACCACGGAGCTGACCGCCGAGGTGGGCGAGGTGGGCAGGGCCGACCGCGACGCCGCCACCGGGGCGTACTACACGCAGGGCGGCGTGGTGGAACTGGGCGAGGGCGACCGGGCCGGTGTGGACCAGCTCGCGGTGCGCGTCGACGCCACGCAGAACGGCGAGTCGCTCTGCGTCTTCTTCCTCTCCTTCTCCCGTGTCGGGGATCTGGGCTGATGGCTGCCGAGAGCGGGCGGGCCGGTGGAGCCGCGGCCTTCTTCGACGTGGACGAGACGCTCGTCCGGGTCAAGAGCATGTTCTCCTTCCTCCGTTTCCACCTCGCTCGGCGCGGTGAGCCGGACGGCACGTTCGAGCGCCTGACGGCGGGGCTGCACCGGGACGCGGCTCGCGGAGTGCCCCGCGAGGAGATCAACCGCCGCTATTACCGGCTGTACGCGGGCGAGCGGCAGACCGATCTGGCCGAGGCGGGCCGGGCCTGGTTCGACGCGCTGCTGACGAACGGTGACGTCTTCCTGCCCGAGACCGTGGACCGTCTCGAACGGCACCGGAAGCACGGCGAGTTCGTGGTCCTGCTCTCCGGCTCGTTCCGGGTCTGCCTGGACCCGATCGCCGCACACGTGGGTGCCGACTGGGCGATCGGCACCCGCCCCGTGGTGCGCGGCGGGGTACTCACGGGCGAGGTGGTCACCCCGATGATCGGGGCGGCGAAGGGCCGGGCGGCGCGCGCGGTCGCGGCCGTGCGCGGCCTGGACGCGGCGGAGTGCACCGCCTACGGCGACCACCGCAGCGACGCCGACCTGCTGGCCTTCGCGGGCAAGGCGGTCGTGGTCGGGGACGACCCCGTACTCGTCGAGCACGCCGGACGGTTGGGCTGGGAGCGGCTCACGCCGGCCCCGGCACGCTCGGCCCCGGCCCCGGCCCAGCCACACGCACACGCGCCGGCGCCCGCTCCGGCACGCTCGGCACCGCGGCCGGAGCCGAGCCGAATCCGATGACCTTTCACCAACCCTCAGGAGAGGCCATGCACCATCCCATTGGAATCGTGGGCACCGGCTCCCGGCTGCCCGATGACGTGGTCGGCAACGAGGAGATCGCCCGCACCGCGGGCGTCACCGACGAATGGATCGTGCGCAAGACCGGCATCCGGGAGCGCCGCCGAGCGGCCCCCCACGAGGCCACCTCGGACCTCGCGGCCGAAGCCGCGCGCCGGGCGCTGGAACAGTGCGGCCTGAGCCCCGCGGACCTCTCGTACATCGTCGTGGCCACCTCCACCCCCGACCACCCGCAGCCCGCGACGGCCACCATCGTGCAGGACATCATCGGGGCGCGCGAGGCGGCCTGCTTCGACGTCAACTCGGTGTGCAGCGGCTTCGTCTACGGCCTGGCCGTCACCGAGCGGATGCTGCGCGCGGACGGGGGCCAGGGGTACGGCCTCGTCATCGGGGCCGACATCTACTCGCGGATCCTGGACTACTCGGACCGAAGGACGGCGATCCTTTTCGGCGACGGCGCGGGGGCCGTCGTACTGGGGCCCGTACCCGAAGGGCGGGGGGTCCTGGGGACCGTCCTGCGGACCAACGGCGACGCCCACGGTCTGATCAGCGTGCCCGCGGGCGGCAGCCGGCGGCCCGCCTCGGCCGAGACCGTGGAGGACGGCGGGCACTTCTTCCGCATGGACGGGCGCGGGGTGCGCGCCTTCGTCGAGGAGCAGCTGCCCGCCGCCGTGCGCGAGCTCCTGGAGCGCTCGGGTACGCCGGGCAACGCCATCGCGCACGTCGTTCCCCATCAGGCCAACGGCGTCATGCTCGCCGACGTCTGGCCGCGCCTGGGGCTCGGCTCCGCCGCCATGCACCTGTCCCTGGAGCACTACGGCAACACGGGCGCGGCGTCCGTGCCCGTCACCCTCGACGTGGTGCACCGAGCGGGTCTGCTGGACGAGGCGGACCTGCTGGTGCTCACCGCGTTCGGCGGCGGCATGTCGGTGGGGTCCGCCCTGCTGAGCTGGGCCCCGACGGCACACGGGGGGCCGAGCGCCGACATGCGGCCGCTCGCGGAGCGCTGCCGGGGAATGATCCCGCTGCTCCCGGCCGGTCTGTAACCCTCCGCGGCCTCGCCGCACCCCGTCCCACCGTGCCGCTCCGGCCGCCCGTACGCCCCGCGTACCGGCCGGAGCGGCACGGCCATGCCGCGGCTCTCCGTCTCCGGCTTCGGTCAGACGGGCAGCCAGCCCTCCGACTCCGCGACCGTCAGCGCCGTCTCCTCGAAGCGGGCGGCCACCGGTGCGAGCGGACCGTCCGGCAGCGCCAGGTGAACGCGCTGCGGTGGTGCGCCGGTCAGCGGAATCCAGCGCAGCCAGTCCGCGAGACCGTCCTTGGACGTCTCGGCCACCAGTCCCATCAACCGCCCGTCGCGCAGGAGCCGTTGGGTGGGGTCGAAGGCCATCGGCCGTTCCACCAGTTCCGGGCGCCGCCCGGCCCGTACGAACATGTCGACCAGGGCGTCGTAGTGCGTGGGGTTCGCCTCCCGGGAGTGGACCAGCACCGGGTAGGCCGCCGCGTCCGCCAGGTCCGCCGCCTCCGCGCCGGCCAGCGGGTGGTCCGCCGAGACCAGCAGCCCCTGGCGTGCCTCGCGCAGCAGCCGCAGCCGGACCCCGGGTACCGGCTCGGCCGCGCGGACGACCCCCGCGTCCGCGCGGCCCTCACGTACCGCGTGCGCGATGTCCGGGGTCCGTGTCATCTCCGCGCTCACCTGGATCTCCGGATAGCGCGCCGCCAGGGCCTCCACCAGCTGCGGTACCGTCCCGTACCCGGCGGTCGCGCTGTAGGCGAGCCGCAGCCGCCCCACTTCGCCCCGTCCCGCGCGCCGGGCGGACTCCCACACCTCGTCCAGCGCCTCCAGCGCGGCGGGCCCGCGCTCGAGCACCGCCCGCCCGGCCTCGGTGAGACGTACCGTGCGCGTGGTCCGGATCAGCAACTGGACGCCGAGCCGGCTCTCCAGACGACGGATCTGCGCGCTCAGCGCGGGCTGCGCGATGTGCAGCCGCTCGGCGGCGCGCGTGAAGTTCCCTTCCTCGGCGACCGCGAGGAAATAGCGCAGCAGACGTGCCTCAGGACTCACCGCCTCAGCGTACGCGGCCGCCCGCATTGATAACCGTGAGTTCTGAATCCAGAGTCACCTGGTCTTTCCCTCACCCACGTGCCCGTTCCTAGCGTGGGGGACATGACATTCACTCCCTTGCCCGAGGCCATCCGCGGCTACGTCGGCACACCCGAAGGACCCGATCTGCGCAAGGTCCCCCTGCCGCAGCCCGGCCCCCATGAAGTCCTGGTGCGTGTCGGCGCGTTCTCCGTCAACCGCGGCGAACTGCACCTGTTCGCCAAGCGCGCCGAGGGCTGGCGGCCCGGACAGGACCTGGCCGGCGTCGTCGTCCAGGAGGCCGCCGACGGCAGCGGACCGGCCGTCGGCACCCGGGTGGCGGCGATGGCCGACTTCGGCGGCTGGGCGGAGTACGCCGCCGTTCCCACGGACCGGCTCGCGCCGCTCCCCGACAGCGTCTCCACCAAGGAGGCCGCCACCCTCGGGGTGGCCGGGCTCACCGCACTGCGTGCGCTGCGACGCGGCGGACCCCTGATCGGACGCCGGGTGCTGATCACCGGTGCCAGCGGAGGCGTCGGCTCCTTCGCGGTCCAGCTCGCCGCCGCGGAAGGCGCGGAGGTGACCGCCCTGACCGGCATGCACCGCTCCCTGGACCTGGCCGGGCTCGGCGCCCGCCATGTGATCACCTCGCTCGACCAGGCCGAGGGCGCGTTCGACCTCGTCCTGGAGTCCGTCGGCGGCGAGGTCCTGACCGCCGCCCTCCAGCGGCTCTCCCCCCTCGGCCACATCGTCATGCTGGGCACCTCCTCGGGTCGCACGGCGGGCCTGTCCCTCGCCTCCTTCGTCCCGCACGTGCGCCAGACCCTGCACCCCTTCTGGGTGTTCGGCTCCGGCGAGCCCGTCTCGGACGATCTCGCCCTGCTGCTGCGTACCGTCCGGGACGGGCAGCTGAGGCCCGTCGTGGGCCGTACCGACAGCTGGGAGAGGCTCCCCGAGGTGATGACCGCCCTGCGTGAGCGCCGGCTGGCGGGCAAGGCGGCCCTCCTCGTCGGCGGTGCGGCGTGACCACGTCCGGCGCCGGCGCCCGTATCGCCATCGCCTCGTCGGGCTTCAAGGCCTCCACCGGCCGCCTCGTCGCCGACCACGCCGCCGGCCGGGGCCACGACGTACGGTTCGTCGCCGACGTCGAGGACGCGGCGGCCCTGCGGACCGCCCTGCGCGACGCGGACGCCGTCGTCCTCGTACCGAAGAGGGGCGACCCCCTGCGCCACACCGAGCAGGCCACGCACCTGCTGTTGAGAGAAGCCGCCGGCCGTCCGACGCCGCCGCAGTTCGTGCTGCTCAGCTCCTTCGCCGTCGGCCACGGGCCGGCCCACCCGCTCAACCGGACCAGCGCCGCGCTGCTGCCCTCCCGCATCGCCGCCGAACAGGCCCTGCGGACCGGCGGAGTGCCGTACACCATCGTGCGCCCCACCTGGATGACCGACGACCCGCCCGGCTCGCACGCCCTGACCCTGTCCCAGCATCCGCGGACCGACGGCATGGTGTCCCGCGCGGACATCGCCGCCGCGATGATCGCCGCCGTGGAGCACCCCTCCGCGCGCGGGACGACCTTCGCCCTGTTCAACGAGCCCGGCGAGCCGACCGCGGACTGGGACGCCGCCTTCGCCCGGCTGCGCCAGGACAGTTCCGACAGCGAGGACCTGACATGACCGACGTACCCGCCGCCCAACACGCGTGGGAGGACACCTTCCACCACGACGAGGAAGGCCGCCCGCTCGCCCCGCGCTTCCACCGGCTGCTCCTGCTGGACGTCACCGGCGGCGCGCCCACCGCGGCCGACTCCGCACACCTGGAAGGGGCTCTGCGCACCCTGGAGCGCGAACTGCCCTACGGGCCCCAGGGATTGCTCACCTGTCTGGGCTGGGGTCCCGGCTACTTCGACGCGTACACCGGGGTGCGGCCACCGGTGAACCGGCCGGTCCCCATGGCCCGTTGGGAGAACCCACGCCTGGAGCACTTCGACGCCTGCCTGCACCTGGCCGCCGACGAGGAGGACACCCTCGCCGACGTCACCGACAGCCTCTTCGGCGACGGCCCCCTCGACCAGCGCGGGCGGCTGCGGCTGGCCGAGGTGCGCACGGGCTTCGTCGGACGCGGCCTGCCCGCCGCCCGCCGTCCCGACGCCGGCATCCCCGGCCGCGCGCCGCTGATGCTCGGGTTCCACTCCGGGCTGCGCGGCAACCAGGCCCCGGAGGACCGGATCACCGTCACCTCGGGCCCCCTGACCGGCGGAACCACCATGCACGTCAGCTACATCGAACTGGACGTCGACAGCTGGTACGAACAGGACGCCGACACCCGCAGCGCCCAGATGTACTCCCCGCGCGTCAGCGCCGACGAGGCGGAGAAACTGGTCGACGACGCCACGAGCGACGCGGACAGCATGCCCGCGGTGGCCGCCGCCCACGGCCGTGTCGGCCACGCCCAGGCCACCGGTCGCGCCCGGCTCGCCGGCGTCCCGCGCATCAACCGCAGGGACTTCGCCACCCTCGACCACGGTGTGCCCGGGACCCACTTCGTCTCGCTGCAGCGCACCATGGAGGACTTCCACGCCACCCGGGCGGTGATGAACGCGGCCGACGCCACCACGCACGACCGGCGCATCGGCGTGCGGCGCCGCAACGGCATCAACGCCTTCATGGAGGTCCGCAGCCGCGCCACGTTCGCGGTGCCCGCGCGCCGCGACCGGGCCTTCCCGCTCCTGACGGCGGGCGCCGGCCAGGGTTCCGAGAGGAGCGCGTCATGAAGGTGCTGATCGCCGGCGGCGCCGGCTTCATCGGGAGCACGATCGCCTCGGCGTGCGTCGACGCGGGGATCACCCCGGTGATCCTGGACAGTCTGGTGACGGGCCGACGTGAGTTCGCCGCGGGACGGGACTTCTACGAGGGAGACATCGCCGACGGCGCGCTGATCGACCGCATCTTCGCCGAGCAGCCGGACATCGAGGCCGTCGTCCACTGCGCGGCACTGATCGTGGTCCCGGACTCGGTCGCCGACCCGGTCGGCTACTACCGGGCGAACGTGGCGAAGAGCCTGGACTTCGTCTCCCATCTGCTGCGCAACGGCTGCGAGCGGATGATCTTCAGCTCTTCGGCGTCCATCTACCGCCCGAACGAGGACCTGACGGTCGACGAGAACTCCGGGATCGACCCGCAGAGCCCGTACGCCCGCACCAAGGCGGTGTGCGAGGCGATGTTCGCCGACATCGCCGCCAGCGGGCCGCTGCGGGTGCTGTCCCTGCGCTACTTCAACCCCATCGGCGCGGACCCGGGGATGCGCACCGGGCTGCAGCTGCGCCGCCCCAGCCACGCCCTGGGGAAGATGATCCAGGCCCAGGAGGAGGGGGTCGCCTTCCCGGTCACCGGCACCGACTGGCCCACGCGCGACGGATCCGGCATCCGCGACTACGTCCACGTGTGGGACCTGGCCGCCGCGCACGTGGCCGCCCTGGTCAGGTTCGACGAGGTGGTGACGGACGGGGAACGCTCCGCCGTCATCAACCTGGGGACCGGCACCGGGACCACCGTGCGCGAGCTCCTCGACGCCTTCCGCAGCGTCGTCGGGACACCGGTCGCGTCCGTCGAGACCGCCGCCCGCCCCGGCGACGTGGTGGGCTCCTACACGCGCAGCGACCGCGCGAAGCGACTGCTCGACTGGGAGCCGCGGTACTCCGTCGCCGACGGCATCCGCCACTCCCTGGAGTGGGCGGCGCTGCGCGACGGAGTCCTCGCTCCCTAGAGGGCCCCCGCAGGGTTCCCCCTAGCTGCTCGTGCGCGCCGACCGTACGCCCCGGACGCCGATCACTCCGACGACCGTGCCTAGGATGAAGGACGTGACGGCAAGGGCGAGGTGGACCCACAGGTACGCCGTCGGGCTGCCGTCCTCGAAGGCGAGGCCGCTCGCGTCCTTGAACAGGTTCTTCACGAAGGTGATCCAGATCACCCACGACCAGATTCCGAAGACGGTCAGGAACCAGGAGACGGGGCGGCTGAGTTTCATGGGAAGCCCTTCGCGGCGGATCGGTCGTGCCTTGCCAGTATGTGTCGGGCATCCGCGCGTCCTGCCGGTGGGGGGACCATGGCCGCGGTGATCGGGCCGCACGGACGCGGATAGGGGTTACGAGGCGTGGTCGTCTTCCTGCTGGTGCTCGTGGTGGTCCTCGCCCTGCTGGGCGGGGTCCACCGGTATGTGTGGCTGCGCCTCGTGCGCGACGTCACCGCGCGGGGGAGCGTGGCACGGCGGCTGGGGACGGCCGCCGCGTTCGTCCTGCCCGTGCTGTCGCTCGCGGCCCTGACCTCGTCGAGGGCCGGCGCACCGTTCTGGCTCCAGCAGGTCGTGGCCTGGCCGGGCTACCTCTGGCTGGCCCTGCTCCTGTACGTGACCCTCGCCCTCGTCGTCGGGGAGGCCGTCCGTCCGCTGCTGCGGCGCGCGCTGGAGCGCCGGGCGGGCGCCCGGGCCACGGCCCCGGCCGCCGCACCGCTGACCCTCGGCGCCGCGGAGGCCCTGACCCCGGCGCAGGCCCCGGCCGCGGCTTCCGCCGCGGCGCCCGCGCCCGCTGCCGCGCCCGCCCCTCAGGACGCCCCCGCGCCGGACGCCCGGGTGGAGGGCGCCCCCGTGGAGAGCGCCCCGGACGCCGACCGCGCCTCGGTCTCCCGGCGGCTGTTCGTGTCGCGGGTCGTCGGTGGGGCCGCGGCCGCCGCCGCCGTGGGGACCGTCGGGTACGGGACGTACGGCGTCCTGCGCGGGCCGCGCGTCAAGCGGGTCACCGTGCCGCTGGCCAAGGTGCCGCGCGCGCTGCACGGGTACCGGATCGCCGTCGTGTCCGACATCCACATCGGGCCGATCCTCGGCCGCGCCCACACCCAGCGCATCGTGGAGACCATCAACGCCACCCAGCCCGACCTGATCGCCGTCGTCGGCGACCTCGTGGACGGCACCGTCGAGAACCTCGGCTCCGCCGCCGAACCCCTCGCGCGGCTCAAGGCCCGGCACGGCTCGTTCTTCGTGACCGGCAACCACGAGTACTTCTCCGGCGCGGACGCCTGGGTCGACCACGTCCGCGAACTCGGTCTGCGCCCGCTGCGCAACGAGCGCCTGGAGATCGCGGCCGGCTTCGACCTCGCCGGGGTCGACGACATCGCCGGCGAGAGCGAGGGCCAGGGCCCCGACTTCGCCGCCGCGCTCGGCGACCGCGACCGCGCGAAGGCGGCCGTCCTCCTCGCGCACCAGCCGATCGTCATCGACGACGCCGTCCGCCACGGCGTCGACCTCCAGCTCTCCGGCCACACCCATGGCGGCCAGCTCTGGCCGGGCAACTACCTCGCCGAGCTGGCCAACCCGACCGTCGCCGGTCTGGAGCGGTACGGCGACACCCAGCTCTACGTCTCCCGCGGCGCGGGCGCCTGGGGTCCCCCGGTCCGGGTCGGCGCGCCCTCCGACATCACCGTCGTCCAACTGGCCTCGAAGCAGGCGTGACAGAACGGGACGGAGCGGAAGGAGTCACTCCGCGCGCAGGGGAGTCATACGGACCGTTCGATCCCGTCAAGGCTCATCACGGACATTTAACTGCATCGTGAAGGTTTCCTCTTCCACTTGTGAAGCTCGTGTGATTGGGTGACGCCATCGCGGCCGGCTGGGCGCCGCCGCGGCAGGGGTGGGCTCGACATGAAGGAAGCACGGCGATGCGGTCGACGGTCCGTCTTCGGATCCTCATCACTTGTGGAGTTCTGGTGGTCGCCGGAGTCGGGGGCTGGCAACTGCTCCCCTCCGACGACGAGCGGACCGATCCGATCACCATCGGCACCACGGACGAGGTGACCTCGCTCGACCCGGCCGGCGCGTGGGACGCCGGTTCCTGGGCGATGTACAGCAACGTCTACCAGACGCTGCTGAGCTTCAAGCCGGGCATCGTCACCCCGGTCCCGGATGCCGCCGAGAGCTGCAAGTTCGTCGGCGCGAAGCTCACGACGTACCAGTGCGAACTCCGGGACGACCTCACCTTCTCCAACGGCCGCAAGGTGACCGGCGAGGACGTCCGGCACTCCTTCGAGCGGATCCTGGACATCAAGGCGGACGCGGGTCCCGCGCCGCTCTTCCCGACCCTCAAGAGCGTCGTCGCCGACGGGCAGAAGGTCACCTTCCACCTGAACAGCCGGGACGCGACCTTCCCGCTGAAGCTCGCCACGGGCGCCGGTTCGATCGTGGACAGCAGCCAGTACCCGGGGAAGCAGGTGCGCGACGGCGTCACGGCCGACGGTTCCGGGCCCTACGTCCTCAAGGAGTTCAAGCCCGGCGAGAGCGCGCGGCTGGAGCCCAACCCGAAGTACAGGGGCGCGGCCAAGGCCGGCGGGCCGGTCGTCGTGAAGTACTACAAGGAGTCCGAGCAGCTCGCGAACGCCTGGAAGAGCCGGCAGATCGACATCGCGCACCGCCAGATGCCGCCGGAGTTCCTCTCCGAGGTGGGCAACGGCAAGGACTCCGCCCGGATCACCGAGGCGCAGACCGCCGAGGTCCGCAATCTCTACTTCAACGTGAAGTCCGGCTCGCCGATGGCGAAGAAGGAGGTCCGGCAGGCCGTCGCCGCCGTCGTCGACCGCCCCGCCATCGTCACCGGCGCGTACCACGGCACGGTCGAACCGCTGTACTCCCTCATCCCGCAGGGCTACAACGGCCACAGCACCTCGTTCTACGACACCTACCCCGAGCCGTCCTCGAAGAAGGCCAAGGCGCTCCTCAAGGACGCGGACGTCGAGACGCCGGTGAGCTTCACCCTCGGCTACCGCAAGGACGTCACGTACGCCGCCGAGGCGAAGGAGCTCAAGCGCCAGCTGGAGGCGTCCGGTCTGTTCAAGGTGAAGCTGGTCGAGGCGGAGTGGCAGGACTTCCAGAAGGCGTACGCGAAGGGCGAGTACGACGCGTTCCCCGTCGGCTGGCTGCCTGACTTCCCGGACTCCGACAGCTTCACCGCCCCGCTCGTGGGTGCGGGCAACGCCATGCACACCGGGTTCTCCAGCGGGAAGATCGACTCGCTGATCTCGGCGACGCAGCAGTACAGCGACCGGGCGGCGGCCGCCAACGACTTCGAGGACATCCAGTCGGAGGTCGCGAAGGACGTTCCGCTGATCCCGCTCTGGCAGAAGAAGGACTACGTGCTCGCGACGACCGACGTCGCCGGTTCGCAGTACCTCACCGACGGCACCGGGATCTGGCGGCTCTGGGAGCTGAGCTGGATCTGACGCCCGTCCGTCAGCTCTCCTCGGGGGCCTTGGGAGCCTTGGGGGCCTTGGTGCGCTGAGGCCTGCCCGAGGCCGCCATGCCCGCCGCCGTCGGCATGAAGTCGGCGAGGAGGTCGTGGGTCTCGCGCACCAGGGGGCGCAGCAGCCGGAAGCGGGAGAGCGAGATCGCCCGGGCGGTGACGGGCGCGAGGCGCTCGACGAGCCGGCGGCTGTTGGCGCAGCCCTCGGAGCGGTCGTACACCCAGAACAGCACCAGGCCCATCTGCTGGAGCCAGAGCAACTGGGGGAGCGGCTCGGCCAGTTCGGGGTCGATCTTGACGTTCGCGCCGGAGATGACGCGGCGGTGGACGTCGATCGCGGCCTCGCGCGGGCCCTCCGACTCGGGGGAGAAGGGGCTCAGCGGGCTGTCCGGGTCGGCGGCGTTCTTGAAGAACTGGGACGCGAACTCGTGGTACGGCTCGGCGATGTCGAGCCAGCCGAGGAGGACCCCGCGGATGCGGGCCGTCAGGTCCTTCTCGTCGCCGTCGAGGATTCCCGCGACCGCCGACTGGTGTTCCTCGGCGATCAGGTCGTAGAACCCCTGGACCAGGTGTTCCTTGGACGCGAAGTAGTAGTACGCGTTGCCGACGGAGACCCCGGCCTCCTGGGCGATGGCCCGCATGGTCGTCTTGTCGTAACCGCGCTCCTTGAAGAGCCGGAGGGCGGTTTCGAGGATGAGCGTGCGGGTCTGTTCGCTCTTCGCGGCCTTGGCCGGGGCCTTCGCGGCCGGTGCCTCGTGCTCGCCGACCTGTGCGCCACGCTCGGCGGGCTTGTCTTCCTTCACGTCCTTCACAGTCCCCGAGCCTAGCCGGGCGCCCGGGCCGCCTCGCAGCGCCCAGGTCCGCGCGCGAGGAGAGAGCTTCGTTGTCGAATAATTCGGCAACGAAAGTATTCGAAACCGAAGGGTCGCCGCCGTCGACGTACGATCGATCCATGGAGCCGACCGAGCCCACCCCGCGCGACTGGACCGACGAGCACGTCGAGCGCTGGCAGCCTGTTCTGCCCGGTCTCGACCCGGTCGTGGAGGGCGCCGTCACCCGGATGAAGAAGCTCTCCGTCCACCTGCGGCGCGTCCGCGAGCAGTCCCTCCTCGACTTCGAGCTCGAACGCCACGAGTTCGACACGCTCCACAAGCTCGCCGGCCGCGGCGGCAGCGCGGCCCCCTCCGAACTGGCCCAGGACCTCGACCTCGCCCCCGCCTCGGTCACCGGCCGTCTCGACGCCCTGGAGAAGCGAGGCTTCGTCCGCCGTACGCCGTCCACGACCGACCGCCGCCGGGTCGTCGTCGAACTCACCGCTCCGGGCCGGGAGACCTGGCTCGGCGCGATGGACGTCCTCGGTCACGAGGAGGAGCGCCTGCTCGGTGTCCTCGACGAGGACGAGCGGGCCCTCCTCAACGACCTCCTCCGCCGGATCATGGTGGCCGCAGAGGCCGGCACGACCACCCCGTGGCACGGCTGAGTCGCGGCTCGAGCGCTACATGCTCAGCGAACGCGCGTAGTTGAGCTGGCCCATCACCCAGTGGATGGTGTCCGGCCGGACCGCCGGAATCATCGTCGAGTGGTACCGGCCCCCGCTGGTCACGGAGACCTGGATGAAGCCAGACGTCGTGCGCTCCTTCATCAGCAGGAACAGCAGGCCGAGTCCGCAGGCCGCCACGAAGACGCACGCCAGCACGATCCCGGCAGTGGAGATCTTCTCCTCGCTCCGTGACATGTCCATCACGTTCCAGGCCGCACCCTTGAGGGGCATCGGCCCACCCGGCGTGATGATCTGATCGCCGGCGATGGTGATGTCCCCGAGGATGAAGAGGTGGCCACCGTCGTGCCCCGCCGACGGATACTGCGGCGGCACGGGTACTCCGCCCGCGAGCGTCGGCTCGTAGCCGCCCACCCCCTGCGGATAGCCGTACCCCGGAGCCCCCGCCTGCTGCCCGGGACCCCACTTGTACTCACCGTCCGCGTATGGGTTCGGCTCGCTCATCTCTCCCCGCTCTCTCCACCAACGGCTCCACCGACGGAAAAGCCCGCTTCTGCACGCCGAGCGTACAGAAGCGGGCTTCCCCGTTGTGACCAGGTGTCAGAAGACTAGAAGCGGCGCGTGATCAGCGCGCGCTTCACTTCCTGGATCGCCTTCGTGACCTCGATGCCACGCGGGCAGGCGTCCGTGCAGTTGAACGTCGTGCGGCAACGCCACACGCCGTCCTTGTCGTTCAGGATCTCCAGGCGCTGCTCGCCCGCCTCGTCGCGCGAGTCGAAGATGAAGCGGTGCGCGTTGACGATCGCGGCCGGGCCGAAGTACTGCCCGTCGTTCCAGAAGACCGGGCAGGACGACGTGCACGCGGCGCACAGGATGCACTTGGTGGTGTCGTCGAAGCGCTCGCGGTCCTCGGCCGACTGCAGACGCTCACGCGTCGGCTCGTTGCCCTTGGTGACCAGGAACGGCATGACGTCCCGGTACGCCTGGAAGAAGGGCTCCATGTCGACCACGAGGTCCTTCATCACCGTGAGGCCCTTGATGGCCTCGACCGTGATCGGCTTCTCGGGGTTGATGTCCTTGATCAGCGTCTTGCAGGCGAGCCTGTTCTTGCCGTTGATCCGCATCGCGTCCGAGCCGCAGATGCCGTGCGCGCACGAGCGGCGGAACGTCAGCGAGCCGTCGACATCCCACTTGATCTTGTGAAGGGCGTCGAGCACACGCTCCTTCGGGTCGATCTCGATCTGGAAGTCCTCCCAGACCGACGCGTCCGACACCTCGGGGTTGAAGCGGCGGATCCGCATCGTGACCGTGATGTACGGGGAGGCGGCGGAGTCCGCCTCGACCTTGTCCAGTACGGGGGTAGCCATCAGTACTTACGCTCCATCGGCTGGTAGCGGGTCTGGACGACCGGCTTGTAGTCGAGACGCACGGTCTCGGAGCCGTCCTCGCCGACCTCGCGGTACGCCATCGTGTGACGCATGAAGTTGACGTCGTCGCGGTTCGGGTAGTCCTCGCGGTAGTGACCGCCGCGGGACTCCTTGCGCGCCAGGGCCGAGACGGCCATGACCTCGGCCAGTTCGAGCAGGTTGCCCAGCTCGACGGCCTCCAGCAGGTCCGTGTTGAAGCGCTTGCCCTTGTCCTGGATGGACACGTTCTCGTAGCGCTCGCGCAGTTCGGCGATCTTCTCGACGGCCGTCTTGATGGTCTGCTCCGTACGGAACACCATCACGTTGGCGTCCATCGTCTCCTGCAGCTCACGGCGGATGTCGGCCACCCGCTCGTTGCCCGTGGAGTTGCGCAGCTTCTCGATCTGCGCGACGACGAACGCCTCCGGGGCCTCCGGAAGCTCGACGAAGTCGTGCTTTGCGGAGTACTCGGCGGCGGCGATGCCGGAGCGCTTGCCGAAGACGTTGATGTCGAGCAGCGAGTTGGTGCCCAGGCGGTTGGCGCCGTGCACCGACACGCAGGCGACCTCGCCGGCCGCGTACAGACCCGGCACGACGGTGGTGTTGTCCGCCAGGACCTCACCCTCGACGTTGGTCGGGATGCCGCCCATGGCGTAGTGCGCGGTGGGCTGGATCGGGATCGGGTCCGTGTACGGCTCGATGCCCAGGTACGTTCGGGCGAACTCGGTGATGTCCGGGAGCTTGGCGTCGAGCTGCTCCGGCGGGAGGTGCGTCAGGTCCAGGTAGACGTGGTCGCCCTCGGGACCGCAGCCGCGACCCTCGCGGATCTCCGTGTAGATGGAGCGCGAGACGACGTCACGGGACGCGAGGTCCTTCATGACCGGCGCGTACTTCTCCATGAAGCGCTCGCCGTCCTTGTTGCGGAGGATGCCGCCCTCACCACGGGCGCCCTCCGTCAGCAGGATGCCCATGCGCCAGATGCCCGTCGGGTGGAACTGGAAGAACTCCATGTCCTCCAGCGGCAGACCGCGGCGGTAGCAGGCCGCCTGGCCGTCACCCGTCAGCGTGTGCGCGTTGGAGGTCACCTTGAAGAACTTGCCCGTGCCGCCGGAGGCGTAGATCACGGCCTTGGCCTGGAAGATGTGGATCTCACCGGTGGCCAGCTCGTACGCGACCACACCCGCCGACTTCTTGACGCCGTCGACCTCGGTGATCAGCTGGTCCAGGACGTAGAACTCGTTGAAGAACTCCACGCCCTCCTTGACGCAGTTCTGGTACAGCGTCTGGAGGATCATGTGACCGGTGCGGTCCGCGGCGTAGCAGGACCGGCGGACCGGCGCCTCGCCGTGGTTGCGGGAGTGACCGCCGAAGCGGCGCTGGTCGATGGTGCCGTTCGGGGTCCGGTTGAACGGCAGGCCCATCTTCTCCAGGTCGAGGACGGCGTCGATGGCCTCCTTCGCCAGGATCTCGGCGGCGTCCTGGTCGACCAGGTAGTCACCGCCCTTGACCGTGTCGAAGGTGTGCCACTCCCAGTTGTCCTCCTCCACGTTGGCGAGCGCGGCGGCCATGCCGCCCTGCGCGGCGCCCGTGTGGGAGCGGGTGGGGTAGAGCTTCGTCAGGACGGCGGTGCGGCTGCGCTTCGTCGCCTCGATGGCGGCGCGCATGCCGGCGCCGCCGGCGCCGACGATGACGGTGTCGTACTTGTGGATCTTCATGACGTGGATTACCTCAGCCCCGTGCCTAGCGGATGTTCGGGTCGAAGGTGAAGATCACCAGCGTGCCCAGAAGGATGGTGAACACCGTGGCGGTGTACAGCAGGCCCTTGAGCCACAGGCGCGTGTTGGCCCGCTCCGCGTAGTCGTTGATGACCGTGCGGAGGCCGTTGGCGCCGTGCAGCATGGCGAGCCAGAGCATCAGGAGGTCCCAGACCTGCCAGAACGGCGAGGCCCAGCGGCCGGCCACGAAGGCGAAGCCGATCTTGGAGACGCCGCCGTCGAGGAAGAGCTGGATCAGCAGGTGGCCGAGGACCAGGACGACGAGGACGATGCCCGAGAGGCGCATGAAGAGCCACGCGGCCATCTCGAAGTTGCCTCGCGTGGCCTTCGGCGTCTTGCCGGTGCGCTTGCGGGGGGCCTCGATGTACGGGGCCGGGTTGTCCGCGTCGTAGGCAGCGCCCTCGACGGGACCGATCGCGGAAGTGGTGTCAGCGACTGTGTTGTTTGCAGACATGGTCTGGCGTCAGCTCCCGAACAGTTCACGTGCGGCGTGGCCGAGGACGGGGTAGACGGAGCCCGCCATCAGAATGATCCAGATGGCCATCACGGTCCAGAGCATCTGCTTCTGGTAGCGCGGGCCCTTGGACCAGAAGTCCACGGCGATGACCCGCAGGCCGTTCAGCGCGTGGAAGAGGATGGCGGCGACGAGGCCGTACTCCAGCAGAGCGACGATCGGCGTCTTGTAGGTCGCGACCACTTCGTCGTACGCCTCGGGGGAGACGCGGACGAGAGCGGTGTCCAGCACGTGTACGAACAGGAAGAAGAAGATGAGGACGCCGGTGACTCGATGAGCCACCCAGGACCACATTCCTTCCCGGCCGCGGTACAGCGTTCCAGCCGGCACGGAAAAACCCTCCGGGAGCGGGGATCAGGGTCGGCCGGCTTCGATGTCGGTCTGACCCGGCCGGGTACGGTCCACCGGCCCTGGTCATCGTAGCGACGAGTTGTCGGTTCGCTCGCGCGGGGTCCATCGGTGTGATCAAACAGGCACGGACGGGCTATCGTACAAGCCCGAATCACCGCATTCAGGACGCCTGTACGGAAATGGCGGGGGCTCCGACATGGTGGGCGAGCCGGGCGCGGGCCAGCCGGCGCAGCTCGTCCGCGGCGATCACCCGCTCCTCCTCCGGCTCGTTGGCGAGACGGGACCGGATGCCCGCGAGCACCTGGTCGAGGCGCTCACCGGGGCGTACGCCGTCGAGGCTGATCACGAACGCGTGCCCGAAGCGGCTCTCGTACGCGGCGTGGGCGGCCCGCAGGGCGGTGTGCGCGGCGGGCGGGGCGTCGGGGTGGGGCGCGGCCGAGGACTCGGCGGCGAGTGCCTCGTCCAGATCCGGGGCGGACAGGTCGTACCCGGCCTCGTCGGCGGCGGCGAGCAGCGCGTCGAGCGTCGGGTACGGACGGTGCGCGGTCACCCGTTCGGCCCAGCGGTGGCTGTGGCAGCAGGAGAGCAGCAGCTCATGGGCGTCGGCGGCCGGAGCGGCGTTGAAGCGCCCCAGGCCGTCGGGCGTGCCGAGATGCCGGGATTCGCCCTGCTGGGCCGGTATGGCAGGGGCGGCGGGGGCCGCGGCGGAGCCCAGGTTCCCGTTCCGGGAAGGGGCGCGGGTGTCGCTGGTCAGCGTGGACTCCGGGAAGGGTGGGGTGGATGTGACTCAACGTTATCGACGGTGAGGGAGAACTGTCCGACGGATGCGCGAATTTCACCCGGAAGGGAGAGTTTCAGAACGGGTGCGTGACGTTCCGGTACAGATCTCTGTGCCTCGAATGGCCCCGCCCCACCCGCTGAGGGAGGATTCCGAGTGATGCGTTACGCCATACGAAGGCCCCATGCGGGCACCACCCTCCTCGCGGCCGTGGTGGCACTGGCCGCCGTGACGGGCTGTGCCAACGGCTCGTCCGACGGCCCCGCCGGACCCACGTCCGGCGTCGGGACGCCGTCCCCCGTCACCAGCGCGCCGACGCGTACGTCCCCGCCGCCGAGCCCCACGCCCACCCGGACCTACCCCCTCTCCTCCGCCCCGCTCACCATCCCCGCCGTCCGCTCCCACGAGGCGGCGCGCGGACCGGGCTGGCGCCCGACGCCCCAGGCCGGGGTTGTCGTCGCGGCCGACAGCGAGGGCCTCGCCGACGAGGGCCGGCTGCTCGCCGGAGAGCTCAAGATCGCGTACCGGGGTGCCGTGGCGGCCCGCGCGGGCGACGTCGAGCTGGCCCTCGGCGGCAAGGGCGCCCCCGAGTCGTACACGCTCACCACCCGCGACGACCGGGTCAGGATCACCGGCCCCGACGAGGCCGGCGTCTTCTACGGGACCCGTACGCTCAAGCAGTCGGTGAAGGGTTCCGGCGCGATGCCCGAGGGCACGGTCACCGACGCGCCCGCGAAGCCGCAGCGCGGACTGAACCTCGACATCGCCCGCAAGTTCTTCACGGCGGAGTGGATCGAGGCCCGCCTGCGCGAGATGGCCGACCTCAAGCTCAACCAGTTCGGTCTGCACTTCTCCGACGACCAGGGCTTCCGGATCGCCTCCGACACCCACCCGGAGATCGTCTCGGCCCAGCACCTCACCAAGGCCGAGGTGCGCCGCATCCTCGCCCTCGCGCAGACCCTGCACATCACCGTCGTGCCCGAGATCGACTCGCCCGGACACCTCGGCGCGGTCCTGCGCGCCCACCCGGACCTGCAGCTGCGCAACGTCTCGGGCGTTCCGCGCCAGGGCGCCATCGACATCTCCAAGCCCGCCTCGGCGCGGCTCGTGGACGAGCTGCTGCGCGAGTACGCCGGGCTGTTCCCCGGCGGCTGGTTCCACGTCGGCGCCGACGAGTACCAGGCGCTGACCGTCCGCGACCCGGCTGCCTCCTATCCGCAGCTGGCGACGGCGGCGCGCCAGAAGTACGGGCAGCAGGCGGGCGTCCAGGATCTGGCGGAGGGCTGGCTGAACGACCGCGCGGCGGTGGTGCGCGGCACGGGCAAGGTGGCGAAGGCCTGGAACGACGGGTTCTTCCGCGGCGGGGTCGTCTCCGCCGACCGGCGCATCGAGGTCGAGTACTGGACCGGCAAGGAGATAGGGGCCCGGCCGCCGATCGAGTACCTCCAAGAAGGCCGGAAGGTCGTGAACCTCAACGACGAGTTCCTCTACTACGTCCTCGGCGAGCCGAACCAGTTCACGTACCCCACCGGCCGCCGGATCTACGAGCAGTGGACCCCGCTGGTGCTGCGCGGCACGACACCCGTGCCGGCGCGGTACGGACCCCAGATCCTGGGCGGCCGCTTCGCGGTCTGGTGCGACCTGTCCCAGGCGCAGACCGCGACACAGGTGGCCGACGGCATCCGGATGCCGCTGACGGCGACGGCCCAGAAGCTCTGGGACTCCCGAACCCCGACGGCGAGTTGGGACGCCTTCCGGGCGCTCGCGGTGAAGGTGCGCGGCTGACCAGCGGTTTCCCCGTGGACGGGACGGGTCCGTTCGCGTACGGTCCCGTCCGCGGCGGCCACTCGGCCGCGCCGGGGCCTCGGGGAGGGGCGCCGCTCACCCGTGGGGGTCGCTCAACCATGCTCCGCAATCCGAACGGCTTGTCCTACGCCGTCATGACCCTGCTCGCCGGCAACATCGCCTTCGACCTGCTGCTCGGCGCGATCGACGTCCGCCATCTGTCGGCCGACGGCGCGGACTACTCCGATCCGGCCGTGTTCGGAGCGCTCAACCTGAACGTGGCGTACAGCATGGGGTTCACGCTGTTCGTGGCGACGGGGATCGTCTTCATCATCTGGTTCCACCGGCTGCGACAGAACGCCGAGGTCTGGGCCGGTGATCTGCAGAGCCGCGGAAAGGGCTGGGCCATCGGCAGCTGGTTCATCCCGATCGGCAATCTGTGGATTCCCCGGGGGATCGCCGCCGACATCTGGCGGGCCAGCCGCCTGCGGCCGTACGCCGCCGACGGTGCCGGCGAGCTGACGCTCCTCCACTGCTGGTGGGCCTTCTGGGTCGCCGACATCGTGGTGGACCGGATCGCCGCGCAGTTGTCCAAGCGGGCCGAAACGTTCGAGGCCTACACCACCGCGACCTGGTGGTCCCTCCTGGGCTACGCACTCGACATCGCCGCCGCAGTCCTCGCCATCCTCTTCGTCCGCCGTCTCACCTCTATGCAACACCAGAAGGCCACTGGCATGATTCCGGCCTCGTAGTGACGTATTCGCGCCAGGCGGCGCAGTAAGAGGAAGTGCCGCGACCGCGACGGGAGGCCTCGATGAGCCTGCTGGAACTGATCGACCGGGCCGACGAGCGGAGCCTGGCGGCTGCCGGGCTCGCCTGTCTGGACCGCTGTCTGCCGCTGCTCGCCCCCGACGACGACGTGCTGCGGCCCGTCTGGGCGGCGGTGGCCCGCGGTGACGGTGACGCCTGGGGCGAGGCGGTAGCCAAGGCCCGCGTCGAGCTGGACGGCGCCTGTACGGAAGGGGTGGCGGCCGGGCTCGTGCGCGAGATGCTGGGCACCGCGCCCGCCGAGTGGGCCGAGGAGCCGCTCAAGGTCTGGGCCGCCGGATGTTCCGTCAGCGCGCTCGCCCTGCACGGCCGGTACGAGGCCGCCGAGGTCACGGACGAGCTGATCGAGCGGTGCCGCGCAGGCGACGCGACCGGGGCCGGACCGCTCGTCGCCGGCGAGCTGCGCCGGCAGCAGGCGGTCCTGGAGTCGGTCGCCCACGGGCCGACCGGCCTGCGCCGGGCCCGCGAACTCTCCACGGAGGGTGGCCGGGTACTCCGCGCCGTGGTCTCCCGCCGGGCCCGTACGGCCTGAGGCCCGCGTAGGGAGGAGGGGCCGGGCGCCCGGCCCCACCCTCCCCACCGTCACGGCGTCACTCCGCCGGCTTCACCGCGATCTGATCGATGGCCGCCGCGATGTCCGCCTCCGCCCGGGCCTTGTCGAGGCCGAGGCCCGTCAGGACCCCTTCGCCGTCCTCGAACTCCAGCAGCGCGAGCAGGATGTGCTCGGTACCGACGTAGTTGTGGCCGAGCCGGAGCGCCTCGCGGAAGGTCAGCTCCAGCACCTTCTTCGCCGCCGCGTCGTACGGGATGAGCGCGCCCACCTCCTCGGCCGCCGGCGGCAGCGTCGGGGTGATCGCCTCGCGCAGCGCCTCGGGCGTCACGCCCTGGGAGGTGATCCAGTGCACCGCGAGCCCCTCGGGCTCGGCGAGCAGCCCGAGGGCCACGTGCGCGGGGGTGATCTCGGCGTTGCGCGCGGCCGCGGCCTCGTTCTGGGAGGCCATGACGACGTTCCTGGCCCGCGGGGTGAAGCGGCTGAACCCGGCGTTCGGGTCCATCTTCTCCGCGTCGGGCTCCTTGGGGACGAAGCGCTTCTGGGCGGCCTGGCGGGTGACGCCCATGCTCTTGCCGATGTCGGTCCAGGAGGCGCCCGAGCGCCGGGCCTGGTCGACGAAGTGCCCGATCAGATGGTCGGCCACGTCGTCGAGGTGGTCTGCCGCGATCACCGCGTTCGACAGCTGGTCGAGCGCGTCGGTGTGGCTCTTCTTGATCGCTTCGATGAGCTCGTCGAGCCGGACGGGGAGGGTCATGCCGACTGGTTTCGTCATGAGCGCAACCCTAGGTTGACACTCCGGGGGTGTCAACCATCAGTTGACAGTCGGTGGGCGGGTGTCGAGGCATGCCGAAGAGAGGCGCGGCGAAGCGGCGCCGGTCGCGGAGAGGGAGTGCCCTGAACCGGGCGGAAAAAGGAGGACGACCGGGGCCGCCACCCCCCACAGGAGAGGCCCCGGTCGTCGTCCGCGGAGCCGCAGCACGGCCCCGTACTCCCTTCAGCGCCGTACAAGCGTTTTCTGTCACACCATCGCCCATGTCCCAAGTTGGTTGCAGGTTGCACAAAGAGCGGACGAACGTGGACGGGACGGCGGAGAAGGACGTAGCGTCTGCGGGGTGCCGAGCGGTGCGGCGGTGGTGACCAGCCGTGATGACGAACAGGGTGGGGAGTGCTGGGGGAGGACGCGGAGCTGACGACCGCGGTGCTCGCTGCGCAGGACGGGGACGAAGATGCCTTCCGTACTGTGTACCGCGCCGTGCATCCCCGGCTGCTGGGCTACCTGCGCTCGCTCGTCGGGGACGCCGACGCCGAGGACGTCGCGTCCGAGGCCTGGCTCCAGATCGCCCGTGACCTCGACCGCTTCAGCGGCGACGCCGACCGGTTCCGCGGCTGGGCGGCCCGCATCGCCCGCAACCGGGCCCTCGACCACATCCGGATGCGTGGCAGACGCCCCGCCACCAGCGGCGACGAGACCGAACTCACCGACAAGCCCGCCGAGTCCGACACCGCGGACGAGGCACTGGAAGCACTCGCCACCGGCGACACCATGCATCTGATCGCCCAACTTCCACAGGACCAGGCCGAGGCCGTCGTCCTGCGCGTCGTCGTCGGCCTCGACGCCAAGAGCGCCGCCGACACCCTGGGCAAGCGCCCCGGCGCGGTACGGACCGCGGCCCACCGCGGCCTGAAGCGGCTCGCCGAACTCCTCGGCGTCGAGGCCGACGACGGCGCCCCCCTCGGGGGCGTACCACCGCAGCGCGGTCGCAGACCGGGGGCCCAGGCGCCCGGTGGTGTGACGCAATCGCGCCCGCGGACGCAGAAGGACATGTGATGGCCGACGAGCGGTACCCATGGCTCGACCAGGAGGCCGCGGAGCGGTTGCTCCGCGGTGAGCCGGTCGACGCCGTCGACGATCACAACCGCGCCGAGGCCGAGCGGCTGGCCCGGGCCCTCGCCGAGGCCCGTACGGCCTGCCTCGCCCACACGACGGACACCGAACTCCCGGGTGAGGCGGCCGCCCTGGCCGCCTTCCGCGCGGCCGCCGCCGAGCGCGGCCAGACCGTGCGTTCCGCCGCCCACGCCTCCCCCGTCCCGCCCGACCCCCAGGCCACCGTGGCCGCCGTCGCCGAGCTCGACGCGGTACGGATCACCCGGGCGGAGGCCGCCCGGCGCTGGGGCCGCTCGCTGCGGTACGGCCTTGCGGCCGCGGTCGCCGCCGTGGCGGTCGGCGGGGTCGCGGTCGCCTCGGGTGCGGGCATGCTGCCGTTCACCGAGGACGGTCCGGCTCCGGCCGGCTCCGTCTCGGCGGCCGACACCCCCGGGCCGGTCTCCTCCTCCCCGGACTCCTCGCAGTCATCGGGACCGCACGTCGACTCGGTCACGCCCTCGGCGCCCCGGACCGGTAGCCCCGGCGCGTCCCCGTCGTCGCCCGGCACGTCCGCGCCCCCGGCCACGTCCGGCTCCGGCGGTGGCACGGGCGGTACGGACGGCGGCGCCACCCCGGAGCCGGGGACGAGCACCGGGCCGAGGGACAACGACGGCGAGATCACCGGCGCCAGGCTCATCAAGGCGTGCCAGGACTACCGCGCCGGACGCATCGACGCCACCGCCAAGGACCGGCTCGCGAAGTCGGCCCGCACGGGTGAGACCCTGCGCCGCTTCTGCGACCGCGTCCTGGCCGATCCCGCCGGCTCGTCCGGCAGGGGCGACGGCGAATCCTCCGGCGACCGCGGGGGTGAGGACTCCTCGGGCGACGGCGAGGGCGAACGAACGGGCCCCAGGGGCAGCAAGGACCCCAAAAGCTCCAAGCGCGGCGGCAAGAGGGACGACGGCCGCGCCAGGAACAGCGCCGCCGTCGGCTCCCAGGGCCTCGCCCCCACCGGGGAACCCGCCCCGGACCGCGCCGTCGACAGCGGTACCGCCCCCCTCGGGGACCCGGTCGAAGTCGCCGCGGTGAACTCGGTGTGACACTTTTCGGCCTGTCGGCGCAGTACTAAGTGAGCCGACTGGTCATCGGCCGCGCGTGAGCCGGGGTTCCCCCCGTACCTTCGGCTCCGCGCACCGGCGCGGGTGGGACACGTTCCCCCGGTCCCACCCGCGCCCTCTCCCTCACCTGCCGCGCAGGCCTACCAGTGCACGACGACCTTGTCGCCGACCTTCACCTGGTCGAAGAGCGCGGAGAGCTTCCCCTTGTCCCGGACGTTGACGCAGCCGTGCGAGGCCCCGTTGTAGCCCCGGGCCGCGAAGTCCGACGAGTAGTGCACCGCCTGGCCCCGGCTGAAGTACATCGCGTACGGCATGGGCGTGTGGTAGAGCTTCGACCAGTCGTTGCGCACCTTCCGGTCGACCTGGAAGGTGCCCTCGCGGGTCGGGGTGTTCTCCGAACCGAAGCGGACGTCCATCGACGAGACGACCTTGCCGTCGATCATCCAGGCCAGCGTCCGGGTCTCCTTGCTGATGCACAGCACGCGGCCGGTCATGCAGCGCGGGTCCGGCGTGTCCAGCGTGTTGGTGGTGGCCGGCTTCAGCTCGGCGGCCGTCGGCTTACGGGTCATCCCCAGCAGCCGCTGCCAGGTGACCTCGTCCACCGAGCCGCTCTGCGGCAGCTCCCGCTTCTTCTGGAACGCCGTGACGGCCTTGCCCGTGATCGAGCCGTAGAAGCCGGTGGGCGCCCGGTCGAAGTAGCCGATCTGGCGCAGCCGCGCCTGCAGCTCGCGCACCTTCTCGTTCTCGTCCCCGTCCTTCATCAGGACCTTGCCGACCGGGTGCGCCGAGGTGGGGGAGGAGCTGGGCGTCGCGGACGGCTTGTCGTCCGTCGTCGGCGTACCGCTGGGCGAGGCGGAGGCCGGGGGAGAGGCCGGCTCGCTCGTGGCCGGGGCGGAGGAGGAGCTCGACGGCTTCCCTCCCGTCGACGGTGCGGCGCCCGAGCCGCCGGCGGCCTGGGCCGTACAGCCCGTGGCGACCGCCACGGCGACCGCGGCCATGAGTGCTCTGCGTATGACGGAAGAACGGCGCATCTGTGCCCCCCGGGAATCTGCGTGTGTACCTGTTGGATGCTTCCCGCGCGCCCTTGGTTGCGCACAAGGCGGCAGCGCGGACCATGCTGTGACATAAGTGAGATCTCTTCGGAAGGCGGAGCGATGGCGCGCGAGTCGGAGTCGGGACTGCCCATCGAGCCGGTCTACGGACCGGAGGCCCTGGCCGGGTGGGAGCCCGCCGAGAAGCTGGGCGAACCGGGCGCGTACCCCTTCACCCGCGGGGTGTACCCGACCATGTACACCGGCCGGCCCTGGACGATGCGGCAGTACGCGGGTTTCGGCACCGCCGTCGAGTCCAACGCCCGCTACCGTCAGCTGATCGCACACGGCACGACGGGCCTGTCCGTCGCCTTCGACCTGCCGACGCAGATGGGGTACGACTCGGACGCCCCGCTCGCGCACGGCGAGGTCGGCAAGGTGGGGGTCGCCATCGACTCGATCGACGACATGCGGGTGCTGTTCGACGGGATCCCGCTGGGCGAGGTCTCCACCTCGATGACCATCAACGCGCCCGCCGCGCTCCTCCTGCTCCTCTACCAGCTCGTGGGCGAGGAGCAGGGCGTCCCGGCCGACCGGCTCACGGGCACGATCCAGAACGACGTGCTCAAGGAGTACATCGCGCGCGGCACGTACATCTTCCCGCCCAAGCCCTCGCTGCGGCTGATCGCCGACATCTTCGCGTACTGCGCCGCCGAGATCCCGAAGTGGAACACGATCTCGATCTCGGGCTACCACATGGCCGAGGCCGGAGCCTCGCCCGCGCAGGAGATCGCGTTCACCCTCGCCGACGGCATCGAGTACGTCCGTACCGCCGTCGCCGCCGGCATGGACGTGGACGATTTCGCGCCCCGGCTCTCCTTCTTCTTCGTGGCCCGGACGACGATCCTGGAGGAGGTCGCCAAGTTCCGGGCGGCCCGCCGGATCTGGGCGCGGGTGATGCGGGAGGAGTTCGGCGCGCGGAACCCGAAGTCGCTGATGCTCCGCTTCCACACGCAGACGGCGGGCGTCCAGCTGACCGCGCAGCAGCCGGAGGTGAACCTCGTCCGGGTGGCCGTCCAGGGCCTCGCGGCCGTCCTCGGCGGTACGCAGTCGCTGCACACCAACTCCTTCGACGAGGCCATCGCCCTGCCGACGGACAAGTCCGCGCGCCTCGCCCTGCGGACGCAGCAGGTGCTGGCGTACGAGACGGACGTCACCGCCACCGTCGACCCGTTCGCCGGCTCGTACGTCGTGGAGAAGATGACGGACGACGTCGAGGCGGCCGCGCTGGAGCTGATGCGGAAGGTGGAGGAGCTGGGCGGTGCGGTCGAGGCGATCGAACGCGGCTTCCAGAAGGGCGAGATCGAGCGCTCCGCGTACCGGATCGCGCAGCAGACCGACAGCGGCGAGCGGGTCGTCGTCGGCGTCAACCGCTACACGATCGACGTCGAGGAGCCGTACGAGCCGCTGCGCGTCGACCCGGCGATCGAGGCCCAGCAGGCGGAGCGACTGGCGCGGCTGCGCGCCGAGCGCGAAGGGGCGGCCGTGGACGCGGCGCTCGCCGCGCTGCGGCGGGCGGCGGCGGGCACGGAGAACGTCCTCTTCCCGATGAAGGACGCGCTCAGGGCGCGGGCGACGGTCGGCGAGGTCTGCGACGCGCTGCGGCAGGTCTGGGGCACGTACGAACCGACCGACGCGTTCTGACGGACGCGCGCCGGTGGTCGGCTCGGCCTGATCTTCCGCGATGCGAAACAGGCGAGCGCGTTGTCGTACCCCCGTGCGACACTCCGCCTCATGCTGGGTGTCACCGATCTTCCGACCTATCTCGTGGGCCTCGTCCTCATCATCCTGCTGCCGGGGCCGAACTCGCTGTACGTGCTGTCCGTCGCCGCCCGCAAGGGCACGCGGACCGGGTACAAGGCCGCCGCCGGTGTCTTCACCGGCGACGCGGTCCTGATGACGCTGGCCGCGCTCGGCGCGGCCTCGCTGCTCCAGACCACCCCCCTGCTCTTCATGATCGTGAAGTACGCGGGCGCGGGCTATCTGGCGTGGATGGCGTACGGGATGATGCGGTCGGCCTGGTCGATGTGGCGCGGCAGGAACGAGGCGCTCGACGAGGACAGCGCCCAGGCGTCGGCCGCCGCCGGGGAGAACCCGTACCGCCGGGCACTGATCATCAGCCTCTTCAACCCGAAGGCGATCCTCTTCCTGATCTCCTTCTTCGTGCAGTTCGTGGACCCCGGCTACGCCTACCCGGCGCTGTCCTTCCTCGTGCTGGGCACGCTGCTGGAGATCGGCAGCTTCCTCTACCTCACGATGCTGATATTCGGCGGCACGCGACTCGCCGCCGTCTTCCGCCGCCGCAGGCGCCTCTCGGCCGGCGCGACCTCCGCCGCAGGCGCCCTCTTCCTCGGCTTCGCCGCGAAGCTCTCACTCAGCAGCGCGGCGTGACGCCGCGTCAGACGAGCGCGTCCTTGTAGTAGAAGCTCGCCTTCTTGTCGGTGTCCGTCGCCGAGGCGGTGGAGGCGAATCCGGTGACGAGCCGGGCGGCCGCGGGGTTGGCCGGGTCGGGGAGCTGGATGGCGAGCCCCTCGGGTTCGCGGTAGAGCAGGCTCTTGCCTGCCTCCGTGAGACGGCGGTCGATCCTCGTCCCCGTGTTCCAGTCGATGACGGACTGGTAGGTGTTGCCGGGGGCGGGGTTGGCGGTGCCGTAGGCGGAGCCTTCGAGGAGGTAGAGGTACTGGCCGAGGCTGGTGAAGCCCTGGAAGGGGGGAGGGCTCGCGACGTCGGTCGGCTGGAGCACGTGCGCGAGCTGCGTGTAGGTGCCGGACCTGAAGGCCGCGAGGTCGTACAGGCCGAAGTGGAAGGCGCCGCCCAGCCGGTAGCGCACGACCAGACGGCTGTTGGCCGGGTCGACCGCGATGGTGGTGCGGTCCGCCCCGGCGACCGGGGTGTGCTTGGTGATCAGGTGGGAAGTGGGCGTAAGCACGGCCCCGTTGGCGAACTTGAACCGGGCGATCCGGCTGCCCCAGCCGATGTTCTTGGACGGGTCGGTGGGGTGGTTGGGGTCCGGCGCCTCGACGGAGTCGGTCTCCGTCCACAGATAGGCGCTGTTGCCCGAGGGCTCGACGGCGATGGACACCCCGTGACCGAAGCCCTTGAGGTACATGTGGCCGATCTGGGCGCCGCCGAGGTCGAGGCGGGTGACGCACAGATCGCCGTACTTCGCGCGTTCGTCACCCGTGTAGGTCCGCGTCTCACCGGGGAGTTGGCGGCCGCCCTGGACCAGGCTCACGGTGTAGAGGTGCTTGTTGGTGTTGTCGAAGGAGAACGACTGGAGGACGCGTACCTCCTGCAGCCAGATCTCCCGGAGCAGTTCGGAGGAGGGGTCGGTCAGGTCGAAGCGCTTGGACGCGCCGACGGCCGAGGCGGGTCCGCCGGCGGCGACGACGCCCGCCGTGCCCAGGGCGCCGACCCCCAGGGCGCCCGCCGCCCAGGTGAACAGCTGACGACGGCTGATGGCAGATGCCTCGCTGGCCATGACCGATCCCCATTCCTTGCTCGTGACGTCGTGGGGCGACGGGACCCGCTGTGTGCCCCAGACACCTGCGGCGGCGATTGAACCACCCGGCGGCCCAGGCGCGCCAGTGCCGTTCTGCCAGGTCAAGCACCGACACGCGGTGTGACTCACGACACATTGGGGTTCCGTCTGGATCGATCATGGATTGTCTTTCCGTGCCCCAAATCGACGCCCTTCGCTGCCGGTTCACCGTGCCTTAACTTCTCTTCGGACTGGCTCATTCCGGATGTGCCCGGCGCGAGGTCGGTCGGTCTCTGCCGAGCGCGGCCCTCCACGGGGCGCGACGGCGTCCTTCGGGTGGGGAGTTCGATGTCCAGGCTGGCGAAGCGTGTGGCGCTTGTGGTCTCCGGCGCGTTGACGGTGGGTCTGCTCTCCGCGCAGGCTCCGGTGGCGGCCGGGGCTGCCGTGGAGCGGGCGGCGGCGAAGCCCTCGGTGAACGTTCCTGCCCAGCCCGGTGGTTCGGCACGGCGGGACAGTGCGGAGCCGACGCTGACGAAGCCGTTCAAGGCCGTCTGGCCCAAGAAGGCCCAGGCGCGCCTGGACCTGTCGGCCGTGGCCCGCGGCGCGTCGCTGCCGGTCGCCCCGGTGGGCGCGGACGGCGCGGCCCCCGCCGCCGTCTCGGTGGGACCCTCGCTCGACCCGGTCGCGGGCCTCAGGTCCGGCTCCGTCGCACGGCCCGGCAACGCCCCCACGGACGTGGACGTGAAGGTCCTCGACCGGGCCGCTCTCGCGCCGGTCGGCGCCGTCGGCCTGGGTGTGCAGGTGACCCGGCGGGACGGCGCGGCCCAGGCCGGGCCGGTCCATGTGTCCCTGGACTACTCCGGCTTCCGGCAGGCCCACGGGGGCGGCTTCGCCTCCCGGCTGCGCCTGCTGAAGCTGCCGGCCTGTGCGCTGACGACCCCGGACGTGAAGGGCTGTTCCCCCGACCAGGCCGCCTTCGTCAAGGCCGACAACGACGTGAAGGCGGGGAGGATCACGGCGACGGTGCAGGCCGACGGTGACCCCGCCGCGAAGACGTTCCGGCTGCCCGCCGGCGGCACCGACACCACCTCCCCCTTCACCACGGCCGCCGCCCCCTCGACGATGGCCATGGCCTCGGGCGGCACCGTCTACGCCCTCGCCTCGTCCTCCTCGTCGGACGCGGGCGACTACCGCGCCTCGTCGCTGAAGCCGTCGGGCTCGTGGAACGTCTCCACCGGATCGGGCGCGTTCACCTACAACCTGCCGATCCAGGTCCCCAAGCCCCCGGCGGGCAACGCGCCCACGCTGTCGCTTTCGTACAACTCGCAGTCCGTGGACGCCCTGACCTCCGCGCAGAACACACAGGCGTCCTGGTCCGGTCTCGGCTGGGACCTGGGCATCGGCTACATCGAGCGGCGCTACCGCAGCTGCCAGAGCGACGGCACCGGCTCCGGCTGGGTGGGTGACCTGTGCTGGGACTCGCCCAACTCCACCCGGGAGATCGACGGCGCGTACTACGTCATCAACCTCAACGGCGTCACCTCCGAGCTCGTCCAGGACGACCACGGAACCGGCTGGTACCACCTCAAGGACGATCCGGGCTGGCGCGTCCAGCACCTGACCGGCGGTCACGGGGCGGACGACGAGTACTGGGCGGTCTCCACCCAGGACGGGATGCGCTACTACTTCGGCTGGGGCCGCTCCGAGCGTGAGCAGAAGGCCACCAGCTCGGTGCTGACCGTGCCGGTGTTCGGCGACGACGCGGGCGAGCCCGGCTACAGCGGCGGCATCGGCGTGATGACGCAGGCGTACCGCTGGGGCCTGGACCGGGTGGTCGACCCGCACGAGGTGGAGACCGCGTACTTCTACGAGAAGGAGCGCAACCACTACCGCTCGGTCCTCCTGGAGGACAAGGCGCGCGGCTACGACTCGGCGGCCTACCCGGTACGGATCGAGTACGGCTGGGCGTCCCAGATCCCCGGCGCGCAGCTCCCGGCACAGGTCGAACTGCGCTACGTGGGCCGCTGCGTGGAGCGCATGGCCGACAAGGACCCGCTGGCGAGTGAGCCGGGCGACTGCCCGGCCATCTCCTCCAACCCGGGCTCCTACCCGGACGTGCCCACCGACCTGATGTGCGACGGGGCCGCGGCCGCCGACTCCTGCAGGTCCATCCACGGCGAGACGTACTCACCGACGTTCTTCGCGACCAAGATGCTGTGGGACATCAAGACGTTCGTCCGGGACAACGACGCATCGGCGTGGGACCCGGCGATGCAGTACCAGATGAAGTACGGCCTGCCGAACCCGGAAGGCACCGTCGACAGCACGCTCTGGCTGGACTACATCCAGCGCAAGGGGTACGGCGACGGTCCCGACATCACGCTGCCCACCATCAACTTCAACGGCGAGTGGCGCGACAACCAGCTCGGCGGCGGGGTGCTGAACTTCCGCCGGGTCACCCAGATCCACGGCGACCTCGGCTCGTTCACCAACGTCACGTACCGCCACTACGACGAGCAGGACGCCTGCGACATCGACAACCCGCCGTCGGAGTCCAACAACACCCAGGCCTGCTTCAAGCAGAAGTGGACGCCGGAGGGCGCCACCGAGGCGAAGACCGGCTGGTTCAAGAAGTACGTCGTCTCCAAGGTCAGCGTCGACCCCGGCCCGGGCACCGGCCCGAACCACGACGGCGACCCGGTGATGACCACCACCTACGACTACGTCGGCAAGCCGGCCTGGGCGTTCCCCAACGACCCGCTGACCAAGGACGAGGACGAGTCCTGGACGGAGTGGCGCGGCTACCAGCAGGTCGAGGTGCACAGCGGCACCAAGGACAACGCCTCCTCGACCTACCACTGGCTGTACCGGGGCATGGACGGCGACCGGACGTCCAAGACCGACCCCTCGGCCAGACGCTCGGTGACCGTCGACGACGGTGACAGCGGCAGGCCGCCCGTGACCGACCACGCCTGGCTCGGCGGAAAGACGCTGGAGACCAGCCTCCGCGACGGCTCGGGACAGTCGCACAAGCGGATCTGGCAGGAGTACTGGACCCATGTCACGGCCCACTACGACGGCCTGCCCGACGCCCGGTTCGTACGGGAGTCGAAGACCACCACGCACGAGCTGACCTCGACGGGCTGGCGCGAGCACGTCGTCAACAACGAGTTCGACAGCGCGGAGGCGGCCAGTACGAAGTACGGCCTGCCGATGCGTACCAACGACTGGGGCCTGTCGGCCACGGACGACAACCGCTGCACCACCTACGGACGGGCCTACAACACCGACCTGTTCCCGGGCTCCTCCGTACAGCGCTGGATGGTGCTGCCCGACGAGACCCGGCACTACGCCGCGGACTGCGCCGCCCGGGCCGCCGCCAACCAGGACGCGTACGAGGTGACGCTGTACGACGGTGCCACCTCGGTCGCCGGCAACAAGCCGACCGACGGCAACCCGACGACGGTCCGCGCGTACACCGACGCCACCCACTACCGCGAGGCGAAGACCGCCTACGACGCGGCCGGCCGGATCGTCTCCACCACCGACGGCAAGCAGAACACCACCACGACGACGTACACCCCGGCCACCTCCTGGCCTGTCGGCGGAGTCAAGGTGACGACGCCGGACCCCGACGGCGCCGGTCCGGGCACTGCCAGTAGCGGCACGACGTGGTACTCGCGGCTGTGGGGCACCCCCTACCGGGTGCTCAACGCCAACGGGCAGACGACCCGTATCGTCGCCGACTCCGTGGGCCGCACCGTGCAGGTCTTCCGGCCCTCGCAGATCGGGGCCTACCCCGACGGGACGCCGTCCCTCCAGGTCGAGTACACCGTCACCACCGAGGACAACGCGGACGGCGTGCCGGACCTGGTCGCCGGCGTGCCGCCGAAGGTCACCACCAAGACCCTGCAGTCGGGGTCGACGGTGCTGACCAGCCACGCCTATCTCGACGGTCTGGGCCGCCCCCGCGAGACCCAGACTCCGTCCCCGAACGGCACCGGCCGGACCGTCGTCTCCACCCGGTACGACACGTCGGGCAACGTGACCGGCACCAGCGCGCCGTTCCACAACGCGGGCGCCGCCGGTTCGGGCATGGTGCTGCCGACGGTGGAGAGCCTGCCCTCCTACACCGACCTCGTCGTCGACTTCGCGGGTCGGGTCACCCAGTCCCGTCTGATGGTCAAGGGCGAGCCGCAGGTCCAGGGCCAGTCGTTCGCGAACCACCACGGCGACTACACCACCACCGTGCCGCCCGCGGGCGAGCGCACGAACACGTACACCAACGTCTTCGGCGAGACGACGAAGATCGTGCAGTTCGGGCCCTCGACCTACACGACGTCCTACGAGTACACCCGCAGCGGCAAGCTCGCGAAGATCACCGACGCCAAGGGCAACGTCACCAGCTACACGTACAACTGGCTCGGCGAGCGCCTCACCGCCACCGACCCGGACGCGGGCGCGTCGGTCACCGGCTACGACGCCAACGGCAACATCGAGACCCTCACGCGGGGCGACGGCACCACGCTGACGTACACCTACGACAACCTCAACCGGCCGCTGACCGTCCAGAATGGCAGCACGGTGCTGACCCGCACGACGTACGACACGGCCCCCCTCGGTATCGGCCTACCGGCCACCAGCACCTCGTACGCCGGCGGCCGGGCCTACAGCACGAGCGTGACCGGGTACGACGTCAACGGGCAGTCCACCGGTTCCGCGGTGACCATCCCCGCCGACGGGTCCGGCCTGGAGGGCACGTACACCACCTCCTACGAGTACGACGCGGCCGGCCACCAGACGGCGATCAGTCACCCCGCGACCGCGGGGCTCCCGGCCGAAAAGGTGACCACCAGCTACGACGCGTACGGCCTGCCGGACCGGATGACCAGCCCGCTCGCCACCTACGTCGACGCCACCGACTACGACACCCTCGGCCGCCTGACCGGCCGCACCTACGGCACGACGGCCACCACGACGGGTACCGCGAAGCGCACCTACGGGTACGACGACGCCACCGGCACGGGCTGGCTCAAGAACATCACCACGACCACCAGCGCCAAGGGCACCGTCCAGAACGACGAGTACCTCCGCGACGCGGCGGGCAAGATCACCGACGTGGCCGACCAGCTCACCGGCCAGCGTCAGTGCTCCAGCTACGACGAGCTCAACCGGCTCTCCCGTGCCTGGACCACGAAGAGCGCCGGCGGATGCGCGGGCCCCTTCGCCCCCGACCTGACCGGCGGGCCGGACCCGTACCAGCTCGACTACAGCTACGACGGCATCGGCAACCTCCAGAAGGTCACCAACACCACCAGCGCCGGAGCCCAGGTACGGGACTACGTCTACCCCGGCTACTCCGCCGACCAGCAGACGTACACCCCCGGCGCGCCCCGGCCGCACGCGGTCACCTCCGTCAAGACGCCCACCGGCACCGACACCTACGGCTACGACGCGGCCGGCCAGCTTCAGACCCGCACCGTGGGCGGGGTCACCACCGGCTTCGTCTGGAACGAGCTGGGCCGCGTCACCGCCACCACAGGTGCGTCGAACACCGGATACGTCTACGACGCCGCGGGCAACCTCCTCCTGCGCAAGGGCAAGGACGGCAGCGTCCTCTACCTCGGCAGCCAGGAGATCCGTAAGGCTCCGGGCGGCACCGCCAAGGCCACCCGCTACTACGGCAACGCCGCCATGCGCGTGGCCACCGGCGGCAACGGCACCCTCACCTGGCTCATGGCGGACCAGCAGGCATCCACCCAGCTGTCCGTCGACGCCACCACCGGAACGCCCACCCGCCGCCGCTACCTCCCCTTCGGCGCGGTACGCGGCACCTCGGCCCTGCCCAGCGGCACCGACCAGGGCTTCCTCGGCAAGACCGAGGACACCGACACCGGCCTGTCCCTGCTCGGCGCCCGGATGTACGACGCGTCCCTGGGACGGTTCCTCAGCCCCGACCCGCTGAGCACGCCGTACGGTCCGCAGAACCTGAACGGGTACAGCTACTCCGTCAACGACCCGGTCAACTACAGCGACCCCACCGGCCTCAAGCCCGACGACTGCATCTACTACGAGTGCACCCTCGGGTCGAACGGCTGGGAGTTCGGCGACTCGGTCAACTCGGGTGACAAGAACGAGAAGACCAAGACCCACGCCCAACAGGACTACACGGAGCGACAGCAGAGCACCAACGCCAAGCGGGCCGCGTGGCAGCGCCAGGAGCGGTTCAAGCAGATCGTCGCCGGCAAGACCTTCTACGGGGAGTTCCTCGACGAGATCGACGACATCAACGACAGGTCCTGTCGGATGGAGCCGGCCGGAGGCAGGGCCGGGTGCCGGTTCGCCAACTTGATGATGGAGGACAGCCTCGAGGACAACCTCAAGGAGGCGCTGGACCGCATCGACGAGTCCGCCCTGTCGCGCAACAAGCCCGGTGACTTCGGATTCGACGACGAGGAGTTCGAGATTGCCCTGATGCTGGCCCTCGAGGGGCAATCGGTGACCGCAAGGAGCTCGGACACCGGTGCGCAGGGGTCGGAGGGGAACAAGAAGACCTTCGACGCCTGGGTGGACGGAGTCCGCACCGAGTTCAAGTTCGAGACCACGGAGAAACCGAAGACGATCGCCCGGGAGATCCGCAGCGCACACGCGCAGGGAGCGGACGCCGTGATCATCCGCATCACCGGTGACGAACGGCTCGCCCGCGCGGCCGTCAAATCCGCCGAGAAGACGGCGTTCACCTCCAAGACGCCCCTCGGGCTCACCAGCATCCGGATGATCGGCGACGGCTTCGACTTCACGAAGCAGCTTCGCTGACGCGTGCGTGCGGGATCCGGCAGTAGTTGAATGAGGCCGAGGGAAGGACGAGGCACCCCATGGACCTGGGCATGGACGTACAGAGGATGATCACGGCGCTCCGGGACGCCGGTCTCGCCGCCCCGGAGGGTCGGGTCGAGGAGGCCGTCACCGGCTCCGGCGCCCGTGTTCTCGGCCTCGCCGTCACCTCGGAGGCCGCCGAGGACGCCTGGCGGCTGTGTCTCGCCTCGCGCGACGGCACGGGCTTCCATCCCGTGCTGTCGAGCGAGCCTCCCTCGGCCCTGGTCGCCGCCCCGCTCAGGGACGTCGGTCCCTTCGACGGGCGGGCCGAGACGGCACCCCACGAGATCGTCGCCGAGCTCGTGGAGTCCACCTTGCGCGACCGCCTCGCCCACTCCTCCGACGAGGAGGAGCAGGAGGAATGGCGCGCCGAGCTGGACCCCGAGCGGCTCGCGCTCGAACTGTCCGGCGCGTACACGGTCGAGCCCCATTGGCGCCGGGAGTCTCCCCGTTGGCTCTGCCTGGTCGAGAGCCGCCACGGGTACGCCGTGCCGGGCCTGTTGCCCGGGTACCCGTCGGTGCCCAACTGGTACAACGGCCCGGAGGGGCGGTCGATGCGCGCCTCCGACCACGTGGCGTTCCTGCACTCCTGGCACGACCGGTTCGGCGCCGAACTGCGCTACCTCGACGGCGGCCTGGTCCAACTGGCCGTCACCAGGCCCCCCGAGGACCTGGTGAGCGTGGCGCGGGTCGCCATCGAGCAGTACGCCTACAGCTCCGACCGCCGGGACGCCGAGATCATCGGCAACGGTCAGGCGCGGGCGGGCGTCTGGTCCTTCTCCTGGTCGTGACCCCCGTGACCTCGCCCCGCCGACGTGCCCCTACTTCGCCAGTGCCCGCTTCAGCTTCAGGGCGCGGCGGGCGAGCCGTCGGACCCTCGGGTGGCGGGGGACCGGGATGCCGCCCGGGAGGCCCAGGACGGTGAGGCGGCGGCGCTTGAAGTAGTGCCGCGTCCGCTCCGCGAGCGGGCCCGACAGGTGGCGGACGGCCGCGCCCCGCAGGTCCGGCCGGATCTTGGGCTGCATCGCGAAGCCGACCGCCGCGACCAGGCCCGCGAGGGCCTCCGCGTCCGGGGGCGGGGCCGACGTGGCGCCGTCCTCCAGGTCCGGGACGAGCGCGTCGACGAGGGTCGCCGGGACGCGGTTGCTGTTCTGGAACGGGGTCAGCCGGTCCAGCAACATCCGGGTGCCGACCCGCGCCACCGGGATCCCGTAGAAGGCGTGCGCCGTCATCAGCGCCGTCGAGAAGCAGCCCACCACGAGCGCGGGGCGCTGCTCCCGGTACACCACCTCGGCGAGCACCGGTCGGTCGAGGACGGTCAGTTCGGCGCCGAGCGCCTCCGCCTCCCGGGCCAGCCGGCGCGTCCAGGCGTCCGGCGCCGTGGGGTGCGGCTTGAAGACGAGCCGCCGGTGCCCGCGCGCGATCGCGCCCCGGACCATCCGAACGTGCAGCTCCTCCTCCTCGGCCGGGGTGAGCAGCGAGAGCGCCGCCAGGTACTGGCCGAGCAGCAGCGCCGGACCGTCCTCCTCGGCGGCCGGACCGGCCGAGTCCGCCAGCTCCGCGACCACCTTGGTGAACGCCTCGGTCTCCACCACCTCCGCCGTCGGCCCGAACTCGCCGAGCAGCAGCGGCGCGAGCCCCGGCACCAGGTCGAGGTGGAGCAGCCGCCGTACCCGGTCGCCGACCAGCGGGTCGATCTTGTTACGGGTGGGGCCGTAGCTCATCAGGCCGTCGGCGTACACGTCGAGCGCCGCCTCCGGGAACAGTCGCGCGATCGTCAGCGCCGGTGCCACCTGCACCGACTCCAGGGCGATCTCGATCCGGTCGTCGCCGAGGTCCCACAGCCGCCGCAAGTGCCGTTCGAGCAGCGGGATGTCGTCACCGCGCGGCGACCAGCCCGCCGGGTGGAGCGGCTCGATCGCCTCGTTCCAGGACAGCACGTCGTCGAAGCGTCCGCGCAGCCGCTCGAAGCCGGGCATCGCGTCGAGGGCGGGTGTGGTCTCCGGTACCGCCGCGTTGTTGCCGACGAGCAGCAGCCGCCGGTCGGCCGGGCCGAAGCAGCCGCTGTCCAGGGCGGCGGCCAGCGTCGCCGCGCCGTACAGGGTGGAGGCGTAGAAGATCTGGGTGGTCCTCACGCGGCGACCCCCGCGCCCTGGCCGAGGGAAGCCACGCCGACGCGGCGCCGGCGCAGTTTGCGCAGCGCGCCCGCCCGCTCCTCGTCCATCGAGGACAGCGCCTCGTCGAGCACGTCCTGGGGCATGCGCCGCAGCGCCGCCGCACTCATCGAACGCAATTTCTTCGCCACCGCCGGTTCGAATCGTTCAATGGAGGAGACGTGGTGCGAAATGAGTGCGCAATAGGTACGGACGGCTTTCGGGAGAAGCCGGTCCGCGTCCACGTCGTTCGCAGTTTCCTCGATCACCTGATCGAAGGCCCGAATGAAATCGAGCTGGCGAATATCGCCGATCTGCGTGAGAGAAGTGGCGACACCGCGACGGTAGAAGATTCCGAGCGTGCTCACCGCCGCGAAGGACTCCGCCTCCCGGTGCAGTTTCCAGATCCACGGCCGGTCCTCCGCCGTTCGCAGACCGGGCGTGAAGTGGAGCAGTCCCCGGTCGAGCAGGCGCCGGTGGTACATCCCCGCCCACGCGTACGGGTAGTCCACGGAGGTCGTCCGGTGCGCCGGCAGGATCGCGTCCCGGGGACGCAGCACCTCGTTCCGGCGCGCGACGGGGGCGCGCTTCACCGACCGCGCACGGCCCGTGTTCACCACGTGGTCGGTGCGCAGGAAGTCGCAGCCGAGCCCGTCCATGGCCGCCACAAGGCGCGCCAGATGGCCGGGGGCGAGCCAGTCGTCGCCGTCGAGGAAGGCGATGTGCTCGCCGCGGGCGGCGTCGAGGCCGGTGTTGCGCGCCGTGGCCAGCCCCTCGTTCCTCTCGTGTCGGAGCAGGACGGCCCCCGGGATCTCGCGCGCGGCCCTGTGCAGGATCTCCGGCGTTCCGTCCGTCGAGCAGTCGTCGACGAGAAGGAATTCGAAGTCCTCGCGGGCATTCGCGCGCAGGCTTGTCAGGGTGTCGGGGGCATATGTCTGCACGTTGAAGAACGGCACGACGACGGAGAGCTTGACCACCCGGCCGACGCTAGGCGCCGCTCCGGCCTTCGTTCTGACCGGCAGAGGGATGTTCGGTGAACACGAAGCGGCGGGGGCCTTAACCGCCCCCGATCCTGCCCGTTTTCAGCGCGCGGAGAGGCTCTGTTCACCGTTTGTTGTGGCCCAGTTGGGCCAGCGAACGAAATGCCTATCTAGCGTCCTCGACGTGCCATCACGTACCCATGAACGAGTACGCATTGCCGTACTCGCCGACTCCGACACCCGGTGGAAATGGGGCGCGCTCACCGCGCGCCGTATCGCGTCGTGTGAACCCACCGGATTCGTCCTGCGCGGCCGGGCCACCCCCACCGCGCGCCAGCTCGCCGAGACCGGGGTCTCCGACACATCCCCGCGCGAGGTGACGGGCACGGAGTTCCTTCGTGAGGTACGGGACGGGGCGTACGACCTCGTCGTGCTCGCCCTCGTCGGCGGCACGGTCCGCGCGGTCCTCCAGGGGATCGCCGACCTGGGCCTGGAGCGCCGCCCCGTGATCGTCACCGGCTACGTCGGAGTCGTCTACGAGAAGCTCGCCGACGGTCTCCTGCTGCGCCACGGCGCGGACGTCGTCCTCGCCAACTCCCGCCACGACGCCGAGCGTTTCCGCGCCGTGTACGAAGGGGTGGGCGCCGACGCCTCCTCGGTGGTGGAGGCCGCGCTGCCGTTCCTCGGCGGCGCGCCCTACGCCCCCGAGGCCGGCCGGGACACCCTCGTCTTCGCCGCCCAGCCCTCCGTGCCGGTCACCCGCGCCGACCGCGCGTACCTGCTCCGCAGGCTCGTCGAGCACGCCCGCAAGCACCCGGGGCGCGAGGTCCTCCTCAAGCTCCGCTCCAAGCCGGGCGAGCACACGACGCACCTGGAGGAACTGCCGTACCAGAGGCTGGTGCGCGACCTGGACACCCCGCCCAACTTCCGCCTGGTGTACGGGCACATGGGGGAGGTCCTGGACCGCACCGACCTGCTGGTCACGGTCTCCTCGACGGCCGCGCTCGAAGCGCTCCACCGCAGGATCCCCACGGCGATCCTCACCGACATGGGCGTACGCGAGGTCCTCGGCAACCACCACTTCATCGGCTCGGGGCTGCTGACCTCCTTCGACCGCCTCGACGCGGACGTGCGCCCCACGGCGGACGAGGAGTGGCTCGCCCGCCAGGGCGTGGCCGCTGCGGGTCCCCCCACGCCGCAAGGCGGAGGGGGAGGCGGCTACGAGAAGGCCTTCGACGCCGCCCGCGAGCGGGTCGCCGAGCTGCTCGCCGGACCGGCGCTGCCCCCGATCAACCCCTACTACACAGCGGAGTCGGCCCCCGGGTACCTGCCCGGGATCCTCGCCCGCCACCGCCTGGACGTGACCGGGCCGGAGATCCGCGACAGCGGGCTGCGCCGGATCGTCCGGGAGGCGGCGCGGGGCGCGTACCGCCACGGCGTCCAGCGCGTGGCGCCCGTCATCCGCCGGCTTGGAGAACTCTGATGACCACGACCGTGCTTGCCGTCATCCCGGCGCGTGGCGGTTCCAAGGGCGTCCCCGCCAAGAACCTCGCCCCGGTCGCGGGCGTCCCGCTGGTCTCCCGCGCGGTCCGCGCCTGCCTCGGCGCCCGCCTGGTCACCGACGTCGTCGTCTCCACGGACGACGCGGCGATCGCCTCGGCCGCCCGCGCGGCCGGTGCGGAGGCGGTCCACCGCCCGGCGGCGATCGCGGGGGACACCGCGACCAGCGAGTCGGCGGTCCTGCACGCGATGGACGCCTTCGAGGCGACGAGCGGCCGCCGCGTGGACGTGGTCCTCCTCGTCCAGTGCACGAGCCCCTTCATCACGGCGGAGGAGGTCAACGGCACCGTCGAGGAGATCGTCGAGCGCGGCGCCGACACGGCCTTCACGGCCGCCCCGACCCACGGCTTCCTCTGGCGGGAGGCCGCCGACGGGGCCACCGGCGTCAACCACGACAAGGCCTTCCGCCCCCGTCGCCAGGACCGCGAGCCCGAGTACCTGGAGACCGGCGCCGTCTACGCGATGGCCGCCGAGGGCTTCCGTACCCACAACCACCGGTTCTTCGGCCACACCGCGCTCGTCGTCACCGACCCCCTGCGGGTCCTGGAGATCGACGACCCGCACGACCTGGCCCGCGCCCGCGCCCTCGCGCCGCTGCTCGACACCCCGGTCGTCCCCGCCTTCGGCGACATCGACGCCGTGGTCCTCGACTTCGACGGCACGCAGACGGACGACCGGGTCCACCTCGACGCCGAGGGCCACGAGTTCGTCTCGGCCCACCGCGGCGACGGCCTCGGCATCGCGGCCCTGCGCCGCGCCGGCATGCCGGTCCTGATCCTCTCGACCGAGCAGAACGCCGTCGTCGCCGCCCGCGCCC
Source organism: Streptomyces sp. NPDC054975 (assembly GCF_053609105.1). NCBI lineage: Bacteria > Bacillati > Actinomycetota > Actinomycetes > Kitasatosporales > Streptomycetaceae > Streptomyces > Streptomyces sp. NPDC054975. The sequence continues at coordinate 127,403 of NZ_JBSGWV010000008.1, forward strand.
GCAAGCTGAAGATCCCCGTCCTGCACGGCATCGACCGCAAGGACCTCGCCCTCAAGCAGTGGTGCGAGGAACAGGGCATCGACCCGCAGCGCGTCCTCTACGCCGGCAACGACGTCAACGACCTCCCGTGCTTCCACCTCGTCGGCTGGCCCGTCGCGGTGGCGAGCGCGCACGACTCCGTACGGGCCGCCGCCCGTGCGGTGACCCTCACCCCCGGTGGCTCCGGCGCCGTCCGCGAGATCGCGGCCTGGCTTCTCGGACCCGAGCTCATCTCCCCCAACTCCTAAGGAACACCAGAACCATGACCACTCGCCTCCGCACCTTCGGCAGCAAGACCGCGGGCCCCGGCCGGCCCGTCTACGTCACCGGTGAGATCGGCATCAACCACAACGGCGATCTCGAGAACGCCCTCGCGCTCATCGACGTGGCCGCCGAGGCCGGCTGCGACGCCGTGAAGTTCCAGAAGCGCACGCCCGAGATCTGCACCCCGCGCGACCAGTGGGACATCGAGCGCGACACCCCCTGGGGCCGCATGACGTACATCGACTACCGCCACCGCGTGGAGTTCGGCGAGGACGAGTACCGCGCCATCGACGAGCACTGCAAGAAGCGCGGCATCGACTGGTTCGCCTCCCCGTGGGACACCGAGGCCGTCGCCTTCCTGGAGAAGTTCGACGTCCCGGCCCACAAGGTCGCCTCCGCCTCCCTCACGGACGACGAGCTGCTGCGCGCCCTGCGCGACACCGGCCGCACGGTCATCCTCTCCACCGGCATGTCGACGCCGAAGCAGATCCGCCACGCGGTCGAGGTCCTCGGCTCGGACAACATCCTGCTCTGCCACGCGACGTCCACGTACCCGGCCAAGGCCGAGGAGCTCAACCTCCGCGTGATCAACACGCTGAAGGAGGAGTACCCGAACGTCCCGATCGGCTACTCCGGCCACGAGACGGGCCTGCAGACCACGCTGGCCGCCGTCGCCCTCGGCGCCACGTTCGTCGAGCGTCACATCACCCTCGACCGCGCCATGTGGGGCTCCGACCAGGCCGCGTCCGTCGAGCCGCAGGGCCTGCAGCGCCTGGTCCGCGACATCCGCACGATCGAGACCGCGCTCGGTGACGGCGTCAAGAAGGTCTACGAGTCGGAGCTCGGCCCGATGAAGAAGCTCCGCCGGGTCCAGGGGTCCGTCGCCGCATGACCGGCCAGCTGGCGTTCGTCGAGAGCCCTGTCCAGCTCCTGAACGTCCTGGAGTGGGCCCACACCCAGTCCGACGGCGGGGCCGCGATACACGCCAGCCGCCCCGGGACGGAGGCCGCCGCCCCCGCGGCGGTCCTCGCGTCCGCCCCGCCCGCTCGGACCGGGCTCACGGTCGTCGTGCTCTCGCCGACCGACCCGATGTCGCGTGGCCAGCTGCGCCGGATGGCACAGCTGGCCCGCGACGACGGGTTCACCGTCCGCTGGCAGGACGCCCGCGGTGGACGCGGCTCGCTCGCGCAGACCCTGCGGGAGCTCGCCCCGCTGCTGCGCTCCGCGGACCGGGTGATCGTCGGCGACCCGTTCTCCCGTTACGTCCAGCTCCTGCTGACCCTCTTCGCGCCCAAGAACCTCACCGTCGTCGACGACGGCACCGCCACCATGGAGTACGCCGCCCAACTGGCCCGTGGCGAACGTCTCGTGCGCTGGCACCGGCGCGGCAGCCGGGGGCCGCGCGAGCTCGTGCTCGCCCCGGTCACCGCCGCCGCCCGCCGCAAGCTCGCCCCGGGCCGGCGCCGTACGGTCGAGATCTTCACCTCGCTCCCGGTCGAGCCGCCGCCCGGCACGACCGTCACCGCCAACACCTTCGCCTGGACCCGGTCCCGCTTCGGCCCGCCCCGCATCACCAAGGGCGCCGACCTCGTGGGGACCTCGCTGGTCGAGACGGGCGTGGTCGACGCCGACCAGTACGCGCTGGCCGTCGCCGAGCTGGCCCGCACCCACGGCGCGACCCGCTACTTCGCGCACCGCCGGGAGTCCACCGAGAAGCTGCACCGGATCGCCGTGGAGACAGGTCTGGAGATCGTCCGGCCCGACCTGCCGCTGGAGCTCATCGCCCGGCGCGGCCCCATCGGCCGCACAGTGGTCAGCTTCCCCTCGACGGTCGTGCACACCCTGCCGCTCGCCCTTGTCGGCACCGGGGTCAAGGTCGCCGTCTGCGAGATCGCCCCCGAGTGGCTCAAGGAGAACGCCTCCCCGCGGGCCCAGGGCTTCCTCGCCGGGGTCACGGGCACGGCGGCGCACGAGGTCGACCGACTGACCGCCCAGGCCCAGTCGTCGCAACGGCTCGAATTCGGGTGAGCTTACCCACACAGGATGGTCGTCAAGCCTGGTAAACCGAGATTCTTTCCCCTATCGGGCTGAACTTTTCGTGATCAACGGGCAGTTGACCACCGAAGGGGCCTACCCTTCAAAAGGTGAACCAGTTGAAGTCCCGTGAGCCCGGCTCCGTCGCCCTGCCCGGAACGCTGTCCGCCTCGCTGCGCGCGGAACTGATCGCCTTCCGCCGCGACTTGCACATGCACCCCGAGCTCGGCAACCAGGAGTTCCGTACGACCGCGGCCCTGAAGGCGCGCCTGGAGGCCGCCGGACTCGCGCCGAAGGTCCTCGCGACGGGCACGGGACTCGTCTGCGACATCGGCACCTGGGACCGAGGCCGGCCCATGCTGGCGATCCGCGCCGACATCGACGCGCTGCCCATTCCGGACGCCAAGACCGTCGCGTACCGCTCCACCGTGCCCAACCGGGCCCACGCGTGTGGACACGACGTCCACACCACCACCGTCCTCGGCGCGGGTCTCGTCCTCGCCGAGCTGGACCGGCAGGGGCTGCTCCCGCGCGCCGTACGGCTGATCTTCCAGCCCGCCGAGGAGGTCCTGCCCGGCGGCGCCACCGACGCCATCCAGTCCGGGGTCCTGGACGGCGTCGGCCGGATCATCGGCGTGCACTGCGACCCGAAGGTGGACGCCGGCGTGATCGGGCTGCGCCCCGGGCCCATCACCTCCGCCTGCGACCGGCTCGAGGTCACCCTCGACGGCCCCGGCGGCCACACGGCCCGCCCGCACCTCACCACCGACCTGGTCACCGCCGCCGCCCGGATCGCCACCGACGTCCCCGCCCTGCTGGCCCGCCGCGTCGACGCCCGCTCCGGCCTTGCGGTCACCTGGGGCCGGATCGAGGCCGGCCACGCCTGCAACGTCATCCCGCAGCACGCCGAGCTCTCCGGCACCGTCCGCTGCCTCGACCTGCCCGGCTGGCGCGACGCCCCCGACCTGATCCACGCGGCGATCGACGAGATCGCCACCCTCCACCGCGCCAAGTCGACCATCAACTACGTGCGCGGCGTCCCCCCGGTCGTCAACGACCCGGTCGTCACCGAACTGCTCCGTGACGCCATGACCGCCCGGCGCGGCCCGTACGCGATCGAGGACACCGAGCAGAGCCTCGGCGGCGAGGACTTCTCCTGGTACCTGGAGCACGTCCCGGGCGCCATGGCCCGCCTCGGCGTCCGCGCCCCCGGCGACACGACACGCCGTGACCTGCACGCGGGTGACTTCGACGTGGACGAGGCGGCGATCGAGGTCGGCGTCGAGCTCTTCACCGCCGCCGCACTGATCGACGCCGCGCCGAAGGGCTGACCCGCCGGGCCTCGTCCGCCTGGCCCGGACGGCCGAAACGTCCTCCACCCGTTCGGCCCCACGGTCCGCGCGTCGTCGCGCGGACCCGGCCCGAACCTCCGCACCCGGGTGTATAACCGGCGGTGCCGGGACGGTCGCCCCAGGTGGTCCCCCGGGCGGTCCTCCTGGCCGGTTCGCGACGATCCGATAACGACTCATGAACGGGTCTTTAACTGACATCTACGCGCGTTACGATCCACGCGAAACCAGCGCCGGAAGAGGCGCTTTCGGTCAGTCTCGAAGGGACCCTCCTCTTGCGCCGGGTATCCAAGATCGTTTCCGCGTCCGCAGTGACCGCGGCCCTCGCTCTCACCGCCACCGCGTGCGGTGAGTCGTCCACCGAGTCCGGTTCCGACTCGGGCACCATCAAGGTCGGCATGGCCTACGACGTCGGCGGCCGTGGCGACAACTCCTTCAACGACTCCGCCGCGCGTGGCCTGGACAAGGCGAAGGCCGACCTCGGCGTCGAGACCAAGGAGCTCACCGCCAAGACCGGTGAGACCCCGGCCGACCGTGAGCAGCGCCTCGCCTCCCTGGCCGAGGGCGGCTTCAACCCGGTCATCGGCGTCGGCTTCGCCTACAAGGACGCGATCGACAAGGTCGCGGCCAAGTACCCGAAGACCACCTTCGGTCTCGTCGACTCGGTCTCCGAGGCGAAGAACGTCGACTCGATCGTCTTCACCGAGGAGCAGGGCTCGTACCTCGCCGGTGTCGCGGCCGCCCTCAAGTCCAAGGACGGCAAGATCGGCTTCATCGGCGGCGTCGACATCCCGCTGATCAAGAAGTTCGCCGCCGGTTTCCAGCAGGGCGTGAAGGACACGAAGCCGAACGCCTCGGTCCAGATCCAGTACCTGTCCACCGGCACGGACATGTCCGGCTTCGGCGCCCCGGACAAGGGCAAGGCCGCTGCCAAGGGCATGCTCGACAAGGGCATCGACGTCATCTACGCCGCCGCGGGCGGCTCGGGCGCCGGCGCCATCGAGGCCGTCGCCGCGAAGCCGGGCACCTGGGCGATCGGCGTCGACTCGGACCAGGCCAAGGACCCGGCCCTGTCGAAGTACGCCGGTTCGATCCTGACCTCGGTCGTCAAGAACGTCGACACCGGTGTCTTCGAGCTCGTCAAGTCCGTCAAGGACGGCAAGCCGATGACCGGCACGCACGTCTACTCCCTGGCCGAGAACGGCGTCTCCCTGACCACCACGGGTGACCACCTCAAGGACATCCAGGCCCAGCTGGACGAGGCCAAGAAGAAGATCGTCGACGGTCAGATCAAGGTCAACACGACCCTCTGACACACGTCGGAGGGGGGCCCGGAGAGCGGCTTCGGCCGACACTCCGGGCCCCCTTCACACGTACCCCCGTGGGCAGTTGAACGATTTTCCTGATGCTACGCGCGTAGCGCGCGGCCCACAGGGTATTTTTCGCCACCGACAGCGCCTGCGTTCCCGCCTGATCCTCCTCACGCTCCCTGCCTAGGAGAGTGCGTCATCAAAGCCTCCAGCCCCAGCAGTCCGAACGCCGTAGAACTCCGCGGCATCACCAAGCGTTTCCCCGGAGTCGTGGCCAACCACGACATCGACATCACCGTGCGCCGCGGCACCGTGCACGCCCTCGTGGGCGAGAACGGCGCGGGCAAGTCGACCCTGATGAAGATCCTCTACGGCATGCAGAAGCCGGACGAGGGCACCATCACGGTCGACGGCGAGCAGGTGACGTTCCACAGCCCCGGCGACGCGATCGCCCGCGGTGTCGGCATGGTGCACCAGCACTTCATGCTCGCGGACAACCTCACCGTCCTCGAGAACGTCGCCCTCGGCTCCGAGAAGCTGTACGGCATCGGTGACAAGGCCCGCGCCAAGATCAAGGAGATCTCCGACGCGTACGGCCTCGGCGTCCGCCCCGACGTCCTCGTCGAGGACCTCGGCGTGGCCGACCGCCAGCGCGTGGAGATCCTCAAGGTCCTCTACCGCGGCGCCCGCACCCTGATCCTCGACGAGCCGACCGCCGTGCTCGTCCCGCAGGAGGTCGACGCGCTCTTCGACAACCTGCGCGAGCTCAAGGCCGAGGGTCTGACCGTCATCTTCATCTCGCACAAGCTGGGCGAGGTCCTCTCGGTCGCCGACGACATCACCGTCATCCGGCGCGGTACGACGGTCGGCACCACCGACCCGAAGCACACCACGACCAAGCAGCTCGCCGAGCTGATGGTCGGCGCGGAGCTGCCCTCGCCGGAGACCCGCGAGTCGACGGTCACGGACGTACCGATGCTGACGGTCCAGGACCTGTCGCTCAGCGCCGTCGACCCCGACGGAGTGGTCCGCGCGGTCCTCGACGGCATCAACCTCACCATCCACAAGGGTGAGGTGCTCGGCATCGCCGGCGTCGAGGGCAACGGCCAGTCCGAGCTCGTCGACACCATCATGGGCATGCGCACCGCCGACCGCGGTGTGGTCACCCTCGACGGCGCCGACATCTCCAGCGCTCCCACGCGCAAGCGGCGCGAGGACGGCATCGGCTGCATCCCCGAGGACCGCCACCGGCACGGTCTGCTCCTGGAGGCCCCCCTCTGGGAGAACCGCATCCTCGGCCACGTCACCGAGAAGCCCAACTCCAAGGGCGCCATCCTCGACCTCAAGGCCGCCCGCAGGGACACCGAGCGGATCGTCCGCGAGTACGACGTCCGGACCCCCGGAATCGACGTCACCGCTGCCTCCCTCTCCGGCGGAAACCAGCAGAAGCTGATCGTCGGCCGCGAGATGAGCCACGACCCCAAGCTGCTGATCGCCGCCCACCCCACCCGGGGCGTGGACGTCGGCGCGCAGGCGCAGATCTGGGACCAGATCCGCGCGGCACGTCGCGAGGGCCTGGCGGTGCTGCTGATCTCCGCCGACCTGGACGAGCTGATCGGCCTTTCCGACACCCTGCGCGTCATGTACCGCGGCCGGCTCGTCGCGGACGCCGACCCGGCGACCATCACACCGGAGGAGCTGGGCTCGGCCATGACCGGCGCCGCCGCCGGTCACCTCGCGCACGAAGACAGCCCTGAGGGCACCGACGGCCCGGAGGACGAGGCCCGATGAAGAAGTTCGACAAGGAGCGGGTGCTCCTCGGCATCGCGGCACCGCTGCTCGCGATCGTCGCCGCCTTCCTGATCACCGCACTGGTGCTCGCGGCCACCGGCAAGGAGCCGTTCAGCGCCTTCGGGATCATGTTCGACTACGGCATCAAGTCGGACAGCCAGGTCTACATCATCAACAAGGCGACGACGTACTACCTGGCGGGCATCGCGGTGGCCATCGGCTTCCGCATGAACCTGTTCAACATCGGTGTCGACGGCCAGTACCGTCTCGCGGCCTTCTTCGCCGCCGCCGTCGGTGGCGCGCTGACCCTGCCGGGCATCGTCCAGATCCCGCTGATCATCGTCACCGCGATGATCGTCGGCGCCATGTGGGCGGGCATCGCCGGTGTTCTGAAGACCACTCGGGGTGTCAGCGAGGTCGTCTCGACGATCATGCTGAACTTCATCGCGACCTCGATCATCGCCTACCTCCTCCAGCCCGGCCGCCTCGGCCACCTGGACGCGGCCGGCACCAAGGTCGCCACGACGCCGCTGCCGGAGTCCTCGCACTTCTTCGAGTTCCCGACCACGCCGACCCCGGTGTACGGCTTCGTCGTGATCGCGGTCGTCGCGGGCCTCGCGTACTGGTTCACGCTCTCGCGCACCCGCTTCGGCTTCGACCTGCGCACGGTCGGCCAGTCCGACACGGCCGCCGCGGCCAGCGGTGTCGACGTCAAGAAGATGGTCGTCACCTCCATGCTGATCTCCGGCGCCATGGCCGGTCTGATCGGTATGCCGACGCTGCTCAACGACAGTTACGAGTTCGGCGGCGACTTCCCCGTCGGCATCGGCTTCACCGGCATCGCCATCGCCCTGCTCGGCCGCAACCACCCGGTCGGCATCGCGCTCGCCGCGATCCTCTGGGCCTTCCTGGAGCGTGGCGGCCAGCAGCTGGAGTTCGAGGACTACGACAGGGAGATCGTCGGCGTCATGCAGGGCGTGATCGTCCTCTGCGTCGTCATCGCCTACGAAGTCGTCCGCCGCTACGGCCTCAAGCGCCAGCAGCGTCAGGTCGGCGAGAAGCTCGCGGCCCAGGCCCGTTCCAACGACTCGACGGAGGTGTCGGCGTGAGCGCCACGGCGACTTCCACCCCGCCGCCCGCGGCACCCAAGGCGGCCGGTGGCAAGGGCGGACGCACCCGCCTCTCCCTGCCCTGGATCCTGCTGATCGTCGCGGGCGGGCTCCTCGCCCTCTCCGCCGTCCGGGCCATCACCGGGGCGCAGGACCTCACCTCGGCCGGCCAGATCAGCGCCGCGCTCTCCCTCGCCGTGCCGATCGGCCTCGCCGGTCTCGGCGGTCTGTGGGCCGAGCGCGCGGGCGTGGTCAACATCGGCCTCGAAGGCATGATGATCCTCGGCACCTTCTTCGGTGCCTGGGCCGGCTGGCAGACCAGCCCCTGGCTCGGCGTCCTCGCCGGCATCGTGGGCGGCATGTTCGGTGGTCTGCTGCACGCGGTCGCCACCGTCACCTTCGGCGTCGACCACATCATCTCCGGTATCGCGATCAACATCCTCGCGGTCGGCATCACCACGTACTTCGCCAAGCTGTGGTTCAACACCGGCGAGGCCGCGGCCAAGGGCGGCAGCCCCAAGCAGTCCCCGCCGGCCGAGGACATCACCTCGATCACCGTGCCAGGTCTCTCCGACTGGCTCGCCGACATCGAGAAGCACCACTGGTTCCTGATCTCGGACATCGCCGGCATCCTCGGCGGTCTGGTCACCAACCTCTCCGTGGTCACGATCCTCGCCGTGCTGCTCGTCATCGCCACGTTCTTCGTGCTGTGGAAGACCTCGTTCGGTCTGCGGCTGCGCTCCTGCGGCGAGAACCCGATCGCGGCCGAGTCCCTCGGCGTCAACGTGTACAAGTACAAGTACATCGCCGTGATCGTCTCCGGCGGTCTCGCCGGTCTCGGCGGCGCGTTCCTGTCGCTGGTCACCTCGCACATCTACAACGAGGGCCAGACCGGTGGCCGCGGCTACATCGGCCTCGCGGCGATGATCTTCGGCAACTGGCGTCCGGGCGGCCTCGCCATGGGCGCGGGCCTGTTCGGCTTCGCCGACGCGCTCCAGCTGCGCAGCGGCGGCGAGTCCGTGCACGCGCTGCTCCTGCTGCTGTTCGCGGTCCTTGTCGCGATCGCCGCGTGGAAGGCGTACAAGAAGCGCTGGATCACGGCCGCGATCAGCGCCGTCATCGCCGTCGGCGTGCTGATCTGGTACCTCGGTACGGACACGGTCCCGGTCGAGTTCGTCAGCGCCACGCCGTACGTGGTGACCCTGCTGGTGCTCTCGCTCTCCGCGCAGCGCCTGCGGATGCCCAAGGCGGACGGCATGCGCTACCGCAAGGGCGAGGGCAAGTGACCACGCCGCTCTCCGAGGCCGACTGGGAGGCCCTGCGGGCGGAGGCCCGGGACGCCATGTCCCACGCCTACGCCCCGTACTCGGGCTTCCCGGTCGGCGCGGCCGCCCTCGTCGACGACGGGCGCATGGTCGCCGGCTGCAACGTGGAGAACGCCTCGTACGGCCTCGGGCTGTGCGCGGAGTGCGGGCTCGTCTCGCGGCTCCAGGCCACCGGCGGCGGCCGGCTGACCCACTTCGTCTGCGTGGACGGCGAGGGCGAGCCCCTCGTGCCGTGCGGCCGGTGCAGGCAGCTGCTGTACGAGTTCGGCGGCCCCGAGCTCGTCCTGGAGACCCCGGCCGGGTTCGTCACGCTGGCGGAGATGCTGCCGCAGGCCTTCGGCCCGGGCCACCTCGCCAAGTAACACCTGAAGAGCGGCCCTTCCGGCACGATGGGAAGGGCCGCTCCCCCTTTCCCCCTCTATGCGCGTAGAAAGAGGCACCACCATGGACGTCATCTCCGTCATCCGCACCAAGCGGGACAAGGGCGAGCTGAGCCCGGAGCAGATCGACTGGGTCATCGACGCCTACACCCGCGGCGTGGTCGCCGACGAGCAGATGTCCGCCCTGGCCATGGCCATCCTGCTCAACGGCATGAACCGCGCGGAGATCGCCCGCTGGACCGCCGCGATGATCGCGAGTGGCGAGCGCATGGACTTCTCCTCGCTCTCCCGCCCCACCTCCGACAAGCACTCCACCGGCGGCGTCGGCGACAAGATCACCCTGCCGCTCGCCCCGCTCGTCGCCGCCTGCGGCGCGGCCGTGCCGCAGCTCTCGGGCCGGGGCCTCGGCCACACCGGCGGCACCCTCGACAAGCTGGAGTCCATCCCGGGCTGGCGCGCGCTGCTCTCCAACGACGAGATGCTGAACGTCCTGGACACGACCGGCGCGGTGATCTGCGCGGCGGGTGACGGCCTGGCGCCGGCGGACAAGAAGCTCTACGCGCTGCGCGACGTGACCGGCACCGTCGAGGCGATCCCGCTCATCGCGAGCTCGATCATGTCGAAGAAGATCGCCGAAGGCACGGGCTCCCTGGTGCTGGACGTGAAGGTCGGCTCGGGCGCGTTCATGAAGAACATCGAGGACGCCCGTGAACTGGCCTCGACCATGGTCGGCCTGGGCACGGACAGCGGCGTGAAGACGGTGGCGCTGCTCACCGACATGTCGACCCCGCTCGGCCTGACCGCCGGCAACGCCCTGGAGGTCCGCGAATCGGTCGAGGTCCTGGCGGGCGGCGGCCCGGCGGACGTCGTCGAGCTGACGATCGCGCTGGCCCGCGAGATGCTCGACGCGGCCGGCATCAAGGACGCGGACCCGGCGAAGGCGCTGGCGGACGGCTCGGCGATGGACGTCTGGCGCCGGATGATCGCGGCCCAGGGCGGCGACCCGGACGCGACCCTCCCGGTCGCCCGCGAGCAGCACGTCGTCACGGCCCCGTCCTCGGGCGTCCTGACCCGCCTCGACGCGTACGACATCGGCATCGCGGCCTGGCGCCTCGGCGCGGGCCGGGCCCGCAAGGAGGACCCGGTCCAGGCGGGCGCGGGCGTCGAGATGCACGCCAAGCCGGGTGACACGGTCACGGCGGGCCAGCCCCTGCTGACCCTTCACACGGACACCCCGGAGAAGTTCGACTACGCGCTGAAGTCCCTGGACGCCTCCTGGGACATCGCCCCCGAGGGCACCGCGTTCACCCCGAACCCGATCGTCCTGGACCGCATCGCCTGAGGCACGACGGGCCGCTCCGATGAGTTCCGGCAGCCCTGCCGGTCTCCTTGGTGTGGAGACCAGTCAACCGCTCGTCCTGACCCTGGCAGCCCGCGCCACCCCCGAGGAGGTGGCGCGGCTGTGCGCCCTGCTCGAAGAGGCCGCGCCCACCGACGTCGTCTGCGACGTCGGTGGGCTGGCGCACGCCGATCTCGCCGCGGTGAACGCCCTCGCCCGGCTACGCCTCACCGCGGGGCGCGTCGGACACCGCCTCCGGTTCCGGGGAACCGGAAGCGAGCTGCGGCTCCTCCTCGACCTTGTCGGACTGGCCGACACCGTCCTCTGAGTCAGGCCTCCAGGCGCTCCGGGAGGTCGAAGAGCGGGAACCAGCGCTTGGTGTCCAGGAAGAAGTCCATCCCGCCGACCTTGCCGTCCCGCAGCTCCAGGACGATCAGCGCCCACGGGCTGTAACCGCCCTCCGGGTCCGGGTGGTAGTGCGCGAACGCGGGCGAGCCGTTCGCCACCGTCGCCACCAGCTTCGAGCACCGGCAGACGTCGCCGACGCCCAGCATCCAGCCCACGATGTCGTCGTGGCCGCGCAGCCACAGGTCGTACGGCGGCATGGACATCGTCGCGTCCTCGTGCAGGAGCGCGGTCAGCGCCTTCATGTCGTACCCCTCGAAGGCCGCGACATAGCGCTCCAGGAGCTGCTTCTGCTCCTCGTCCAGGGGGTTCGCCGCGTCCGAGGTCGCCGGTTCGTTCTCCGCGATCGTGGCGCGCGCCCGCTGGAGCGCGCTGTTGACGGAGGCGACCGAGGTGTCGAGCAGCTCGGCGACCTCGCTCGCCTTCCAGGCAAGCACCTCGCGCAGGATCAGCACGGCCCGCTGCTTGGGGGGCAGGTGCTGGAGGGCGGCGACGAACGCGAGCCGCACGGTCTCGCGGGACACGGCCGTCTCCGCCGGGTCGGCCACCGACGGCAGCACCCGCCCGTCCGGGATCGGCTCCAGCCAGGTGATCTCTGGCCGGGCGTTCAACTGCGCCTGGGCGACCGGGGTCGCGGCCGTCAGGTCCATCGGCCGCGCCCGCTTGTTCCCCGCGTTGAGCGAGTCCAGGCACACGTTGGTCGCGATGCGGTAGAGCCAGGAGCGCAGGCTGGAACGCCCCTCGAAGGAGTCGATGGACCGCCAGGCGCGGACCATCGTGTCCTGCACGGCGTCCTCGGCCTCGAAGGAGGAGCCGAGCATCCGGTAGCAGTAACCCGTCAGCTCCGTGCGGTACTTCTCCAGCTCGGAGTGCCGGTCCTCGGTCGCGGTAGCAAGATCACTCATGCAGGTCCACCCCACTCGCCCCTCACCGGCACCGGTGCTGTGCCGATGAGGGGAAGCTACCGCAGCCCACTGACAGCCGGGGTCAGGTTCCCGGCTTCCGGCCGTAGACGTAGACGTCGTCGCCGTTCTTCAGCAGGTTCCAGTAGGCCTTGGCGTCGGCGGGGCGCATGTTGACGCAGCCGCCGGAGCCCGGGGGGTTCCACATGGACTTGGTCGTGGAGTGGAAGGCCTGCCCGCCGTCGAAGAACTGCGCGTAGGGCATGGAGACGCGGTAGATCGTCGACCAGTGGTTGATGTTGCGCCAGTAGATCTTCTTGGCGCCGGTACGGGTCTCCGTCCCGTCCTTGCCCGTGCGCACCGGCACCGGGCCGTACTTCAGCTTCTTGCCGTCCTGGATCCAGGACAGCTGGCGCGTCAGGTCGACGCAGGCGATCCGGCCCTTGTTGGTCGGACACTTCCCGGCCGCGTTCGGGTTCTTGCCGGCCGCCTTCTGCTGCAGCATCGTGTTCATCGTCCGCCAGGTCAGCGGCCCGGCATACCCCATCGACGGGGTGATGCCGTGCGTGCGCTGGAAGGACTGGATCGCCTTGCAGTCGGCGAGCGACTGCTTCCCGTCGGCCGTCCGGCCCAGGAACTTCTCGACCTGCTTCTGGTACGGGCCCGTCGTCACGTTGCACGACGCGGCCTGGGCCGTCCCCGAGCCGAGGGCGACCGTCAGCGGCACCACCATCGAGGTGATGCCGAGGACGATCCCGGCCCGCTTGCGTATCCCGTTCATGATCACCAACTCCCCCTTGGGTCCTATGACTTAGGACGGTCGGGGGAGCCGTGCGGTTGTACCGGTTCGGATACGGATTCAGTGCGCCGTACGCAGGGGGAGGCGCCGCGCCTCGACCCGGGCGCTGTGGCTGCCGTAGAGGGTGATCGACACGACCCCGAGGACCGCGACCAGGCCCAGCAGGACCGTGCCCGCCCAGCCGCCGGAGTGGAAGGCGATCGCGCCGAGCGTGCCGCCCACGCTGCTGCCGATGTAGTACGCGGACTGGTAGAGAGCCGAGGCCTGCGCCCGGCCGGTCTTCGCCGTCCGGCTCACCGAGGAGGAGGCGACCGCGTGCCCGGCGAAGAAGCCGGCCGTGATCAGGACCAGACCGGCCAGGACGGCCACGAGGTCGTCGGCGAGCGAGAGGAGCAGCCCGGCGGCGGTCGTGCCGACCGCCAGGTAGAGCGCCCCGCGCCGGCCCAGCCGCCCGACCAGCTTCCCGGCCGCGGCCGAGGAGACCGTACCGACGAGGTACACGAGGAAGACCGAGCCGATCACACCCTGCGGGAGCGAGAACGGGGCCTCGACGAGCCGGTAGCCGATCACGGTGTAGACCGCGCCGAACACCGTCATGAACAGCGCGCCGATCGCGTAGAGCCGCACCAGCAGCGGGTCGGCGAGGTGAGTGCGGACCGTCGCCGCGAGCGCCTTCGGGTTGAGCGAACCGGGCGTGAAGTGACGGGCCTTGGGGATCAGGACGCGGAACGCGACCGCGCAGAGCGCCGCCATCAGACCGACCGCGAGGAGCCCGGCGCGCCAGCCCCACAGCTGCGACGCCCAGCCGGTGACGATGCGGCCGCTCATCCCGCCGAGGGAGTTGCCCGCGACGAACAGCCCGATCGCGGCGATCAGCGCCTTCGGCCGTACCTCCTCGGCCAGGAACGCCATCGCGGAGGCCGGCAGGCCCGCGAGCGCCGCGCCCTGGACGGCGCGCAGCGCGACCAGCCACTCCAGGCTCGGGGCGAAGGGGACGAGCAGGCCGACGGCGACCGCGACGGCCAGCGAGACGGTCATCATCCGGCGCCGGCCGAAGCGCTCGGAGAGGGCGCTCATCGGGAGGACGAGGAGGGCGAGGGCGCCGGTCGCGGCGGAGACCGTCCAGGAGGCCGCGGAGGCGGTGGCTCCGAACTCGGCGGAGATCGCGGGCAGGAGGGCCTGCGTGGAGTAGAGGAGCGCGAAGGCGGCGAGACCTGCGGCGAAGAGCGCGAAGCTCATCCGGCGGTGGCCGGGTGCTCCGGGGGCGAGGCGGGTGTCGGCGGCCGTGCTGGTGGCGGCCGCCTTGGTACTGGCGGAAGGCATGTCTCGAACGTAGGACGATTCGTTTCATGCGTCCAATGCATGGAACTGCTGTAATCGTTCCCATGGTGCATGAGTACAGGTCACAGGGTCGGCTGTCACCGAGTAGTTACGAAGAAGACATGGGGCTGCTGCTCGCGCCTCGGCTCGCGTACTTCGCGGCGGTGGCCCGGCACGAGCATGTGACCAGGGCAGCGGCGGAGATGGGGGTGCCGCAGTCGACGCTCTCGCGGGCGATGGTCCGGCTCGAACAGGACCTCGGGGTGGCCCTTTTCGCACGCAAGGGCAGGACGGTCTCGCTGACCCCGGCGGGCCGGACGTTCCTCGGCTCGGCCGAGCGGGCGCTCGCGGAGGTGGAGCGCGCGGCCGACTCCGTACGGGCGGACGCGGACCCGGCGGCCGGCCGGGTCGCCTTCGGGTTCCTGCACACGATGGGCTCCGAGACGGTACCGGCGCTCATCCGGGCCTTCCGTGTGGACCACCCCCGGGTCCGCTTCACGCTCGTCCAGAACTACGGCGAGGCGATGATCGAGCGGCTACGGGCGGGGGACCTCGACCTGTGCCTGACGTCGCCCGTGCCGGACGCGCCTGACCTGGTGGCCCGCCGCCTCGACGAACAGCGGCTGCGCCTGGTCGTCCCCGACGACCACCGCCTGGCCTCCCGCAAGCGGGTCCGCCT
Organism: Streptomyces sp. NPDC054975; assembly: GCF_053609105.1. Taxonomy (NCBI): domain Bacteria; kingdom Bacillati; phylum Actinomycetota; class Actinomycetes; order Kitasatosporales; family Streptomycetaceae; genus Streptomyces; species Streptomyces sp. NPDC054975. The sequence goes on from NZ_JBSGWV010000008.1 coordinate 142,448, forward strand.
GGCGGAGGCGGCCGACGAGACCTTCGTGACCCTGGAACCCGGCTACGGGCTGCGGCGCATCACGGACGACCTGTGCGCCGAGGCAGGTTTCACACCGCGCGTCGCCTTCGAGGGCGAGGAGGCCGAGACCCTGCGTGGCCTGGTGGCGGCGGGCCTCGGCGTCGCCCTGCTCCCGCCGCCGGCCGTCCCGCGCCCCGGTGTCGTCGAGCTCACGGTGACGGCGCCCCGCGCGGTCCGCGAGATCGGCGTCGCGTGGCTCGACGGCCACCCGGACACCGCCCCGGTGGCCGCCTTCAAGAAGTTCCTCCTGAGCAAACGCGGCAGCCTCCTCCCGGAGTGACCCCGGGGGTGCTCTATCGCCGCAGCGCCCGGCCGAAGCCCGCTGCCAGGGGCATGCGCAGACCCAGGGGCGGCGGGGCCGCCAGGGCGTCGGCGACCGGGCGGGCGTAGGGGCGGGCGAAGAGGGAGCCGAGGACGAAGTCGGCCGCCAGGGCGCGGATCTCCTCGCCGTACTGGCGCAGCGCGTGGCCGTCCGAGTGGACCTCGAAGCGGCACGTGTCGCGGTTGGCCTTCTTCGCCCGTTCCGCCAGCCGGTACGACAGCTCCGGATCCGTCCGCGCGTCGTTCGTGCCGTGCACGATCAGGATCCGCCGCCCCACCAACTGCCGTACGGGCTCGGGCTCCGCCGCCACGTCGTCCTCCGGCAGCCACGGCGCGAGCGCGAGCACCGCGTCGACCGCCGGGTGCCCCGCCGCCCACAACGCCGCCCGCGCGCCCATCCCGTGGCCGGCCAGGCAGACCGGCACGTCGCCGTACCGGTGTACCGCCTCCGCCACCGCCCACGCCGCGTCCGCGGCCAACTGGGCGTCCGTACCGTTCCAGCCGCGCCCCCGGTACCGCACCACGTGCGCCACCAGGCCCTCCCCGAGCCCCGCCCTGACCAGCCGGCGGCCCAGCGGCAGCAGCGCCGCGTGCGCCCTGACCGAGGCGCCCCTTGCGGATGTGGGCTCCCCGTCCGGAAGGAGCAGGACCACACCGCCCACCGCCGTACCGGGGTGCGATGCGCCGACGGGCCGTCCGAGCCGGGGTGTCCGGCCCCCTGCGGTCCCTACGAGTGCGGAGTGCGCCATGGCAGAACAGTCTCAGAAGCCGAGGTGTACGCCATCCGTACGCGCGGTCACTGTTACGTATCGACAAGCGAGTTGAGGAGGGGCGCTCTACGCGCGTAGGGGCTAGAGTGCGGCAATGACGAGCCAGACCCACAGCGTCCCCACCGCGGACCAGATCCGCCGCGCCCCGAAGGTGCTCCTCCACGACCACCTCGACGGCGGGCTGCGCCCCGGCACGATCATCGAACTCGCCCGCGCCCAGGGCTATGAACATCTCCCCGAGAACGAGCCCGAGAAACTCGGCATCTGGTTCCGTGAGGCCGCCGACTCCGGCTCCCTGGAGCGGTACCTGGAGACCTTCGCGCACACGTGTGCCGTCATGCAGACCCGTGACGCCCTCTTCCGCGTCGCCGCCGAGTGCGCGGTGGACCTCGCGAAGGACGGTGTCGTCTACGCCGAGGTGCGCTACGCCCCCGAGCAGCACCTGGAGGGCGGGCTCACCCTGGAGGAGGTCGTGGAGGCCGTCAACGAGGGCTTCCGCGAGGGCGAGCGGCTGGCCAGGGCGGACGGGCACCGCATCCGCGTCGGCGCCCTGCTGACCGCCATGCGGCACGCCGCCCGCGCCCTGGAGATCGCCGAACTGGCCAACCGCTACCGCGACTCCGGTGTCGTCGGCTTCGACATCGCGGGCGCCGAGGCCGGTTACCCGCCCACCCGCCACCTCGACGCCTTCGAGTACCTCAAGCGGGAGAACAACCACTTCACCATCCACGCCGGCGAGGCCTTCGGGCTGCCGTCGATCTGGCAGGCCCTGCAGTGGTGCGGCGCCGACCGGCTCGGTCACGGCGTCCGCATCATCGACGACATCGAGGTCTCCGACGACGGCTCGGTCCGACTCGGCCGGCTCGCCGCGTACGTACGGGACAAGCGCATCCCGCTGGAGATGTGCCCGACGTCCAACCTCCAGACCGGCGCGGCGGAGTCCATCGCCGAGCACCCGATCGGCCTGCTCCGCCGCCTGCACTTCCGTACCACCGTCAATACCGACAACCGGTTGATGAGCGGGACGAGCATGAGCCGGGAATTCGAGCTGCTGATCGAGGCATTCGACTACACGCTCGACGACATGGCGTGGTTCACGGTCAATGCGATGAAATCAGCGTTCATTCCTTTCGATGAACGTCTCGCCATGATCAATGACGTCATCAAGCCCGGATATGCCGAGCTGAAGTCCGAATGGCTGTTCCAGCAGACCGCCACGACCAGCGAGTCTTCCGGGCAGGAGAGCTGAGCAGGAGCTTCGGGAAGGAACCGGGGCGGCCGGGGAACATCTGACCGGCCGCCTTTCGGTGTTTGCGGGAGCGTCGTCCGGTGGCTAAGTTGCAAAGCCGCTCCGCATTCCCCGAGTGACCTGCATTCCCGCTTTCTCCGAAGCTTCAAGAACCTCGAAATCCTCAAGGATGATTCTCTGATGAAGCAGTCTGCCGCCAAGACGCTCGGTGTCGCCGCTCTCGGTGCCGCTTTCGCCGCTGCCGCCGCCGGTACGGCCACCGCCGCCCCGGCACTGCCCGCCGCCCCGGACGCGCTCGGCCTGGTCACCTCGACCGTGCCGCTGGGCGACGGCCTCACCGAACTCCCCGAGGGGGCCACCGAGTCCCTCCTGGGCGGCCAGGACGCCGTCGACCAGGGCGCCAAGGCCGTCCCGGCCGCCGCCGGCCAGGCGCTGGAGCACGCCCCGCTCGACGGCGCCACCGGCGCGCTCGCCAACACCCCGGTCGGCGGCCTGCTCGGCGGCCTGCCGCTCAACGGCCTGCCGCTCGGTGGCCTGCCGATCTGATCTCGGCGCACGCACGCCGATGGGGCGCTCACCCGGACCGGGTGAGCGCCCCATCGGCGTACGTGCGTCCTCGCGACCTACCAGGCGGTGCTCGCCGACTTCTCCGACGGGAGCAGCAGCCACAGCGCCAGGTACAGCAGGAACTGCGGACCCGGCAGCAGGCACGAGACGAGGAAGATGACCCGCATGGTGGTGGCCGAGGTGCCGAAGCGCCGTGCCAGCGCTGCGCACACTCCGCCGATCATGCGTCCGTCACGGGGGCGGGCAAGTGCGGCCATGGTGGGCTCCTTCGGGAAGGGTCTTCCGGAAGCCGCTCCGTCGGGCTCCCGATGACTCCATACTCGCCCCGGACGGGGGGACAAAGCGTCGGTCTACGGGGCGATCCCGACCCTGGGAATCGTCGGGGTAGGCCCCTGAGAACCCTCGTCCCGCAGCAGGGCGGAACCACGGCCCGGCCTGGTCCGCGAGGAGGACCGGCCCTTCCTCCCGTCCCGCCCCCGGCGTAGCCGCGCCCGCCCGGCGGGGACCACGAGCACATGCGCGAGCGCCACCCCCGCGGTGTTCAGAAGCAGTGAGTCGATGTCGACGACCTGCCCGGGTACGGCGGTCTGCAGCAGCTCGACGGCGAGCGACACCAGCGCCCCGGCGGCGACCGTACGGGCCAGGGAGGCCCAGGGCGACACATGGAGCCGCCCCTCGGCCATCGGGAGCAGCACCCCGAGCGGGGCCAGGAGCAGCAGACCCTCGCCGATCCGCCGGGCCGCCTCGGCGGGGCCGAGCGCGAGATCCCCGCGGATCCCGGCGAGTGGGGTCAGGTTCGGCGCGGTCACCCAGGCCACGTCGCGTGGGCGGAGCGTCACCCAGGCGACGAGCAGCAGATGCGCGAGGAGCAGAGCGAACCCCACCACGCGTACGACCACGGCGGCGCTGCCGCCCGAACCTTGACGCTGCACGCCCCCCAAGACGCGCCCCGTGCCGGAATCGGTTCCGCCGCGCACCGGAACAACCGGTTCGATCCCGCGCGGCCCCCTCGGGGCCCGCCTCAGGACGCCGACGGGCTCGGCAGGGTCAGCGTCGGGGGCGCCGACTCCGGGCGTTCGCGCAGCTCGGTCGTGCAGGCGTACCGGCGCGGGGCGTAGCGGCCCGGGCCGCCGAGGACCACGCTCGCCTCGCCCGCGCCCGCCGAGCTGTGCGCGAAGGTGCAGACGATCTGCGACAGCGCCGTCGGCGTCAGGTCCTCCGGCTGCCGGCTCAGCCGCAGCGTGTCCGCCGGATCACCCAGGTGCCCGCCGCTGACGACCAGCGGCCCCTTGACGGCCGTGGAGAACCCGGCCTGCCGCTCGCTCTCCGAGGGCTCGTCCAGCAGCTGCGAGAGCAGCGCCGACGCGGTGGCCACCGGGTTCCCGTTCGCCTTCTCCTCCGGCAGCGGCGACCGCCGGTCCACCACCTCCAGCTGCGAGCCGCACACCAGGTAGACCCGGACCGGGACGCCCGTCGACTGGGTGGTGATCTCGTCGCCCGTGACGCTGCACGGCACCCGCGAGGGGCCAGGGCCTGCGTCCACGGGCACCGACGTCGTCCTGATCCCGCACCCGGAGGCGAGCGCGGCCATGACCACGGCCGCCGTCACCATTCCCGTACGGACCGCTCTGCGGCGGCTCAACTCTCCTCCACCCCGTCCTGCTCCTCCCGCTCGTCCTGCTCCTCGCCCTGGGGCAGGCGCAGGACGAACACCGCGCCGTCGCCGTCCGGCGAGTTCGCGGCGGTGATCGAACCGCCGTGGATCAGCGCGTTCTCCATGGCGATCGAAAGCCCCAGACCGCTGCCCTCCGACCGGGGCCGGGACGCGCTGGCCTTGTAGAAGCGGTCGAAGACGTGCGGCAGGACCTCCTCCGGGATGCCCGGGCCGTGGTCCCGTACCGCGATGACCAGTTCGCCGTCCTCGGTACGCACCGACACCCGCACCGGCGAACCGCCGTGCTTGAGCGCGTTGCCGATGAGGTTCGCCAGGATCACGTCGAGCCGGCGCGGGTCGAGCCGCGCCATGATCCCGCGCTCGGCGTCCAGGTCCACGGCGTCCAGCCAGGCCCGGGCGTCGATGCACGCGGTGACCTGGTCGGCGACGTCGACGTCGTCGAGGACCAGCCGGGCGGTGCCCGCGTCGAAGCGGGTCACCTCCATCAGGTTCTCCACCAGGTCGTTGAGCCGGCGCGTCTCGCTCACCACGAGCGCCACGGCGGGCGCGATCATCGGGTCGAGGTCGTCCTGCTCGTCCTCCAGGACCTCCGTCACGGCCGTCAGCGCCGTCAGCGGCGTCCGCAGCTCGTGGGACATGTCCGCGACGAAACGCCGGCTGGACTCCTCCCGCGCGCTCATGTCGTCGACCTTCTTCTGCAAGGACTCGGCCGCGCTGTTGAACGTCCGTGACAGGTCGGCCAGTTCGTCCGTGCCCGAGACCCGCAGCCGGGTGTCGAGCTTGCCCTCGCCGAGCCGCCGGGCCGCCTCGCCGAGCCGGTGCACCGGCCGCAGCACGGTCGTGGCCGCGGCCTGCGCGAGCAGCGCGGAGCCGACCAGCGCGAGCGCCGTCGCGATCCCCAACGACCAGGCGAGCGAGTTCAGATCGGCCCGCTCGGCCTCCAGGGACTTGAACATGTAGCCGGTGGGCCCGCCGCCGGTGATCCGCGTCCCGCCGACCAGATACGGCGTCTTCCCGCGCTGCGTCCGCTGCCAGAACAGGTGGTACGGGCTGGAGTCGCCGTCCGTCGCGGGGCGCGCGGTGTCCACCGCCACCCGCAGCGACTCCGGCACGTCGGCCAGCGTGAACGTGTCCGGGTTCGAGGCGCCGATGATCGGCTTGCCCGCCTCCCGCTCCCCGAGCAGCAGCACGCTGTACCCCGCGCTGCCGCTGGCCATCTGCTCGGCGGTGCGGCGCAGATCGTCCTCGGTGGGCCGCAGCGGCAGCGTCGCCGCCCGGTTCTGCATCTCCTGCCGGAAGTCGTTCAGCGCGCCGTCCTGCGTCCGCGTCAGCACCGCCTCACGGTTCAGCCAGTACGCGATCCCGGACGCGGACACCGCGGCCGTGAGCGCGACGAGCGCGAAGACGACGACAAGGCGCAGCCGCAGGCTCGTGAAGCGCAGCCCGGCGAACATCCCTCTTCTCACGCAGGAACGTCCAGCCGGTAGCCCACACCCCGGACGGTACGGATCAGCGTCGGCGAGGACGGTACGTCCTCGACCTTGGCGCGCAGCCGCTGGACGCAGGCGTCCACGAGCCGCGAGTCGCCCAGGTAGTCGTGCTCCCACACCAGGCGCAGCAACTGCTGGCGCGAGAGGGCCTGTCCGGGCCGCCGGCTCAGCTCCAGGAGCAGCCGCAGCTCGGTCGGCGTGAGCTGCAGGTCCTCCCCGTTCTTCGTCACCGTCATCGCCGAACGGTCGATGACCAGCGAACCGAAGCTCGCCGAGTCCGTCGACTCCCGTTCGCCGCGCCGCAGTACGGCCCGGATCCGGGCGTCCAGGACACGCCCCTGGACCGGCTTGACCACGTAGTCGTCGGCGCCGGACTCCAGTCCGACGACGACGTCGATGTCGTCGCTGCGCGCGGTCAGCAGGATGATCGGCAGCTGGTCGGTGCGCCGGATGCGCCGGCACACCTCGAAGCCGTCGATGCCGGGCAGCATGACGTCCAGGACGACCAGGTCAGGACGCTGCTCCTTGAGCAGTTTCAGACCGTCCTCTCCCGTCGCCGCGGTGGCCACTCGGTGGCCCTGGCGTGACAGGGAGAGTTCGAGGGCCGTGCGGATGGCGTCGTCGTCCTCGATCAGCAACAGGAAAGGCACGGACGCCATTCTGTCCCATGCGGCCACCGAGTTCGACTGTGTGGCGGGACCCACCCCCGCGGCAGCCCCTGTGACACGGCTGTGACAGTCGGCGGACACCGCGATGAAGTGGCCCGGGCAAGCTTCTTGGCACACGGACCGAACAGACTCCAACCGACGGGGGGCGCGAGATGAACGCACTGCACAGCACCACCACGAGCGCAGTTGTCACGCGTCTCCACGATGTCGTCGTGCGGAGCCCGGAGAAGTCCGGCGCGGTGAACAGCGGACGGGGGTGCGCTCGCAGCGCCGGGCGTCAGCACAAGGCGCCCTACATGGTCGCCGTGGCTGACGGGGGAGCGGCGTACGGGGAGGTCAAGGGGGAGCGGCACTCGGCGTCCGAGGCGGAATTCACCGCCTACGTCGCCGAGCGTCGCGCCTCCCTGTACGCCACCGCCTACCACCTGACCGGGGACCGGTTCGAGGCCGAGGACCTGCTGCAGAGCGCGCTGTTCTCGACGTACCGGGCCTGGGACCGGATCAGCGACAAGGCGGCGGTGGGCGGCTATCTGCGCCGCACCATGACGAACCTGCACATCAGCGCGTGGCGCCGGCGGAAGCTCAACGAGTACCCGACGGAGGAGCTGCCGGAGACGGCGGGCGACACGGACGCGATGCGCGGCACGGAGCTGCGCGCGGTCCTGTGGCAGGCCCTGGCCCGGCTGCCCGAGCTCCAGCGCACGATGCTGGTGCTGCGCTACTACGAGGGCCGTACGGATCCGGAGATCGCGGAGATCCTGGACATCAGTGTCGGCACGGTGAAGTCGAGCATCTGGCGCTCGCTGCGGAGGCTGCGCGAGGACGAGGTGCTGAGCTTCGGCCGTGACGAGGAGGAGTCCTTCGGCGAGCTGGTGGCCTGAAGGTACGGGGGGAACACGGGGGGACGTACGGGGGTACGGGGGAAAGGCGCGGGCGGTACAAGCCGGGGGAGCTTGTACCGCCCGCGTCGCTCTGTGCGGTCGGCGTCGCGTGCCGTCAGCGCGCCACCGGGGTGCGGTGGCGGCCCGCCGCTGCCGCCGCCAGGCGGCCCAGGGCCTCCTGCTTGGCGCAGGGGTGGGCGCCCAGCGCTGCCTGGCGGGCGACGATGGAGCGCTCCGTGCGCATCAGGCGCCAGCCGCGGCGGAGCAGGAACGGGACCGACTTGCGGCCCTCCTTGAGGTCACGCAGGAGACGGCGGCGGAACGTCGTCGAGGGGCGGCCGCGCAGGCACAGCGCGTCGGCGAGGACGCCGAGGTCCTGACAGCGCTCCACGATCTCCGCCGCGAAGATCCCCTCCGCCACGAAGAGCGGGGTCCGGCCGATGTCCAGGGCCTCGCGGTCCACGCGGGCGCTGGTGGCGAGGTCGTAGACGGGCACGTCCGTGCGTCCCGTGCGGCAGAGCTCCATGATCGCGGCGACGGCCGCGTCCGCGTCCCAGGAGCCCGGGGCGTCCCAGTCGATGTCGGCGCTGCCCGCGACCAGCGGGAGCGTCGGGTCGTCCGCCTCCTTGTAGAAGTCGTCGAGGCGCAGGACCGGGAGGCCGGTGACGGCGGCGAGGGACGACTTGCCGGAGCCTGAGGGGCCCGCGAGCAGGACGACACGGGTCGGGATCGGTTGGGAACTCACGGGACACCAGTGTGAACCATTCCCCCGGGCAGGGGACCCCCGAGGGAGGGGGTTGGTATCCAGCATCACACCTCAACTACGCTCGGTGCCCCACTGATTACTCGACGTCGAAGGACTCTCATGGCGCGTCACAAGGAATCCAGGGCCTCCCGTCGCGGCGCCCTGCTGAAGGCCGGGCTGACCGCGACGGCGGCCGGCGCGGCCGTGCTCGGTCTGGGCGCCGCCGCCCAGGCGGCCCCGGCCGCCGCCGCCCCGCTGCCGGTCGACTCGCTCGTCGGCAGCGACGCCGTCGCGGTGCTCGGGGCCACCGGCCACGCCGTGGGCCCGCTGACGAGCCTTCAGCTCGACCCGCTGGCGAACACCCCCGTCGACCCGCTGAACAACGGGCTCGGCACCCAGGTCGCCGACTTCAAGCCCGTGGGGACGAACCTGGTGACGGACCGCGTCACGAAGGGCGGAGGGCTGGACGACCTGCCGCTGGTCGGCGAGGTGACGGGGCTGCTTCCGACGACGTAGCGGCACGGACGAGACGGCCCCCGGGTTCACCCGGGGGCCGTCTGTCGTGCGGTGCTAGTACGACGAGCCGCTCGCGCCGAGTGAGCCCGTGGGGTGCCAGACCGTCTTCGTCTCCAGGAAGGCCGTCAGGCGGTCCGTGCCCGGGGCCTGCGTGAAGTCCACCGGGCGGGGGCGCAGAACGCGCTTGAGGTTGTCCGCCGCGGCGATCTCGAGCTCGCGCGCGAGGTCCGCGTCCGCGCCCGTCAGGTCGATCGCGTTGACGTCCTGGTGGGCCGCCAGGTGCGGGCCCATCTCCGAGGCCTTGCCGGAGAGGATGTTGACCACGCCGCCCGGAAGGTCCGAGGTCGCCAGGACCTCGCCCAGGGAGAGGGCCGGGAGCGGGGACTTCTCCGACGCGATGACGACCGCCGTGTTGCCCGTCGCGATGACCGGGGCGATGACCGAGACCAGGCCGAGGAACGAGGAGTCCTGGGGCGCGACGACCGTGACCACGCCCGTCGGCTCCGGGGTCGACAGGTTGAAGTACGGGCCCGCCACCGGGTTCGCACCGCCCACGATCTGGGCGATCTTGTCGGTCCAGCCCGCGTACCAGACCCAGCGGTCGACCGCCGCGTCGACGATCGCCGCCGCCTTGGACTTCGACACGCCCTCCGCGTCCGCCACCTCGCGCACGAACTGCTCACGGCGGCCCTCCAGCATCTCCGCGACGCGGTAGAGGATCTGGCCCCGGTTGTACGCCGTCGCGCCCGACCAGCCGCCGAACGCCTTGCGCGCCGCGACGACCGCGTCACGGGCGTCCTTGCGGGAGGAGAGCGGCACGTTCGCCAGCCACTTGCCCTTGGAGTCCGTCACCTCGTACACCCGGCCGCTCTCGGAGCGGGGGAACTTGCCCCCGACGTACAGCTTGTAGGTCTTGAAGACGTTCAGGCGCGTCTGCTGCTCAGACATCGAGGTAGGCCTCCAGACCGTGACGGCCACCCTCGCGGCCGAAGCCCGACTCCTTGTAGCCGCCGAAGGGCGAGGTCGGGTCGAACTTGTTGAACGTGTTGGCCCAGACGACACCGGCGCGGAGCTTGTTGGCGACCGCGAGGATGCGGCTGCCCTTCTCCGTCCAGATGCCCGCCGACAGGCCGTACTGGCTGTTGTTGGCCTTGGCGACGGCCTCGTCCGGCGTACGGAAGGACAGCACGGACAGGACCGGGCCGAAGATCTCGTCGCGGGCGATGGTGTGCGCCTGCGTGACGCCGGTGAAGAGCGTCGGGGCGAACCAGTAACCGGCGGACGGGATCTCGCAGGCCGCCGTCCAGCGCTCGGCGCCCTCAGCCTCGCCGCGCTCGACCAGCGAGGTGATGCGGGCCAGCTGCTCGGAGGAGTTGATGGCGCCGATGTCCGTGTTCTTGTCCAGCGGGTCGCCGAGGCGGAGCGTGGACAGGCGGCGCTTGAGCGCGTCGAGCAGCTCGTCCTCGATCGACTCCTGGACCAGCAGGCGCGAGCCCGCGCAGCAGACCTGGCCCTGGTTGAAGAAGATGCCGTTGACGATGCCCTCGACGGCCTGGTCGATGGGGGCGTCGTCGAAGACGATGTTCGCGCCCTTGCCGCCCAGCTCCAGGGTGACCTTCTTGTCCGTGCCGGCGACGGAGCGCGCGATGGCCTTGCCGACCGCGGTCGAGCCGGTGAACGCGACCTTGTTCACGTCCGGGTGCTCGACGAGCGCGGCGCCCGCCTCCCCGTAACCGGGAAGGATGTTGACGACGCCCTTCGGCAGCCCGGCCTGGCGGCAGATGTCCGCGAAGAACAGGGCGGAGAGCGGGGTCGTCTCGGCGGGCTTCAGGACGACCGTGTTGCCCGTCGCGAGCGCCGGGGCGATCTTCCAGGCCAGCATCAGGAGCGGGAAGTTCCAGGGGATGACCTGGCCGGCCACGCCCAGCGGGCGCGGGTTCGCGCCGTAGCCCGCGTGGTCGAGCTTGTCGGCCCAGCCCGCGTAGTAGAAGAAGTGCGCGGCGACCAGCGGGAGGTCCGCGTCGCGCGTCTCCTTGATCGGCTTGCCGTTGTCCAGCGTCTCCAGGACGGCCAGCTCGCGGCTGCGCTCCTGGATGATCCGGGCGATCCGGAAGAGGTACTTGGCGCGCTCGGAGCCGGGCAGCGCCGACCACTTCTCGAACGCCCGCCGTGCCGCCTTCACCGCGCGGTCGACGTCCTCGGCGCCGGCCTGGGCGACCTCGGAGAGGACCTCCTCGGTGGCGGGGGAGACGGTCTTGAAGACCTTGCCGTCGGCCGCCTCGACGAACTCGCCGTCGATGAACAGCCCGTAGGAGGGAGCGATGTCGACGACGGAGCGGGACTCGGGCGCCGGTGCGTACTCGAATGCAGATGCCATGTTGATCAGTCCACCGTCACGTAATCGGGGCCGGAGTAGCGGCCGGTCGCCAGCTTCTGACGCTGCATGAGCAGGTCGTTGAGCAGGCTGGAGGCACCGAAGCGGAACCAGTGGTTGTCCAGCCAGTCCTCGCCGACGGTCTCGTTGACCAGGACCAGGAACTTGACGGCGTCCTTGGTGTTACGGATGCCGCCGGCCGGCTTCACGCCGATCTGGACGCCGGTCTGCGCGCGGAAGTCGCGGACCGCCTCCAGCATCAGGAGCGTGTTGGCCGGGGTGGCGTTGACCGCGACCTTGCCGGTCGAGGTCTTGATGAAGTCGGCGCCCGCCATCATGCCGAGCCAGGAGGCGCGGCGGATGTTGTCGTACGTGGAGAGCTCGCCGGTCTCGAAGATGACCTTCAGGCGCGCCGCGCCGGAGGCCTCCTTCACGGCCCGGATCTCCTCGTAGACCTTGAGGTACTTCCCCGCGAGGAAGGCACCGCGGTCGATCACCATGTCGATCTCGTCGGCCCCGGCGGCGACGGCGTCGCGGGTGTCCGCGAGCTTCACGTCGAGCGCGGCGCGACCGGCAGGGAAGGCGGTGGCGACGGAGGCGACCTTGACGTCGGAGCCCTTCAGGGCGGCCTTGGCGGTGGCCACCATGTCGGGGTAGACGCAGACCGCGGCGGTCGTCGGGGTCGTACGGTCGGTCGGATCGGGATTGACGGCCTTGGCGGCGAGCGCCCGGACCTTGCCCGGGGTGTCCGCGCCTTCGAGCGTCGTCAGGTCGATCATGGAAATGGCCAGGTCAATGGCGTAGGCCTTGGCCGTGGTCTTGATCGAGCGGGTGCCGAGGGACGCGGCGCGCGCCTCCAGGCCGACGGCGTCGACGCCGGGCAGCCCGTGGAGGAAGCGGCGCAGCGCGCCGTCGGACGCGGTCGCGTCGGCGAAAGCGGAAGCTGCGGTTGCAGTGGTGGGCATGGTCACCAGTCGAGCATATCTACGCGCGTAGCGACCTGTACAGCCCCGCGCTTCCGGAACTGGGTTCGTGAGCCCTGTCACGCCGCTGTGACATGGAACGGACAGCTCCCGCATACAAGATCACTAAGTTTTTTCTCAGCAGCCAGCCAGAACTCACCGGCCCCAACCGAACGAGATGTCAGCGGCATGCGGCTCTTCCTCACCCGACCTGTCATGACCTCACAGGAGTCGTTGTGCGCACCGCCCTTCGCACCGCCGTCGCCACCGCCCTCGTCGCGGGCGTCGCCCTCGCCACCCCGGCCCTGACCGCCGGATCCGCCTTCGCCGCGGACGGCAAGGTGAACGCGACCCTCGCCGACACGACGGCAGGTACCGCCGACAAGCCCGTCGCGGCCGCCGACACGCCTGGCAAGCCCGCCGACAGGACCCCGGTCCGCACCGTCGCGCTCGACGGTGGCCTGACCGCGAAGGTCTTCGCCGAGGGCGAGCCGCAGGCGTACTACACGGCCACCGTCCTCAAGGACGGCAAGGAGCTCGGCACGCTGACGGCCGGCACCGGCCACGCCCCCAAGGACACCAAGGTCTTCTCCGGATACGCGGTGACGCTCGACTCCACCGGCGCGGTCACCTCCGTGCAGGACCACGGCGGCGGCGGCCAGGGCCCCGAGACCCCCGTCGGTGACAACCTCGGCCGCAAGCAGCTCGCCGACGGGACGGTGGGCGAGCTGTGGCGCAAGGGCAAGGGCTGGTACACGCTGGAGCTGCGCACGGCCGGTGGCAAGCCGCGCGGCAGCATCACCGCCGGTGGCCCCGGCGGCGCCGCCGAGAAGGGTGACCAGTTCGGCGAGATGTGGGTGACCCTCGACAACAAGGGTCAGGTGGGCTCCTGGCTCAACCAGATCGTCGGCACCGACTACTCCGACACCACCAAGGGCTGCACGGTCACCCGGCACAGCGGCTCCGCCTTCGGCGAGCTGGGCCTGGAGCTCGTCAACAGCCCCTCGGGCGCGGTCGCCCGCCTCAACGACGACGACAAGGTCGTGGCGACCCTGACCCACAAGAAGCCGACCGGCCTCGCCGGCGGTGTGTGGATGTCGGAGGGGGCGCCCGGCGCGAAGGTGCCGTTCGTGCAGATGCGCACCGCCTACCCGAATGAACTCCTCACCGTGCGCTTCCCGGCGCTGCCGAAGGGCTGCGCCGCCGGCACCCCCGACCCCGCGGCGACCACCCCCGCGCCGGCCACGTCCGCGCCCGCCGGCACCTCGGGCCAGACCACCGTCGTGCCCCAGGGCGGCGTCGCCGCCGGAGCGGAGACCGGGACCGTGGAGAGCGCCAACGACACGGCGCTGATGGCCTCCGGCCTGGGCGCGGCCTCCGTCGTCGCCGCCGGCCTCGGCTTCACCGTCCTGCGCCGCCGGGCCGCCGCCCGCGGCTGACCACCGACGTCCCACCCTGCCCCTTGACCCGAGCAGGAGCACCACCCCACCCCGGGCCGGCCGCCGCACACCCCGTGCGGCGGCCGGTCGCATCCCCGCCCGGAGCCGCCCCGTGAACCGCCGTACCCCTCGCCGCCGTACCGCCCGCGCCCTGCTCGCCCTCGCCGCCCTGGGCGCGCTCACCGGCTGCGCCGGTGCCTCCGGCACCGCCGGTGAAGCGGCTGCCACGCCGCCCGCGAAGGTCGTGGAGACCGCCGCGCCCGCGCCCACGGCGAGCCTCGCCGCGGTCACGCCGCTGCCGCGCTCCAAGCCGGTCCGCGTCCAGCTCCCCTCGGCCGGGGTCGACACCCGCTCCTCGGGCCCCGTCCTGGAACTCGGACTCGCCGCCGACGGCACGGTCGAGGTCCCCTCCGAGGCCGACGCCGACCGCATCGGCTGGTACGACAAGGGCGTCACGCCGGGCCAGACCGGCCCCGCCATCCTGATCGGCCACTTCGACACGGCCCGTGGACCCGCCGTGCTCAAGAACGTCGCGAAGGTCCGCGTCGGCGACGAGATCACCGTCACCCGCGCCGACGGCACCGACGCCGTCTTCCGCGTGCGCGAGCTGGAGCAGGTCGACAAGAAGGCGTTCCCGACGCGGAAGGTCTACGGCGACACCACCCGGCCCGAGCTGCGGCTCATCACCTGCGGGGGAGAGCTGACCGACGGCCACCGTCCCGACAACATCATTCTCTACGCCGATCTGGTCGCCCGAGCCGCCTGAGCCGGGCGGCCGGGGCTGAGGCAGAATCGGCACCATGACGAGCCCCCAGCAGCCCGCCGAGCCGGCCTTCGCCGACCGTGTCTTCCGTTCGCCCCTCGGGATCGCGGGCGGTGTCCTGCTGATCGCTCTCACGGCCTGGTTCTGCGTCGACGCGATGATCCGGGGCACGGGCCGCACGCCGTGGCTGGCCCTCGCGAGCCTGCTGCTCGTCGTGCCGCTCGTGGTGGCGTTCACGATCCGCCCGGCGGTGTACGCCAACGAGGAGCGGCTGCGGATCCGTAACCCCTTCCGCTACATCACCCTGCCCTGGGCCTCGGTCGCCGACGTCCGCGCCGGGTACTCCAGCGAAGCCCTCACCCGGACCGGGGACAAGTACCAGCTCTGGGCCGTGCCCGTCTCGCTGCGGCAGCGCAAGCGCGTGGCGCGGCGGCAGGCGCGCGCCTCCCAGGACGATCCGCACGGCCGTACGTCCGTCCAGGCGCGCGTGGACGACCGGGACCGGCTCGCCCCGGCCGATCAGACGGTCGCCGACCTGCGCGAACTGGCCGAGCGCTGCGCCAACCGTCCGGAGGCCCAGGGGGAGCCGCAGGTGCGCTGGGCGTACGAGATCGTCGCGCCGGCGGCGGCGGGGCTCGTCCTGCTGGTGATTCTGCTCGCCATCGGCTGAGCCCGCTCGACCCGACCTCCCCCGGAGCGTCAACGGCCGCTTCGGCTGAGCCGTACGGAGGGCGCGGCGGCACGGGGCCCGGGGGCACGGAGGTACGGGGGCACGGAGGTACCGGGGGCACGGGGGCCCCGAGGCACGGAGGTACCGGGGGCACGGGGCACGGAGATTCCGGGGGCACGGGGCACGGAGATTCCGGGGGCTCGGGGCCCGAGGCACGGAGGTACCGGGGGCACGGGGGCCCCGGGGCACTGGGGGGCACCGAGGTACCGGGAGCACGTCGGTACCGGAGGTACGGAGCTCACGGCGCGCCCGGCCACACCAGCAGCATGTACGCGCCCAGCCACGCCGAGGACAGCGCCGCCCCGCCGAGCACCAGCGCGGCGACGTGGCGGCGCGCCCGGCCGACCGCGAGGGCGAGCGGGAGCAGCAGCGGGAAGCCGGGCAGCAGGAACCGGGCGCGGGAGAAGAACACGCCCCCGCTGCCCAGGACCACGAGCAGGAGCACGCCCGCGAAGACGAGCAGCGGCAGCGGCTGACGGTCGACGACACAGAGCGCGAACAGCGCGGTGGCCGCGATCAGGACGAGCGCGACCATGACCAGGAAGAGCTGCGGGTCCTGGGTGTAGACGAGCTGCCTGCGCAGCTGGCGCAGCGTCACCGAACCGCCGTCCCACGCGTTGCCCCAGGACTCCTGCACCGTGAAGTAGCCGTCCCAGCGGCCCACGCGCAGCCCCACCCAGCCGACGTACCCCAGCCAGCCCAGGGGAGCGGCCAGCGCGGCGACGAGCGCCGGGCGGCTGCCCCCGCGCGCGGCGAGCAGCCCGGCCACCGTCACGGCCGCGGCGACCGCGATCCCGGTCGGCCGGGTCAGCCCCGCCGCCACCGCGAGCCCGGCCGCCCAGGCCCAGCGCCCGTCCAGGGCCGCGTACAGCGCCCACGCGGCCAGCGCCGTGAACAGCGACTCCGTGTACCCCATCCACTGGACGACGGCCACCGGAAGCGCGCCCCACAGCACCGCGAGGACGGTGCCCACCCGGCGCCCGTACAGCCGGTCGCCGACCGCGAAGACCCCCCAGGCGGCGGCCAGCGAACAGAGCACGGCCAGGACCAGGCCGACGGAGGCGCGCGAGCCGGGCGCGACCGTCGCGACCGCCTTGACCAGGGCGGGGAAGAGCGGGAAGAACGCCATCGGCCGATCGCTGCCGGGCGGTTCGCCGGGCGGCCCGGGCTCGTACCCGTGGTCGGCGATCGCGAGGTACCAGCGCGAGTCCCAGCTCGTCGCCAGCGTCGGCCAGATCCCGTGGCCCTGCAGATGCGCCCAGCGGCCGAGCACCAGCAGCCCCAGGAGCCGTACGGCCACGTACCCGAGAAGCGCGGGAGCCGCGTGGCGCAGGGTGCCGCGTACCCGCTTCGGGAGCCGGACGCCGCGCGGGGACGGCGGCCGGCGGGAGGCGGGAACGGTCGGTCGGGCGGTCAGGACCGGAGGCACTGCGGCAGCTCCAGGGAAGCTCGGCGGGACACCGGGTCACCCTGGCCGGAACCACCTGATCGCGGGACGCGCGCTGCGCCGGCCGGCGCAGCGAATTCACCCGTACGGGAGAGGCCGCGAGGCCCGTACGGAATCGATTCCGTACGGGCCTCGGGCGGCGCGGGGCGGCATGGTCCGCAGGACACGGGCCTACAGGCCGGCCGCCTCCGACAGGTCGCGCTTGATCGCGGCGAGGATCTCGGCGCCCTTCGCGCGGGCCGTCGCCAGCTCGCTCGCGTCGGCGACCGGGACGACGACCTCCAGGTAGCACTTGAGCTTGGGCTCCGTGCCGGACGGGCGGACGATCACCCGGGCCTTGTGCGCGCCCTCCAGGTAGTAGCGCAGGCCGTCCGTCGGGGGCAGCGACTCCGTGCCCTTCGTCAGGTCCTCGGCCGTCGTCACCGTCAGCCCCGCGAGCTGCACCGGCGGCCGCTCGCGCAGCGCGCTCATCGCGTTCGCGATGACGCTCAGGTCCTCGACGCGCACCGACAGCTGGTCCGTGGCGTGCAGCCCGTGGGCCACGGCGAGGTCGTCGAGCAGGTCGGTCAGCGTACGGTCCTGCTCCTTGAGCTCCGAGGCCAGCTCGGCGACGAGCAGCGCCGCCGTGATGCCGTCCTTGTCACGGACGCCCTCGGGGTCGACGCAGTAGCCGAGCGCCTCCTCGTAGCCGTACCGCAGGCCGTCCACGCGGGCGATCCACTTGAAGCCGGTCAGCGTCTCCTCGTAGCCGACGCCCGCCGCCTCGGCGATCCGGCCGAGCAGCGAGGACGACACGATCGACTCGGCGAAGACGCCCCGCGCGCCCTTGTGCACCAGGTGCGCGGCGAGCAGCGCGCCCACCTCGTCACCGCGCAGCATCCGCCAGCCGCCCACGACCGTGCCGTCCGGGACGGCCACGGCGCAGCGGTCGGCGTCCGGGTCGTTGGCGATCACGATGTCCGGCTCCACGGCACGGGCCGCCTCGAAGGCGAGGTCCATCGCGCCCGGCTCCTCCGGGTTCGGGAAGGCGACCGTCGGGAACGCCGGGTCCGGCTCGGCCTGCTCGGCGACGAGCGCGGGCGGGGGGAAGCCGGCACGGGCGAAGGCGGCCGTCAGGACGTCCTTGCCGACGCCGTGCATGGCCGTGTAGACGGTCCGCACGCCCCGCGGGGAGCCGGGGGTCAGGACGGCGTCCGTACGGGCGAGGTAGGCCCCCAGGACCTCGTCACCCAGGGTCTCCCAGCCGTTCTCGGGGCGCGGGACGTCGTCGAGGGAGCGGACCGCGTCGATCTCGGCGGCGATCTCCGCGTCGGCGGGCGGCACGATCTGCGAGCCGTCACCGAGGTAGACCTTGTAGCCGTTGTCGCGCGGCGGGTTGTGGCTCGCGGTCACCTCGACACCGGCGACGGCGCCCAGATGCCTTATGGCGTACGCGAGGACGGGCGTCGGCAGCGGGCGGGGCAGCAGGGCCGCGCGGAGTCCGGCACCGGTCATCACGGCGGCGGTGTCGCGGGCGAAGTCGGCGGACTTGTACCGGGCGTCGTAGCCGATCACGACGAGGCCTCCCTCCTGACCCTTCGCCTTGAGGTACGCGGCGAGGCCGGCGGCCGCGCGGATGACGACCGAGCGGTTCATCCGCATCGGGCCCGCCCCGATCTCGCCGCGGAGGCCGGCGGTGCCGAACTGGAGGGTGCCGCTGAATCGGGCGGCGAGCTCGTCGGTCGCGCCGCGGTCGAGGAGCGCGGCCAGCTCCTCACGGGTCTCCGGGTCGGGGTCCTCCGCGAGCCATGCCTGGGCTCGGGCGAGGAGGTCGTCCTGCGTCACGGTGTGCCTTTCGGGAGTGCGGGCGGTGGGCGGCGGCGTCGGGGTGGGCGGGCCGCTGCGCGGAGCCTTTCCCCGCCCCGCCCCTTCCCGAACTGGGGCTCCGCCCCAGACCCCGCGCCTCGAACTCCCCCTACGCCTGGCGGCGTGGGGGACCCCCAGTGGGGCTGGATTCTCCAGCCCGTCCGGCGTCTGAGGACACGGCCGAAGGCCGTACGGGAGCCTGGGGCTTGCCCCCAGGTTCGGGAAGGGGCGGGGTGGGGAACAAGCCCCGCGCAGCGGCCCCGCCCCGCGCCGTCAGATGCGGTCGAGGACCCGCGTCAGCAGCTCGCCCATCCGGGCGGCGGAGTCCCGCCCCGCCTGGAGGACCTCCTCGTGGTTCAGCGGCTCGCCCGAGAGCCCCGCCGCCAGGTTGGTGACCAGGGAGATGCCCAGGACCTCCGCGCCCGCCTCACGGGCCGCGATGGCCTCCAGGACGGTGGACATGCCGACGAGGTCGCCGCCCATGACGCGGACCATGTTGATCTCGGCCGGGGTCTCGTAGTGCGGCCCGGGGAACTGCACGTACACGCCCTCTTCGAGGGTCTCGTCGACCTCCTTGCACAGCGCGCGCAGCCGCGGCGAGTACAGGTCGGTGAGGTCCACGAAGTTCGCGCCGACGATCGGGGAGGCGGCCGTCAGGTTGATGTGGTCGCTGATCAGGACCGGCTGGCCGGGGCGCATGCCCTCGCGCAGACCACCGCAGCCGTTGGTCAGGACGACGGTCTTGCAGCCGGCGGCGACGGCGGTGCGCACCCCGTGGGCGACGGAGGCGACGCCCCGGCCCTCGTAGAAGTGGGTGCGGCCCAGGAAGACCAGGACGTGCTTGGCGCCGATCTTGTACGAGCGGACCTTGCCGCCGTGGCCCTCGACCGCCGGCGGCGGGAAGCCGGGCAGCTCGGTCACGGGGAACTCGGCCTCCGGAGCGCCGAGCGCGTCGACGGCCGGCGCCCAGCCGGAGCCCATGACGAGCGCCACGTCGTGGTTCTCGATTCCGGTCAGCTCGCGAAGTCGCGTGGCTGCGGCCTCGGCGGCCTCGTACGGGGTGGCAGTTGCGTTCACTGACTCTCTCGCCTCGGGGAGGGGGGTCCGAGGGGAGCCCCGGACGGATTTCGTACGCGCAGAAGCGTAGCCCGAGAATTCCTACGCGCGTAGATGACGATGCTGACGGACATGCGATCGTTGTCTTGTCGTTTCCGACGAATGGCCTAACGGCCGACCCCCTGCGGTACCGACGAAGCCCCTCAGCACGGGCGCTTGCGCAGCTCCATCACGTAGTCGTGCGGCGCTCCCGCCGACTCCGCCGCGTCCGCGACCTCGCCCAGGTAGCGGGCGGACGGCAGCCCGCCCTCGTAGGCGTTCAGCACGTACACCCAGGCGGGCTCGTCGCCGTCCAGGGTGTGCACCCGCACGCGCATCCGCCGGTAGATGTCGAGGTTGACGCCCTCCCAGCGGTCCATCGAGTCCTCGTCCATCGGCGCGATGTCGTACAGCGCGACGAAGACCTGGGAACGCGGCGCCTCGACGATGGTGGACAGCGCTCCCTCCCAGCCCATCTGCTCTCCGCCGAAGGTCAGCCGCCAGCCGTTGAGCCAGCCGGTGCCGCGCAGCGGGGAGTGCGGGGCGCGGCGGGTCATGAGCCGCGCGTCGAGGTTGCCGGCGTACGCGGCGTAGAGCGACATGGGACCGAGGGTACGGGAGGGGAGAGGTGACCGCGGAAGTCCGTGGTGGGGCCGGTGGGAGGCCGTTCGCGGGCCCCGGCGCGAGCTGGGCGGGCACGTGCGGGACAATGGGGTACGCACTTGAAGCGTGCGGGACAATGGCGTACGCACTGCAGCCCAGCGGGGGACCCCCCGGCAGAACGAGAGCGCGAGGCGTAGATCCCAGTGACCCGGATCGTGATCATCGGCGGCGGACCCGGCGGATACGAGGCTGCCCTGGTGGGCGCCCAACTCGGCGCGGAGGTGACCGTCGTCGACTGCGACGGTCTCGGCGGCGCTTCCGTCCTGACCGACTGCGTCCCCTCGAAGACCCTCATCGCGACGGCCGAGGTGATGACGACCTTCGACTCCTCGTACGAGGAGCTGGGCATCATCGTCGCCGACGACACCCCGCACGTGGAGCAGGCCGCCCGCGTCGTGGGCGTCGACCTCGGCAAGGTGAACCGCCGTGTGAAGCGCCTCGCGCTGGCGCAGTCCCACGACATCACCGCCTCCGTCACCCGGGCCGGCGCCCGGGTGCTGCGCGGGCGCGGGCGGCTCTCCGGCCGGCAGGCCGTGGACGGCTCCCGCCAGGTGATCGTGACGGCCGCGGACGGCTCCGAGGAGGCGCTGACCGCCGACGCGGTGCTGATCGCGACCGGCGGCCACCCGCGCGAGCTGCCCGACGCCCAGCCGGACGGCGAGCGGATCCTGAACTGGACCCAGGTCTACGACCTCAAGGAGCTCCCCGAGGAGCTCATCGTGGTCGGCTCCGGTGTCACCGGCGCCGAGTTCGCCGGCGCCTACCAGGCCCTCGGCTCCCGGGTCACCCTCGTTTCCTCCCGTGACCGCGTGCTCCCGGGCGAGGACCCGGACGCCGCGGCCGTCCTGGAAGACGTGTTCCGCCGCCGGGGCATGAACGTCATGGCCCGCTCGCGCGCCGAGTCCGCCAAGCGGGTCGGCGACCGGGTCGAGGTCACCCTCTCCGACGGCCGGGTCATCTCCGGTACCCACTGCCTGATGGCCGTCGGCGCCATCCCGAACTCGGCCGGAATGGGTCTGGAGGAGGCCGGGGTCCGGCTGAAGGACTCCGGGCACATCTGGACCGACAAGGTCTCCCGCACCTCCGCCCCCGGCGTCTACGCGGCCGGTGACGTCACCGGCGTCTTCGCGCTCGCCTCGGTGGCGGCCATGCAGGGCCGGATCGCGATGTACCACTTCCTCGGCGACGCGGTGGCCCCGCTGAACCTGAAGACGGTCTCCTCGAACGTCTTCACCGACCCGGAGATCGCGACCGTCGGTTACACGCAGGCGGACGTGGACGCGGGCAAGATCGACGCCCGGGTCGTCAAGCTGCCGCTGCTGCGCAACCCGCGCGCCAAGATGCAGGGCATCCGGGACGGCTTCGTCAAGATCTTCTGCCGTCCGGGCACCGGGATCGTGGTCGGCGGCTGTGTCGTCGCCCCCAAGGCGAGCGAGCTGATCCACCCGATCTCGATCGCGGTCGACAACAACCTGACGGTGGAACAGATCGCAAACGCTTTCACGGTGTACCCCTCGCTGTCTGGCTCGATCGCGGAAGTGGCACGGCAGTTGCACACCCGAAAGGCGACGGGCGAGGCCTGATCACCCGCCGGTGCCCCCTCCCGCCTGGGGCGATCTGGACAACCCCCGGCAAGGCGGGGCATAGGACGATCAACGACGGGGCCTCCCATACCACTTGGAGGCCCCGTCTGTGCGTATCTTCTGCAATTCGGCGCATAGTGCTGAAAAGTTCCGGCCGCGCAGGTTACTGTCAGTTTCGTGTTCGCTGCAGAACGTCGTCAGTTGATCCTCGAAATGGTGCGCGCCAACGGAGCCGTGTCGCTCCGGGAGCTCGCCCGCGTCGTCCAGACCTCAGAAGTGACCGTACGGCGAGACGTGCGGGCCCTTGAGGCAGAAGGACTCCTCGACCGCCGGCACGGCGGTGCGGTACTGCCGGGCGGCTTCACGCGAGAATCCGGCTTCCCGCAGAAATCCCATCTCGCGACAGCGGAGAAGACGGCCATCGCCGACGTCGCCGCGAGCCTCGTCGAGGAGGGCGAGGCCATCGTCGTCGGCGCCGGGACGACCACGCAGGAGCTGGCCCGCCGGCTCGCCCGCGTGCCCGGTCTGACCGTGGTCACCAACTCCCTGCTCGTGGCCCAGGCGCTGGCCCACGCCAACCGGGTCGAGGTCGTCATGACCGGCGGCACCCTGCGCGGCTCCAACTACGCGCTGGTGGGCAGCGGGGCCGAGCAGTCCCTCCAGGGGCTGCGGGTCTCCCGGGCCTTCCTCTCCGGCAGCGGGCTGACCGCCGAGCGCGGGCTCTCGACGTCCAACATGCTCTCCGCGAGCGTGGACCGGGCGCTGGTGCAGGCGGCGGCGGAGGTCGTGGTCCTGGCCGACCACACCAAGCTCGGCACCGACACCATGTTCCAGACGGTGCCGACGGACGTGATCACCCGGCTGGTCACCGACGAGCCGCCGGCGCACGACGACCGGGCCGCGACGGAGCTCCAGGCGCTGGCCGACCAGGGCGTGCAGATCGCCGTGGCCGGCACCGGCGCGGGCGGTGACCAGGTCCCCCCGCCCGGACGCCCCCGCCGCGACGTCCCCCTCCCGGGGCAGCGGGGCCGCCATCCGGGCGGTCAACTCCGCAGCGCGGGCGGGGCGCTGACCGGTGAGGTGCTCGCCCCCGAGCGCGCGGCGCGGGTGGCGGACATGCGGAGGCGCTGAAAGGCGTTCCAGGGGCCCCTCCCCCAGGGGGCCCGGCCGCAAAGGCGCGAGATCCCCGTCGGCTCGCCGCTTGAGGCCCCCGCAGGATCAGTCCGACCAGCGCTTGAGGGTCGCCAGGATCAGTCCGACCAGCGCTTGAGGGTCGCCAGGATCAGCCTGACCTGCGCTTGAGGCCCGCCAGGATCAGTCCGACCAGCGTTTGAGGCCCGACAGGACCAGGCCGGCTCAGCGCTTCAGGCCCCGCAGGGTCAGTTCGAGGAGACGGTCGGCCAACTCCGGGTCCTCCGGGGACTGTTCTGCCGCCAGCGCGATCGCGTTCGTGAGCCGCATCAGGTCGCCGATCGACACGTCGTCGCGTACCGTCCCCGCCTCCTGGGCCCGGGACAGCAAGGTCTCGCCCGTCGCGCGCAGCGTGACACCGCACTGCGCGAGGACCGAACTCGCGTTCAGCGAGCCCGACATGGCGGGCATCAGCGCCCGTGACAGCCCCCGGTACTCACTCGCATGAGTGATCAGGGAGCGCAGCCACTCCACGAGCGCCGGGCACGGCTCCCCGGCCTCCGCCAGCTCCCGGCCCCGCTGGAGCAGCGCCGCCAGGGCCTCCTGGAAGACCGCGTTGATCAGCGCCTCGCGGGTGGGGAAGTGCCGGTACAGCGTGCCGATGCCGACCCCCGCGCGACGGGCGACGTCCTCGAGCGAGGCGTCGGTGCCGTGTACGGCGAAGACGGCACGGGCCTCGGTCAGCAGCCGCTCATGGTTGCGGCGCGCGTCGGCGCGCATGGCGCCTCCCCTCCGGATACGGGCGAAGGGCCCACCGGCGGTGCGCCTGCGGGCCCTTCGTACGGTACGTGCGCGAGATCAGTCCTTGATCTCGCAGATGGCGGCGCCGGAGGTGACCGAGGCGCCGACCTCGGCGGCCAGACCCTTGATGGTGCCGGAACGGTGCGCGTTCAGCGGCTGCTCCATCTTCATGGCCTCCAGGACGACGATCAGGTCGCCCTCCTTGACCTCCTGGCCCTCCTCCACGGCGATCTTGACGATCGTGCCCTGCATCGGGGAGGCCAGGGTGTCGCCGGAAGCGGTCGGCCCGGACTTCTTCGCGGCGCGCCGCTTCGGCTTGGCGCCGGCGGCCAGACCCGTACGGGCCAGGGACATGCCGAGCGAGGACGGGAGGGAGACCTCCAGGCGCTTGCCACCGACCTCGACGACGATCGTCTCGCGGCCGGTCTCGTCCTCGTCCGCCTCCGAGCCCGCCGGGGCGAACGGCTTGATCTGGTTGTCGAACTCGGTCTCGATCCAGCGGGTGTGGACCTGGAACGGGTCGGCGGTGAACGCCGGGTCGACCACGACGGCCTGGTGGAACGGGATGGCGGTGGCCATGCCCTCGACCTTGAACTCCGCGAGCGCGCGGGCGGCGCGCTGCAGGGCCTGCTGGCGGGTGGCGCCGGTGACGACCAGCTTCGCGAGCAGGGAGTCCCAGGCCGGGCCGATCACGGAGCCGGACTCGACACCGGCGTCCAGGCGGACACCCGGGCCGGACGGCGGCGCGAAGGTGGTCACGGTGCCGGGCGCGGGAAGGAAGTTGCGGCCCGGGTCCTCGCCGTTGATACGGAACTCGAAGGAGTGACCGCGCACCGCCGGGTCGCCGTAACCCAGTTCCTCGCCGTCGGCGATCCGGAACATCTCCCGTACGAGGTCGATGCCGGTGACCTCTTCGGTGACCGGGTGCTCGACCTGGAGGCGGGTGTTGACCTCCAGGAAGGAGATCGTGCCGTCCATGCCGACGAGGAACTCGACCGTTCCGGCGCCGACATAGCCGGCCTCCTTCAGGATCGCCTTCGAGGCCGCGTACAGCTGCTCGTTCTGCGCCTCGGACAGGAACGGCGCGGGGGCCTCCTCCACCAGCTTCTGGTGGCGGCGCTGGAGCGAGCAGTCACGCGTGGAGACGACGACCACGTTGCCGTGGGTGTCGGCCAGGCACTGCGTCTCGACGTGACGGGGCTTGTCGAGGTAGCGCTCGACGAAGCACTCGCCGCGCCCGAAGGCGGCGACCGCCTCGCGGACGGCGGAGTCGTACAGCTCCGGCACCTCTTCGAGGGTGCGGGCGACCTTCAGACCACGACCACCACCGCCGAACGCGGCCTTGATCGCGATCGGCAGGCCGTGCGCCTCGGCGAACGCGACGACCTCGTCGGCGCCGGAGACCGGGTCCGGCGTACCGGCGACCAGAGGGGCGCCGGCGCGCTGGGCGATGTGACGGGCGGCGACCTTGTCGCCGAGGTCCCGGATCGCCTGCGGCGGCGGGCCGATCCAGGTCAGGCCGGCATCCAGGACGGCCTGGGCGAATTCGGCGTTCTCGGAGAGGAAGCCGTATCCGGGGTGGATCGCGTCCGCTCCGGAGTCCTTCGCGGCCTGGAGCACCTTGGCCATGTCCAGGTAGCTGGCGGCCGGGGTGTCACCGCCCAGGGCGAACGCCTCGTCGGCCGCGCGGACGTGCAGGGCGTCCCGGTCCGGCTCGGCGTAGACGGCTACGCTCGCGATCCCGGCATCCCGGCACGCCCGGGCGACGCGGACAGCGATTTCGCCACGGTTGGCGATGAGCACCTTGCGCACGATGGCTCCCTCCTTGAAAACAAGCTGAGTTTAGGGACTGCCGACACGGCCTTTCGACCCGTCCCCAGTGGTGAGCTTGCCCACACGGAGCGTGATACGAGGCGTTCGGGGTCATGAAATCCCTTGTCGTACCACGGTACGCAGGACTCCTCTACGGCACAGTAGCTCCGAGGTGTGGCACAGGTCTCTGTTCGGGCGACCAGTCGCCGATCAGGTTTCTTTGTGGAGTCCCTACGAATGGCGCAATGATTCTTTGCCCGAGGATCGTCCGTTGCCGACCCTTGTCCGCGGGTTTACCCGGCAGTAGCCTTCGCGCTGTCGTACGTACTGTCGGTAACAGTCGTCATCAGGGGGTGGCCGAGGTGGCCCGCAGACCGATAGCGCTCGTGACGGCGGGGGTGCTGTTCCTGGAGGCGCCGGGCATCGTCGCGCTCAACGCCGTCATGGCCCGTTTCGTCGAGGCCCAGTCGATGTCCCTGGACGGACTCGACCCTGACCACATGGTGACCGGCACGTGGGTGCTCGGCATCGTCTCCGGCGTGCTGCTCGCGCTCTGCGCCACCGTCGCGCTGATCGCGGGCC
This sequence comes from Streptomyces sp. NPDC054975, assembly GCF_053609105.1. Lineage (NCBI taxonomy): Bacteria > Bacillati > Actinomycetota > Actinomycetes > Kitasatosporales > Streptomycetaceae > Streptomyces > Streptomyces sp. NPDC054975. The sequence goes on from NZ_JBSGWV010000008.1 coordinate 168,617, forward strand.
TCCGCGACAGGCGCCCGGGGCGCGCCGGGCGGGCGCTGCTCATCGGCTGCGCCGTGGTGCACGGGCTGCTCGGCGCGGTGACGGTCGGTCTGATCGGCTGGGGGGCCTTCGCGTTCATGACCGTGGTGCTCGGCCTGATCGTGTTGACGCTGGTGGCGTACGGCAAGGGCGCCGACGCCCCCGAAGGGGCACCGGCGCCCGCGTAGGACTTCCGGGCTGCTCAGTGCCAGAGGTCGGTGATGGCGATCCCCAGCTTGCCGAGCAGCCGGCGCAGCAGGGGCAGCGACAGGCCGATCACGTTGCCCGGGTCGCCGTCGATGCCGTCGATGAACGGCGCCGAGCGGCCGTCGAGGGTGAACGCGCCCGCCACGTGCAGCGGTTCGCCGCTCGCCACGTACGCGGCGACCTCGGCGTCGGTCGGCTCGCCGAAGCGGACCAGGGTCGAGGCCGTCGCCGACTCGTAGCGCTTGGCGGCCGTGTCGTAGACGCAGTGGCCCGTCTGGAGGATGCCGACCCTGCCCCGCATGGCCTTCCAGCGGGCGGTGGCCTCCTCGGCGTCGGCGGGCTTGCCGAGGGCCTGCCCGTCGAGCTCGAGGACCGAGTCGCAGCCGATGACCAGGGCACCGAAGACCTCGGGTCGGGCGGCGACATGGGCGGCCTTGGCCTCGGCGAGCGCGAGGGCGAGTTCGGCGGGCGTCGGGGCGTGGACCTTGTCCTCGTCGACGCCGCTCACGATGACCTCGGGGGCGAGTCCGGCCTGCCGCAGCAGTCCGAGACGGGCGGGCGAGGCGGAGGCGAGCACGACACGGCGGCGATCAGGAGTCATGGGGGAAGCGTAGCCAGTACGGACGCGCGAAGCGGTCCTCGGCGCCCACCAGTACGGACGCGCGAAGCGGCCCTCGGCGCCCACCGGGCCGAGCACCCGCCGGCCCTCAAGGCCGTAGGTCCCGCCGCCGTCAGTGGATGCCCGCCACCACCATCGCCACCACCATCGCCAGGGCCAGCAGGATCGACGCGCGGCGCAGCATCGCCTGCATGTCGCGCATCTCCTTCGGCGGCTCGTTCTTCGGGTCGGACCACAGCATGCTTCCGATCCTGCTCGTGTGACGGCCGGGGCGCCTGAGTACCCGTACTCAAGCGTCCCGGTGCCGAAGAACTAGTCACATCGAGGTGAACACCCCTGCCTCGGCCGCCGTCAGCGCCGCCCGGACCGCCCGTTCGCCGTCCTCCGGTCCGAGCGGCTCGCGCGTGATCATGAAGCGGTAGTAGAGCGGGGCCGAGACCGCGCGCAGCAGCTCCAGCTCGTCCGTCTCGGGCGGAATCTCGCCGCGCGCCGCGCCCCGCTTCACCACCGGGGCCCACTCCTCCAGGCGGGCCCGGTAGAAGCCGTTCAGGGCCTCGGCGCACTCCTCGTCGCAGGCCGCGGCCGCGATGACCGCGCGGAAGACGCCGCCCATCCGGGGGTCGGTGAGCGTCTTGACGACGAGCGCGGCGTTGGCGCGCAGGTCGCCCGCGAGGCTGCCGGTGTCGGAGGCCGGCAGGGACTGCTCCGCCATGTCGCGCAGCAGGTCGGCGACGAGGCCGACGGGGGAGCCCCAGCGCCGGTAGACGGTCGTCTTGCCCACGCCCGCGTCCGCCGCGACGTGGTCCATGTTCAGGCCGTGGAAGCCCGTGGCGGCCAGGGCGTCCTCGGTCGCTTCGAGCACGGCCCGGCGCACCTTCGCGGTACGTCCCCCGGGGCGCACGGTGCCGGGCACGGCCGGCTGGCTCTCACTCAAACGGGTCTCCTGTTCCATTAACGCCTTCGAGTCTGCTACGGTGCGGAACATCTTAACGGATCCATAATCCCATTAAGGGGTCCCGATGGTTGCCACAGATGTCCGGTCACAGGCCGGCGCCCAGCCCGCCGCCCGGATGGACGGACGGATGCGACTCGTCCTCCTCGTCCTTCTCGTCGCCCAGTTCATGCTGGCCGTCGACTTCTCGATCCTGAACGTCGCGCTGCCCGTCATCGGCGAAGGACTCGGCTTCTCGCTGGCGAACCTCCAGTGGATCGCCACCGCCTTCGCGCTCGCCGCCGCCGGATTCACCCTCCTCTTCGGGCGCGTCGCCGACCTCGTCGGCCGCCGCCGTCTCTTCCTCGGCGGCATGGCCCTCCTCGGGGTCTCCTCCCTCGTCGGCGGCCTCGCCACCGAACCCGCGCTGCTGATGGCCGCCCGCGTCGCCCAGGGCCTCGCCACCGCCGCCGTCACCCCTGCCGGGCTCTCCCTGCTCACGTCCTCCTTCCCCGAAGGACCACTGCGCGCCAAGGCGCTCGGCCTCAACGGCGCGCTGATGTCGGCCGGTTTCACCACGGGCGCGATCCTCGGCGGCGTCCTGACCGACCTGCTCTCCTGGCGCTGGGCGTTCTTCGTCAACGTCCCCGTCGCCCTCGCCGTCCTCCTCGTCGCGCCCGCCGTGCTCAAGGAGAGCCGCCCCGACGTCCGCCCGCGCCTGGACATCCCCGGCGCGATCACCGTCACCGCCGGCCTCCTCGCGCTCGTCCTCGGCCTGACCACCGAGCCCCTTGCGCTTCCCGTCGGCGGCGCCCTTCTCGTCGCCTTCTGGTTCGTGGAGCGCCGCGCCGCCTCACCGCTCGTCCCCGTACGGATCCTCGCCCGCCCCACCGTCATCTGGGGGAACCTCGCCGGGCTCGTCGCCTTCGTCACCGAGACCTCGCTGGTCTTCCTGATGACGCTCTACCTCCAGGACGTCCTGGGCTTCTCGCCCCTCGCCGCCGGCCTGTCGTTCGGCGTGCTCGGCGCGGGCACGGTCCTCGGCGGGATCCTCGCGCCGCGCTTCATCGGCCGGTACGGCTCGCGCGCCGCCCTCGTCGTCGGCGGGCTCGTCCAGGCCGCCGCCACGGTCTCCCTCCACGCCCTCGGCGACGACCGGAGCTGGCTCTGGCTGCTGCTCGCCGGCACGTTCGTCGGCGGCGTCGGCAACATGCTCGCCATCGTCGGCTTCATGGTCACCGCCACCTCCGGACTGGCCGACTCCGAGCACGGCATGGCGGCCGGCCTCGCCACGATGACCCAGCAGATCGGCATCACCATGGGCACGCCGATCATGAGCGCCGTCGTCGTCACCTCCACCACGGTCTTCGACGGCATCGGCCTCGCGGTCCTCGTCAACGCCGCGATCGTCGTCGTGGGCGCGGTCCTCGCCGCGTTCTTCCTGCGCCGCTCCTGACGGGCCGCCTCCCGAACCGCCGCCCGGCCCCGGCCCGTACGACCCCACCCGTGCGCCCCCCGTACGAATCCCCATGCACGCCCCTTCTCCCTCAAGGACCACGCCATGAAGAAGCTCCTCGGCTCGCTGCTCACCGCCGCCCTCGGCCTCACCCTCCTCTCCGGCACGGAGGCCGGTGCTCGCCCCGCACCCGCCGAGCGGTGGCACGCCGCCTGGGGCGCCGCCCCGCAGCTCCCCTCCACCGGCTTCACCGCCAACTGGTCCCAGGAGGGCTTCTCGCGCCAGACACTCCGGCAGGTCGTCCGCGTCACCGAGGACGGTGACCGGGTCAGGATCCGGCTCTCGAACGCGTACGGGACCTCACCCCTGGACGTCGCCGGCGCCACCGTCTCCCGCACCACCACCGGCGCGGCCGTCGAACCAGGCTCGGTGCGCCACCTCACCTTCGGCGGCAAGCGGTCCGTCTCCGTGCCCGCCCACGGCGAACGGCGCAGCGACGCGGCCCGGCTCGACCTCGGGCGCCTGGACTCGGTGACCGTCACCCTCCACCTCGCCGGAACGACCGGGCCGGCCACCTTCCACTCCCAGGCATGGGCCGACAGTTACCGCGCCGACGGCGACCACCGCGCCGACACCGACGGCCGCGCCTTCACGGCCCGCAGCCAGTCCTGGTACTACCTCAGCGGTGTGGAGGTCAGCGGCGGAACCCCGCCCCCGAAGGGCGGTGTGGTGCTCTTCGGCGACTCCATCACCGACAGCTTCGGCTCCACCCCGCACGCGAACCGCCGCTACTCCGACGCGCTCGCCGAACGCATCGACCGCCCCGTGGTGAACTCCGGCATCGGCGGCAACCTGGTCCTCAACGACTCGGCCTGGTACGGCGAACGCTCCACCGCCCGCTTCCGCCGCGACGCCCTCGACCAGCCCGGCGTCACCACCGTCGCTCTCCTCCAGGGCCTCAACGACATCGGCTACAGCGAGGCCGCGCTGAAGCCCGAACCCCAGCCCACCTACAAGCCCTCACCCGTCGTCACGGCGGCCGAACTCATCGCCGTCTACCGCCAGTTGATCGAAGCGGCGCACGCCCGTGGCGTACGGGTCGTCGGCTCGACGCTGCTGCCCTTCAAGGGCACCAGCCACTGGGGTCCGACCTCCGAGCGGACCAGCGCCGAGGTCAACCACTGGATCCGCACCTCGGGCGAGTTCGACGCGGTCGTCGACTTCGCGAGGCTCCTCGCCGACCCGAAGGACCCGAAGGCGCTGAACCCGGCGTACGCGTACGCGGACCGGCTGCACCCCGACGACGCCGGCTACCGGGTGATGGCCGAGGCGGTCGCACCCCTCGTCTGAGGGGGCCTGCCCCGGACGCGCGAAGGCCGGACCTCCCGCACAGGAGGTCCGGCCTTTCGGCGTACGTGTCCCGCTACACCGGCCAGTAGGAGCGCGCCCACGAGCGCGGCCCCGGCCGGGGCCGTACCGAACGGGCGATCCGGGCCGGGTCCGACCAGCCCTCCGGAGCCACCGGGCCGCCGCCGGCCGCGGACGCCGCCGCCGTCGCCGCGGCCCGGGCCTGGACCACCGCCAGTGCGGCGGCCAGCTCCTCCGGGGTCGGGTTACCTCGTACGACCTTGATCATGTCGGCTCCCTGAGGCCTAGAGGGGGATGTTGCCGTGCTTCTTCGGAGGGAGGGATTCCCGCTTCGTCCGCAGCTGACGCAGGCCCTTGACGATCTGCGGGCGGGTGTCCGACGGAAGGATCACGCCGTCGATGTAGCCGCGCTCGGCCGCCGTGTACGGGTTGAGCAGCGTGTCCTCGTACTCCTGGATCAGGCGCGCCCGCTCGGCGTCCTGGTCCTCGGCGGCGGCGATGGTGCGGCGGTGCAGGATGTTGACCGCGCCCTGCGCGCCCATGACCGCGATCTGCGCGGTGGGCCACGCGAGGTTCAGGTCGGCGCCCAGGTGCTTGGAGCCCATGACGTCGTACGCGCCGCCGAAGGCCTTGCGGGTGATGACGGTGATCAGCGGGACCGTCGCCTCGGCGTACGCGTAGATCAGCTTGGCGCCCCGGCGGATGATGCCGCCGTACTCCTGGTCCACGCCTGGCAGGAAGCCCGGCACGTCGACGAAGGTGATGACCGGGATGTTGAACGCGTCGCAGGTCCGCACGAAACGCGCGGCCTTCTCGCTGGCGTTGATGTCCAGGCAACCGGCGAACTGCATCGGCTGGTTGGCGACGATGCCGACCGGGAAGCCCTCGACCCGGCCGAAGCCGGTGAGGATGTTCGGCGCGAACAGCGCCTGCGTCTCCAGGAACTCGCCGTCGTCGACGACGTGTTCGATGACGGTGTGCATGTCGTACGGCTGGTTGGCGGAGTCCGGGATCAGGACGTCCAGCTCACGGTCCTCGTCCGTCGCCTCCGTGTCGGCGGTCTCGGGGAAGGCCGGCGGCTCGGAGAGGTTGTTCGACGGCAGGTACGACAGCAGGGACTTGACGAACTCGATGGCGTCCTTCTCGTCGCCCGCCATGTGGTGCGCCACACCGGAGGTGGTGTTGTGCGTACGCGCGCCGCCGAGTTCCTCGAAGCCGACGTCCTCGCCGGTGACGGTCTTGATGACGTCGGGTCCGGTGATGAACATGTGCGAGGTCTGGTCGACCATGACGGTGAAGTCGGTGATCGCGGGGGAGTACACCGCGCCACCCGCGCACGGGCCGACGACCAGCGAGATCTGCGGGATCACACCGGAGGCGTGCGTGTTGCGGCGGAAGATCTCGCCGTACATGCCGAGGGCCATGACGCCCTCCTGGATCCGCGCGCCGCCCGAGTCGTTGATGCCGACGACGGGGCAGCCGGTCTTCAGGGCGAAGTCCATGACCTTCATGATCTTCTGGCCGAAGACCTCGCCGAGCGCGCCGCCGAAGACCGTGAAGTCCTGCGAGAACACCGCCACCGGACGGCCGTCGACCGTGCCGTAGCCGGTCACCACACCGTCGCCGTAGGGGCGGGTCTTCTCCAGGCCGAAGTTGGTCGACCGGTGCCGGGCCAGCTCGTCGAGCTCCACGAAGGAGCCCTCGTCGAGCAGGAGCGCGATCCGCTCCCGCGCGGTCAGCTTGCCCTTCGCGTGCTGCTTCTCCACCGCCCGTTCGGAACCGGCGTGGGTGGCCTCGTCAATACGGCGCTGAAGATCCGCGATCTTGCCCGCGGTCGTGTGAATGTCGATCTCTTGCGGCTCTACCGACTCGGACATCGGGATGCGGCTCCCTGCCTGGTCACGGGGGTTCGTTTGCTACGAATGGGCTACTGCTCGGCTACTGACCCGTAGCGTATCGACGGCGATACGGTTCGGCACTGCGGTCTTTGCCACACCTAGTCTGGCTTGCATGACGTCCTCCGATGCCTCAGGAGCGCGGTGGTCCGACCTGGACCGTCCGCCGCTCAACGCCTCCGCGCTGCGCCGCGCGCTCGTCCTTCCCGACGGGCTCTGGACCTCGCTCGACCTGGTCACCACGACCGGCTCCACCAACACCGACCTGGCCGCACGCGCCGACGAGCTGCCCGAGGGCGCGGTGCTCGTCGCCGAGGAGCAGACCTCGGGGCGCGGCCGCCTCGACCGCGACTGGGTCTCGCCCCCGCGTGCCGGGATCTTCGTCTCCGTCCTGTTCAAGCCGGACGTGCCGGTGCACCGGTGGGGCTGGCTCCCGCTGCTCGCCGGCGTCGCGTCGGCGACCGGGCTCACGAAGTCCGCCGGGGTGGATCTTTCCCTCAAGTGGCCGAACGACCTGATGGTTTCGGTCGGGGGCGAGGAGCGGAAGACCGGCGGGATCCTCGCCGAGCGGGCGGGCGCGGACGGGGTCGTCGTCGGGATCGGCGTCAACGTGACCCTGAAGGAGGAGGAGCTGCCGGTGCCGGGCGCCGGTTCGCTGCTCCTCGCGGACGCGGTCTCGACGGACCGGGACACGCTGCTGCGGTCGGTCCTGCGGTCCCTTGAGCACTGGTACGGGGAGTGGGTGCGGGCGGACGGCGACCCCGAGGCCTCCGGCCTCCAGGCGGCGTACACGGCGCGCTGCTCGACCCTGGGCCGCCACATCCGGGCCGACCTTCCCGGCGAGCGGATGCTGGAGGGCGAGGCGGTCGCCCTGGACGGCGACGGACGCCTGGTGGTGGAGACGGAGGGCGGCGGCACGGAGGCGGTCGGGGCGGGCGACATCGTCCACGTCCGCGCGACGGGCTGACGGCCGGGCTCCCCTTGCGACCCGGGCCGCATCCACCGGTCCGGGCGCCGGGCCTCCTCCGCCGCCGTGCCCACCCGTCCCGCCCCGCGGGAGCGGAACGGCGTGAGCTGGCACACACCTGTCGTATCGTGGAGCGCGATCCAGGGCGACAGATCGGCAGGGCAGTGGGCAGGGAAACGGCAGGAGGCGGCCGGTGACCGTCGACGACGCGCACAACGGCGGTGAGGCGGAGCCCCCGGCGTACCCCACGCCGCACCACCACGTCGACCACACGGCCGAGCCGACCGACGACCCCCTCGCGATCCGCCTCGAACAGCTCATCCTGGGCGCGGACCGCCGCTACACCCCCTTCCAGGCCGCCCGCACCGCCGGCGTCTCCATGGAGCTGGCCTCCCGCTTCTGGCGCGCCATGGGCTTCGCCGACATCGGCCAGGCCAAGGCGCTCACCGAGGCCGACGTCCTCGCCCTGCGCCGCCTCGCCGGTCTCGTCGAGGCCGGGCTGCTCAGCGAACCCATGGCCGTCCAGGTCGCCCGGTCCACCGGCCAGACCACCGCCCGGCTCGCCGAGTGGCAGATCGACTCGTTCCTGGAGGGCCTCACCGAGCCGCCCGAGCCCGGAATGACCCGTACGGAGGTCACGTACCCCCTGGTCGAGCTGCTCCTGCCCGAGTTGGAGGAGTTCCTGATCTACGTCTGGCGCCGCCAGCTCGCCGCCGCCACCGGCCGCGTCGTGCAGGCCGCCGACGACGAGGAGATGGTCGACCGTCGGCTCGCCGTCGGCTTCGCCGACCTCGTCGGGTTCACCCGGCTGACCCGCCGCCTGGAGGAGGAGGAGCTCGGCGAGCTCGTCGAGGCCTTCGAGACCACCTGCGCCGACCTCGTCGCCGCCCACGGCGGCCGGCTCATCAAGACCCTCGGCGACGAGGTGCTGTACGCCGCCGACGACGCCGGCACCGCCGCCGAGATCGCGCTGCGCCTGATCGAGACGCTCAGCCACGACGAGACGATGCCCGCCCTGCGCGTCGGCATCGCCTTCGGCACGGTGACGACCCGGATGGGAGATGTCTTCGGGACGACGGTGAACCTCGCGAGCCGGCTCACGTCGATAGCGCCCAAGGACACCGTCCTGGTCGACGGGGCGCTCGCCGAGGAGCTCACCCGCACCGGCGAGGCGCCCGTCTCCGAGACGCAGGCGGCCGAGGAGGCGGCCCGCGCCGAGAAGGAGGGCGAGCAGGCCCCGACGTACCGCTTCGCGCTGCAGCCGATGTGGCAGCGCCCGGTGCGTGGTCTCGGCGTCGTGGAGCCCTGGCACCTGACCCGCCGCCCCACCTAGGATCCGGTGAACAGGCGTTAACAGGCGTTCACCGGGAGGGTGCGGTCATGTCCGAGCAGTCCGAGCAGCGGTTCGGTGAGTTCGTCGGGGTCCGTCGGCACGAGTACGTCGCCGAGCTGGTCCTCGACCGGCCCAAGGCGATGAACGCGGTCTCCCTGGAGATGGCCCGCTCGATCAGCGCCGCCTGCGCGGCGCTCGCGGCCGACGAGGCGGTACGGGTGACGGTGCTGACGTCCTCGAACGACAAGGCCTTCTGCGTCGGCGCCGACCTCAAGGAGCGCAACTCCTTCTCGGACGCCGACATGGTCCGTCAGCGGCCCGTCTCGCGCGGCGCCTACGGCGGCGTGCTCGACCTGCCGATGCCGACCGTCGCCGCCGTCCACGGCTTCGCCCTCGGCGGCGGCTACGAGCTGGCCCTCGCCTGTGACGTGATCGTGGCCGACGCGACGGCCGTGGTCGGTCTGCCGGAGGTCTCGGTGGGCGTCATCCCCGGCGGCGGTGGTACGCAGCTGCTCCCGCGCCGCGTGGGCGCGGCGCGCGCGGCCGAACTGGTCTTCACGGCGCGGCGGGTGGAGGCGGCGGAGGCGCGCGAGCTCGGGCTCGTCGACGTGCTCGCGGAGGACGCCCGTACGGCCGCCCTGGAGCTGGCCGGGCGGATGGCGGCCAACTCGCCGGTCGGCCTGCGCGCCTCGAAGCGCGCGCTGCGCCTGGGGCAGGGCCTGGACCTGAAGGCGGGCCTTGAGGTCGAGGACGCGGCGTGGCGGGCGGTCGCGTTCTCGGGCGACCGGGCGGAGGGCGTGGCGGCGTTCAACGAGAAGCGGAAGCCGCGGTGGCCGGGCGTCTGAGCCCCGCGTGAGGGCGGCCGACGCTCTGAGATTTCGGTGAGAATTCTCCCGATCGACCCGTTATGTCACTTTCAGTGACGCCCCACAAGGGAAAACGGATGAAACCTCCCTAAGCTGGAGGAATGGGAGAGGATGTGCGGCTGCGGGCCGTAGTGGCGCTGGCGCAGGCGATGGCGGCGGCGCACACCCCGCGCGAGTTCTGGCGGGCCGCGGCGCTGGGCGCCCGCGACGGGCTCGACGGGACCTTCGCCGCACTCTCGGTCTGGGAACGCGACCACGGCCGGCTCAAGGTGCTGGTGAACGCCGGCGAGCGGGCCGTGGGCGAGGAGGAGTTCCCCGACTCCGAGACGTACCCGGTGCACCAGTTCCCCGAGATCACCGAGTTCCTGCACGCGCGGTGGGCGGGCGGCGGTGAGCCGGACGCCTGGGTGGAGACCGCGGGGGACCGCCTCCCGACCGGCCGTGTCACCGGGCTGCGCAGGCGCGGGCGCGGCTGCTGCGTGGTCGCGCCGGTGGTGCTGCACGGCCGGGCCTGGGGCGAGCTGTACGTGGCCCGGCCGGCCGGGGCGCCGGTCTTCGACCGCGACGACGCCGATTTCGCGGCCGTGCTCGCGGCCGTCGTCGCGGCGGGCATCGCGCAGGCGGAGCGCCTGGAGGAGGTACGGAAGCTGGCCTTCACCGACCCGCTGACCGGGCTCGCGAACCGCCGCGCGGTCGACACCCGGCTCGACGAGGCGATCGAGCGCTACCGCCTGGACGGTTCCGTGGTGAGCCTGGTGGTCTGCGACCTGAACGGCCTGAAGCGGGTCAACGACACCCACGGGCACGCGGTCGGCGACCGTCTGCTGGAACGGTTCGGCTCGGTGCTCTCGCGCTGCGGGGCGATGCTGCCCGGCGCGCTGTCGGCACGGCTCGGCGGCGACGAGTTCTGTCTGCTCTCCCTCGGCCCGACGGCCGACGAGGTGGTGGCGGTCGCCGACGAGCTCTGCGTCCGCGCCGGTGAACTGGAGCTCGGTGAGGGCGTCGCATGCGGGGTCGCCTCGACCGGAGACCCCATCGGCGCGCTCACGTCCGCCCGCCGCCTCTTCCGCCTCGCCGACGCGGCCCAGTACCAGGCGAAGGCGGCCCGCTCGTCGAAGCCGGTGGTGGCGGGCCGCGACGGCACGGTCATCCAGCTCGCCGACGCCCCGCCGGGAGCCCGCGACCGCAGGCGCTTCCGCGACGCGCCACCCGGAGGCCGCGAGTAGCCGCACGACGATCCCGGGGACGGGCCGTGCGCCGGGGCGGCCGGTAAGGACCTGCCTCCGGACCGACTAGTGACATGTTGGTCTTCAATCCGTAGGGTGCTGAATATGGATATGCACATCGTCGTCCTCGGCACGTCCGGCACCACCTTCCAGGACGTCCTTGACGTCGCCCGCCACGGCGCGCGCGTCGAGCTGTCCCCCGAGGCCGTGCGGGCGCTCGCCGAGTCCCGTGCCGTCGTCGACGCGCTCGCCGCCAAGCCCGAGCCCGTGTACGGCGTCTCGACCGGGTTCGGGGCCCTCGCCACCCGGCACATCAGCCCCGAACTGCGGGCGCAGCTCCAGCGCAACATCGTCCGCTCGCACGCCGCCGGCATGGGGCCGCGCGTCGAGCGGGAGGTCGTGCGGGCCCTGATGTTCCTGCGGCTGAAGACCGTCGCCTCCGGGCACACCGGCGTCCGCCCCGAGGTCGCGCAGACCATGGCCGACATCCTGAACGCGGGCATCACCCCGGTCGTCCACGAGTACGGCTCGCTCGGCTGCTCCGGCGACCTCGCGCCCCTCTCGCACTGCGCCCTGACCCTGATGGGCGAGGGCGACGCCGAGGGCCCCGACGGCACCGTGCGGCCCGCGGGCGAGCTGCTCGCCGCCGCCGGGATCCAGCCCGTCGAGCTGCGCGAGAAGGAGGGCCTCGCCCTCCTCAACGGCACCGACGGCATGCTCGGCATGCTGATCATGGCCCTCGCCGACCTCGACACCCTCTACAAGTCGGCCGACATCACCGCGGCCCTCTCCCTCGAAGCCCTCCTCGGCACCGAGAAGGTCCTCGAACCCGAGCTGCACGCCATCCGCCCCCACCCGGGCCAGGGCGCCTCCGCCGCCAACATGCTCGCCGTCCTCAAGGGCTCCGGGCTCACCGGCCACTTCCAGGAGGAGGAGGCCCCGCGCGTCCAGGACGCGTACTCCGTGCGCTGCGCCCCGCAGGTCGCCGGCGCCGGCCGCGACACCATGGCCCACGCCCGTACGGTCGCCGAGCGCGAACTCGCCTCCGCCGTCGACAACCCCGTGGTCCTGGCCGACGGACAGGTCCGCTCCAACGGCAACTTCCACGGCGCACCCGTCGCGTACGTCCTCGACTTCCTCGCGATCGCCGCCGCCGACCTCGGCTCCATCGCCGAGCGCCGCACCGACCGGCTCCTCGACAAGAACCGGTCCCACGGCCTGCCGCCCTTCCTCGCCGACGACGCCGGCGTCGACTCGGGCCTGATGATCGCCCAGTACACCCAGGCCGCCCTGGTCAGCGAGATGAAGCGGCTGGCCGTCCCGGCCTCCGCCGACTCCATCCCGTCCTCCGCCATGCAGGAGGACCACGTCTCCATGGGCTGGTCCGCCGCCCGCAAGCTGCGCACCGCGATCGGCAACCTCAACCGGATCATCGCCGTCGAGCTGTACGCCGCCACCCGTGGCATCGAGCTCCGCCGCGGCCTCACCCCCGCCCCCGCCTCGCAGGCCGCCATCGAGGCCCTGCGTGCCGCCGGGGTCGAGGGCCCGGGCCCGGACCGCTTCCTCGCCCCCGACCTGGAGGCCGCCGACGCGTTCGTACGCGAAGGGAAGCTGGTCGCCGCCGTGGAGCCGGTCACCGGTCCGCTGGCGTAGCGGGACGGAGCCGGAAAACGGAAGGGCCGCCACTCCGGTGAGGAGTGG
>NZ_JBSGWV010000009.1:0-178794 GCF_053609105.1 Streptomyces sp. NPDC054975
CCCGCGCTGAGGCTCAGCGCGGGCGTGTAGCGCTTCACCGAGCCGCCGGCGACCCCCGGGTAGCTCTGGACCTTCGCCCACTGCGGCGTCGCGGACCCGATCCCGTCGCCCGGCCGGGCGAGGGCGTCGACATGGGCCTGCTCGCTCTCCCACTCGGCGTAGTTGAGGATCCTCGTCCCGTCGGCGGAGAGGTGGAAGTGGCCCGCGATCCCCCCGGGCGCGGGCGCCGGGTCGGTCTCCAGCGCCTCGAAGACCCCGTCCACCCAGTCCCGCTGCCGGGCGGCGTCCGGCCCGTCGAACTCGACGTCGACGACGACGACGCAGCCGGGGATCCTGGCATCGGCCGGCGACGCGGTGGACCGGTAGGGCGGGGCGTACCGGTGGATCCCGACGCGCACGATCCCGGGCACGGCCGCGTCGATCTCGGCGTTCCGGTCGTCGCGAAGGGTGCGGACGAACTCGTGGTAGGCCTCCTCGTCCGTCCACTGCGAGTAGTGGAGCAGGGTGTCGCCGTCGGTGCCGAGGTGCACCGTGTACGAGAGCAGCCCGACGTCCGGCCAGTCGCGGCTCCCCCACGCCTTGGCGATGGCGTCGACGGTGGCCCGCTGCCGCTCGGGCGTACCGACCCGCCAGGTGCTGACGAAGACGATCCCCACACCGGGGCGGTGCAGGTCGGGGCGTGCGTCGGGCTGGGCAACGGCGTTCATGGGGTGACCTCCTGGCGTCGAACCTGTCGTCGATGCCCCCACTCTCCGACCTCGACCAGACTTGAGGTCAAGCCCCGGATCCGTGCACACCGCCACCCCGGGTGAGGTCAGCCCAGCAGGTGGCCGCCGCCGTCGACGAGGAGGACCTCGCCGGTGATGTACGAGGCGTTGGTCAGGTCGAAGACGGCGCCGGCGATGTCCTCGGGGCGCCCCACCCGGCGCATCGGAACCACCTCCGCCACATGGGCCTTGGCCGCGTCGGCGCCCTCCACCCCGTCGAACCAGGGGGTGTCGATGAAGCCCGGCGCGACCGCGTTGACGCGGACGTCCGGGCCGAGGGTCTTCGCGAGCAGCTTCGTCATGTGATTGACGGCCGCCTTGGAGACGGCGTACGGGATGGAGCTGCCGCCGGGGCGGACGCCGGCCTGCGAGGAGATGTTCACGACGCAACCCGCGCCGTGGGCCCGCAGGTGCGGAACGGCCGCGGTGATGGTCTGCCAGACCCCGATGACGTTGACGTCGTACAGGTGGCGCCAGACCTCTGGCGAGGCCGCCTGAAGGTCGTCGTGCGCGATGAACCGGGTGGTGCCCGCGCAGTTGACGAGGATGTCGAGGCGGCCGTACGCCTCCACCGCCGCGGCGACCAGGGCCGCGGCCTGCGTCTCGTCGGAGACGTCGGCCTGGACGTAGACGGCGTCCGGCAGTTCGGCGGCGAGGGCCTTGCCCGCCTCCACCGACCGCCCCGAGTTGACGACGACCCGGATCCCGGCGGCGGCGAGGCGGCGGGCGACGGCGGCCCCGATGCCCGAGGACGAACCGGTGACGAGTGCGACGCGCTGTTCGCTCATGGTGTGGTGTTCTCCCTTGTCCCCTGTCGCGTCCCGCCCCGATCATGCCAGACCCCACACTTCAGCCTCTCTTACCCCTCACCCCAAGAAGAACTAAGTGGACCTTCACCGTAAGGGCGTCGCAGACTGCCCGGATGAGCACTGAACACCCCTTCGGCCGGGCCCTCTGCGCGATGATCACCCCCTTCACCGCCTCGGGTGAACTGGATCTCGACGCCGCCCACGTGCACGCCGCCCACCTGGTCGCCGAGGGTTGCGACGGCCTGGTCCTCAACGGCACCACGGGCGAGTCCCCGACCACCACCGACGCCGAGAAGGCCGCCCTGATCGAGGCGGTCCGCGCGGCCGTCGGGCCGGGGCCCTCGATCGTCGCGGGCGTCGGCACCTCCGACACCCGCCACACGGCCGAGCTGGCGCGCCAGGCCGAGAAGGCGGGCGCGGACGGGCTCCTAGTCGTCACCCCGTACTACAGCCGCCCGCCGCAGGCCGCCGTCGAGGCGCACTTCCGCAAGGTCGCGGACGCGACGGAGCTGCCGGTGATGCTGTACGACATCCCCGGCCGCACCGGCACCCGGATCGAGCCGGCGACGATGCTGCGGCTCGCCGCCCACCCCAGGATCGTCGCGGTCAAGGACTGCGCCTACGACCTGCTCGGCTCGGCGAAGGTGATCGCCCGCACCTCACTCGCGTACTACTCCGGCTGCGAGGAGCTGAACCTGCCGCTGTACGCGGTCGGCGGCGCCGGTTACGTCAGCACGGTGGCCAATGTGGCGCCCCGCCAGATACGGGCGGTGCTCGACGCCTTCGACCGGGGCGACACGGCGGAGGCCGCCCGGCTGAACGCGCTCACGCTGCCGCTGGCCGAGCTGATGATGGCCTCAGGGCTGCCGGGCACGGTGACGGCCAAGGCGCTTCTCGGCGACTACGTCCGGGAACCGCTGCAGCCCGCCGACCTGGAGACGGTCGACGGGCTGCGGGCGGCGTACGAGGATCTGGTTCAGTCGAACACGTAGGTGGTGCCGAACAGCGCCGCGTGTTCGAGGACGTCCTCCAGCGGGTCGTCGATCTGACCGGTGTGGAGGGTGAGGCTGGGACCGTTCTGGATGGTCGGGCCGTTGTGCGTGCGCGTGTGCGTCTCGTCCGCCGACGCCGCGCCGACGGGCAGCAGCACGGCGGCGGCCACCGCCAGCGCCCCGACAACGGTGGGCCTCGTCCTCATGTCGACTCCTCGCTTTGTCTGTTCGTGTGACTCCACGTCGTTCCGTAAACGCAGAGTCACACGAGCAGGTCACGCGCGGGGCGCGGTCGGTTGTGGCGCGCTCAGTTGTGGCTGTGGAGGATCTCGTTGAGCCCGCCCCACACCGCGTTGTTCGGGCGGGCCTCGACGGCGCCGGTCACCGAGTTGCGGCGGAAGAGGATGTTGTCGCCCCCGGAGAGGTCGCGGGCCTTGACGATCTCGCCGTCGGGCATCGTGACGCGCGTACCGGCGGTGACGTACAGCCCGGCCTCGACGACGCACTCGTCGCCCAGCGCGATGCCGACGCCCGCCTCGGCGCCGATGAGGCAGCGCTCGCCGATGGAGATGACGACGTTGCCGCCGCCGGAGAGGGTGCCCATGGTGGAGGCGCCGCCGCCGATGTCGGAGCCGTCGCCGACGACGACGCCGGCGGAGATCCGGCCCTCGACCATGGAGGTGCCCAGGGTGCCTGCGTTGAAGTTGACGAAGCCCTCGTGCATGACGGTGGTGCCGGCGGCGAGGTGCGCGCCGAGGCGGACGCGGTCGGCGTCGGCGATCCGGACACCGGCGGGCGCGACGTAGTCGGTCATCCGCGGGAACTTGTCGACCGAGGTCACCTGGAGGTGCAGGCCATCGGCGCGGGCGTTGAGGCGGACCTTCTCGAGGTCGTCGACGGCGACCGGGCCGAGCGAGGTCCAGGCGACGTTGGCGAGCAGGCCGAAGAGGCCCTCCAGGCTCTGGCCGTGCGGCTTGACCAGCCGGTGGCTGAGCAGGTGCAGGCGCAGGTACGCGTCGTGGGCGTCGAGCGGCTTGTCGTCGAGCGAGGAGATGACGGTACGGACGGCGACCACCTCGACGCCCCGGCGGGCGTCCACGCCGAGGGCCTTGGCGGCGCTTTCACCGAGGGCGCCCACGGCGGCCTCGGGCGTGAGCCGCTCGGTTCCGGCGGGCCCGGGGGCTTCGGTCAGCTCGGGGGCGGGGAACCAGGTATCGAGAACGGTGCCGTCACCGGCGATGGTGGCGAGGCCGGCGGCGACGGCGCCGGTGGTGCGAGGAGCAGTGGTCATGCGGAAAACCTAACGGTCGGGGCGGCGCCCGGGCCAACCGGTCTCAGGTGTCGGTCGACGGCTCCGGCGAATCCGACGACACCGGTGGCACCTCGCTCGTCGGATCTCCCGGGGCGCCCGGGCGGGTCGCCAGGAGCCGGCCGAGCATGGTGCGGGCATACGCCTCGTCGTACTCCGCGCCCGTCAGGAGCACCTGCAGACAGATGCCGTCCATCAGCGCGACCAGCGCGCGGGCGGTGACGAGATCGGTGTGGCGGGAGAGGGCCCCGGTGACGGCCTCCGTCCACTCCGCGGCGACCGGGCGCAGGGCGGGGTTGCGCAGGGCGGCCAGGTAGAGCTCGTACTCCAGCTCCACCCCGGTCCGCTCGCCGCCGATCCACTCCCCCATCAGCCGGGCGAGGGCGCCGGCCAGGTCGGCCTCCAGCTCGGCGAGCTCCGCGCGCTCGCGCAGCTGCCGGCCGAAGCCCTCGTTGGCCTGGCGCAAGGCGGCGACGAGGAGTTCGTCGAGCGAGGCGAAGTGGTACGTGGTGGAGCCGAGCGGGACGTCCGCCTCCGCGGCGACCGTACGGTGGCTCAGCCCCGCGATGCCCCGGGCGCCGACCACGCGCAGCGCGGCGTCGACGATCCGCTGCCGCCGCTCGGGGTCGTGGCGGCGGGGGCGCGCGGCGGCCATCAGTGCGCGCCCCCCAGGTTGAGCACGAGCACGCCGGCGACGATGAGGAGGACCCCGGCGACCTTGGCGACGCTGAGCGTCTCGTTCATGAAGAGGATCCCTATCACGGCGACGGCCGCGGTGCCGACGCCGGACCAGATCGCGTAGGCGGTCCCCACCTGGAGGGTCTTCAGCGCCTGCGCGAGCAGCGCGAAGGCGATCAGGTAGCCCGCGCCCGTGACGACCGAGGGCCAGAGCTTGGAGAAGCCCTCGCTGTACTTCATGGAGACCGTCGCGATGATCTCCGCCGTGATGGCCCCGGCCAGCAGTCCGTATCCCATGCGTACAAGCGTACACACCGTTGCGTACGGTCGTACACAACGGCGGCGGCTACGGTGTCCCGCATGACGTATCCCCCGGGGCCCTACAGCTACGGCTATCCGCCCCCACCCCCACCGCCGAAGCCCGGCGTGATACCCCTGGCGCCCCTGGGTCTGGGCCAGATCCTCACCGGCGCCTTCGCCACCATCGGCCGCTACTGGAAGCCGCTGCTCGGCGTCGCCGCGGCCGCCTACGGCGGCGCCCTCCTGCTGCTCGCGGCGGCTGCCGGTGTCGCGTACGCCGTGGTCGCCGACCATCTGCCCGGGGTCTTCGACCCGCCGGCCGGCCAGGAGCCCAGCTGGGACGACGGCCGACCGCTGCTGATCGCCTTCGGCTGTGTGTGGCTGATCGCCCTGGTCGGGACGCTGGTCGCGAGCGGCGTCGTGTACGCCGCCTGCCCGGCCGTGCTTCAGGAGGCGGTCCTCGGCCGCCGGACGACGTTCGGCGCGATCTGGCGCCGCGCCTGGTCGCGGATGCCGGCGGTCCTCGGCACGGTCTTCCTGACGGCGCTGCTGGCCCTACCGGTCCCGCTCGTCGTGTTCGTGGCGGCGTTCATCGGCCTGCTGGCGGCCCTCGCGGGGGGCACGGGCCCGCTGGTCCTGCCGTTCCTGGTGTTCGGCGGCGCCATGCTGGCCACCCTGCCGACCCTCCCGCTCGCCGCCTGGCTCTGGGTGAAGTTCAGCCTGGCCCCGGCGGCCGCCGTCTTCGAGGGGCAGGGCGCGATGGGCTCCATGCGCCGCTCCAGCGAGCTGGTCCGAGGCTCGTGGTGGCGGATCTTCGGCGCGCTGCTGGTCGCGGGCATCATGGCCGCCGTGGCGAACTGGTTGGTCCAGCAGATCCTCGGCCTGCTGATCTCGGCCCCCGTCTCCTTCACGGACACGAGCGGCTTCGACTCACCGGGCGAGGCCCTGCTCGCGTTCGTACCGCTGGCGCTGGTCCTTCTCGTGGGCGCGCTCCTCGCCCAGGCGGTCTGCTCGGCCTTCCCGCCCCTGGTCACCGGCCTGGTCTACGTCGACCAGCGGATCCGCAAGGAGAACCTGGCCGCCACCCTCGCCCGGACGGCCGGGACCTCCCCGGTCAGTCCGTGAGGGACCGCTTCGGCCGCAGCACGCAGAACTCGTTCCCCTCGGGGTCGGCGAGCACGACCCAGGTCGCGTCCTCGCCCTGACCGACGTCGATCCGGCGGGCGCCGAGCCCGATGATCCGCTCGACCTCCGCGTCCCGGTCGTCGGGCGTGAGGTCGATGTGGAGCCGGTTCTTGACCGTCTTGGTCTCGGGCACCGGCAGGAAGCACATCCCGGGCAGTGCGTACTCGTCGGCGCCGATGACGATCTCGTCCTCCGCCTCGAAGAGGATCTTCCAGTCGAGGACCTCGGCCCAGAACCGGGCCTGGGCGGGAAGGTCGTGGGCGTCGACGGCGAGGTGGTACATGCGAACGGCCATGCCCTCAGTCTTGCTGAAAGGCATGGCCGTCGTGCGGATTTCCGCGGGGAAACTCAGACGTTGAAGCCGAGCGCGCGCAGCTGCTCGCGACCGTCGTCCGTGATCTTGTCCGGGCCCCACGGCGGCATCCAGACCCAGTTGATCTTCAGCTCGCTGGCGATGCCGTCGGTCGCGGCCTTCGCCTGGTCCTCGATCACGTCGGTCAGCGGACAGGCCGCCGACGTCAGGGTCATGTCCAGCGTGACGACGTTGGAGTCGTCGATGTGGATGCCGTAGATCAGGCCGAGGTTGACGACGTCGATGCCCAGCTCGGGGTCGACGACGTCGTACAGCGCCTCGCGGATCTCTTCTTCGGAGGCCGGCTTCATGGTGGCCTCGGCGTTCTCGGTCATGCCGACTTCCTCTCCACGTCACCCAGAGCCTGGGCCGTCGCGTCCTTCCACGCCATCCAGCTGAGCAGCGCGCACTTCACCCGGGCCGGGTACTTGGAGACGCCCGCGAACGCGACCGCGTCCTCCAGGATCTCCTCCATGGCGTCGTCCGGCTCGATCTGGCCCTTGGACTGCATCAGCTCCAGGAACGTGCCCTGGATCCTCTGCGCCTCGTCCAGCTCCTTGCCGACGAGCAGCTCGTTCAGGACCGAGGCCGAGGCCTGGCTGATCGAGCAGCCCTGGCCCTCGTAACTGACGTCCTCGATCCGCGAGCCGTCGTACTTCACCCGGAGCGTGATCTCGTCGCCGCACGTCGGGTTGACGTGGTGCACCTCGGCGTCGCCGTCCCGAAGACCGCGCCCGTGCGGGTGCTTGTAGTGGTCCAGGATGACGTCCTGGTACATCGAATCCAGCTTCACGAGGTTCCCCTAGCCGAAGAAGTTCCGTACGTGCTCCAGACCGTCGACCAGGGCATCGACCTCGGCCGGGGTGGAGTACAGATAGAACGACGCTCGCGTGGTCGCAGGAATTCCGTAGCGCAGGCAGACCGGCCGCGCGCAGTGGTGGCCGACCCGGACCGCGATGCCCTGCTCGTCGAGGACCTGGCCCACGTCGTGCGGGTGGATGTCGCCGAGCGTGAAGGAGATCGCCGCGCCGCGGTCCTCGGCCGTGGTCGGGCCGATGATCCGCAGGTCCGGCACCTCCTGGAGGCGGCGGACGGCGTACTCGGTGATCGCGTGCTCGTGGCGCGCGATGTTCTCCATGCCGATCGCCGACAGGTAGTCCACGGCCGCGCCGAGGCCGACGGCCTGGGCGATCGGGGGCGTACCCGCCTCGAACTTGTGCGGGGCGGGCGCGTACGTCGAGGAGTGCATCGAGACGGTCTCGATCATCTCGCCGCCGCCGAGGAAGGGCGGCAGGTCCTCCAGGAGCTCCTGCCGTCCCCACAGCACGCCGATGCCGGTCGGGCCGCACATCTTGTGGCCGGTGAAAGCCACGAAGTCGGCCTGCAGCGCCTGCACGTCGAGCACCATGTGCGGGGCTGCCTGCGAGGCGTCGATGCAGACCAGCGCACCGACCTCCTGCGCACGCCGGATGATCGTCTCGACCGGGTTGACCGTGCCCAGCAGGTTCGAGACCAGCGTGAAGGAGACGATCTTGGTCTTCTCGGTGATGACCTCTTCGATGTTCGAGAGGTCGAGACGGCCGTCGTCGGTGAGGCCGAACCACTTCAGCTTCGCGCCGGTGCGCTGCGAGAGCAGCTGCCACGGCACGATGTTGGAGTGGTGCTCCATCTCCGTGATGGCGATCTCGGTCTCGTGGTCCACGCGGTAGGGCTCGTCGGCCCAGCCCAGCATGTTGGCCACCAGGTTGAGCGACTCGGAGGCGTTCTTGGTGAAGATCACCTCGTCGCGGCTCGGCGCGTTGATGAAGGCCGCGACCTTGTCACGGGCGCCCTCGTACAACGCCGTCGCCTCCTCGGCGACCGTGTAGACGCCGCGGTGGACATTGGCGTTGTGGCGCTCGTAGTACGTGTTGAGCGCGTCGAGCACCTGGCGCGGCTTCTGCGAGGTCGCCGCCGAGTCCAGGTACACGATCTTCTTGCCGTCGTGGACCACGCGATCCAGGAGCGGGAAGTCCTTGCGGATCGCCTCGGTGTCGAGGAGGCCGGAGAGCCCCTGGTGGGCAGATGTCACGCGGATGCGCCACCCTTCACGTACTTGTCGTAGCCCTCGTTCTCCAGCTGGTCGGCGAGCTCGGCGCCGCCGGACTCGGCGATGCGGCCGTTCGCGAAGACGTGCACGAAGTCGGGCTTGATGTAGCGGAGGATCCGCGTGTAGTGCGTGATCAGCAGGGTGCCGACCTCGCCGGTCTCACGGACGCGGTTGACGCCCTCGGAGACGATGCGAAGGGCGTCGACGTCGAGGCCGGAGTCGGTCTCGTCGAGGATGGCGATCTTCGGCTTGAGCAGTTCGAGCTGGAGGATCTCGTGGCGCTTCTTCTCGCCGCCGGAGAAGCCCTCGTTGACGTTGCGCTCGGCGAAGGCCGGGTCCATCTGGAGCTTCTCCATGGCCTCCTTGACCTCCTTCACCCAGGTACGCAGCTTGGGCGCCTCGCCGCGGACGGCGGTGGCGGAGGTGCGCAGGAAGTTGGAGACCGAGACGCCGGGGACCTCGACCGGGTACTGCATGGCCAGGAAGACGCCGGCGCGGGCGCGCTCGTCGACCGACATCTCCAGGACGTCCTCGCCGTCCAGGGTCACGGTGCCACCGGTGATCGTGTACTTGGGGTGGCCCGCGAGGGAGTACGCCAGGGTCGACTTGCCGGAGCCGTTGGGGCCCATGATGGCGTGGGTCTCGCCCTGCTTCACGGTCAGGTCGACGCCCTTGAGGATCTCCCGGGGGCCGTTCTCGGCCTCGACGGAGACGTGCAGGTCGCGGATTTCAAGCGTTGCCATGGGTGACTCAGGACTCCTGGGTGACGGAGACGAGCACATCGTCCCCTTCGATCTTTACGGGGTATACGGGGACGGGGCGCGTCGCGGGAAGGCCGGACGGCTTGCCGGTGCGGAGGTCGAACGCGGATCCGTGCAGCCAGCACTCGATCTGGCAGTCCTCCACCTCGCCCTCGGACAGGGAGACGTTCGCGTGCGAGCAGATGTCGTGGATCGCGAACACCTCGCCGTCCGTGTGGACGAGGGACACCGGCGTGCCGTCGAGTTCCACCCGCTTCGGGGTGTCCTCCTCCAGCTCGCTCAGCGCACAGGCGCGGACGAAGGCCATCAGACGGACGCCTCCAGCTCGGCCTCGATCTTGGCGATGAGGCGCTCCTCGACGTCCGGCAGACCGATCTGCTGGACCAGCTCGGCGAAGAAGCCGCGGACGACGAGGCGGCGGGCCTCGGCCTCCGGGATACCGCGGGCCATCAGGTAGAAGAGCTGCTCGTCGTCGAAGCGACCGGTGGCCGAGGCGTGACCGGCGCCGGCGATCTCGCCGGTCTCGATCTCCAGGTTCGGCACGGAGTCGACCCGGGCGCCGTCCGTGAGGACCAGGTTCCGGTTGAGCTCGTAGGTGTCGGTGCCCTCGGCGGCGGCCTGGATGAGGACGTCACCGATCCAGACGGCGTGCGCGTTCTGGCCCTGCAGTGCGCCCTTGTAGGCCACGTTGGACTTGCAGTGCGGCGTGTTGTGGTCGACGAGGAGGCGGTGCTCCTGGTGCTGGCCGGCGTCGGTGAAGTACAGGCCGAAGAGCTCGGCCTCGCCGCCGGTGGCCGCGTACTGGACGCGGGGGTGGATCCGGACGACGTCGCCGCCGAAGGTCACCACGACCGACTTGAAGGAGGCGTCACGGCCGACCAGCGCGTTGTGCTGGGCGACGTGGACGGCCTTCTCGTCCCAGTCCTGGACGGAGACGACGGTCAGCTTGGCACCGTCGCCGAGCAGGTAGTCGACGTTGGCCGCGAGCACCGCGTCACCGGTGTGGTCGATGACCACGACGGCCTCGGCGAAGGCGCCGAGCTCGATGACCTGGTGACCGAAGGCGACACCGCCCTGGCCGTGCACGCCGATGCGGATCGGCTCGGTGAGGACGGCCTCCTTGGCGACGGTCACGACCGAGGCCTTCTCGAAGGAGGAGTACGCCTGGGCGGCGACGCGGTCGACCGGCGTACCGGCCTTGCCGAGCCGCGCGTCGTCACGGCCGACGGTCTCCACGGTGACGCCCTCGGGGGCCTCCACCACGACCTTCACGCCCTCGCCGGCCGCGACGGCGGTGCCGTCGTGCAGGCCGCGCAGACGCTCCAGCGGGGTGAACCGCCACTCCTCCTCGCGACCGTGCGGGACGGGGAAGTCCGCGACGTCGAAGGACGGGGGGGCGCTCATGCGCGTGGCGACGGTCGACTCGGCGGCCACCGCGATCGAGCCGGCGGTGGTGGAGCCCGCCGGGATGTTCTGAGCCTCAGCCATGGCTGTCGTGTTGCTCTCTTCCTACGTACGTAAAGACCTGGTTCGGACGGTGACGGCTCGGGATCAGCCGACCGACCCCTCCATCTGCAGCTCGATCAGCCGGTTCAGTTCGAGCGCGTACTCCATGGGGAGCTCCTTGGCGATCGGCTCGACGAAGCCGCGCACGATCATCGCCATTGCCTCGAACTCGGTCATGCCGCGGCTCATCAGGTAGAAGAGCTGGTCCTCGGAGACCTTGGAGACCGTGGCCTCGTGACCCATGGAGACGTCGTCCTCGCGGACGTCGACGTAGGGGTAGGTGTCCGAGCGGGAGATCGTGTCGACGAGCAGCGCGTCGCAGAGCACGTTCGACTTGGCGCCCGGGGCGCCCTCGCCGATCTCGATGAGACCGCGGTAGGAGGTGCGGCCACCGCCTCGCGCCACCGACTTGGAGACGATGTTGGAGGAGGTGTTCGGGGCCATGTGGACCATCTTGGCGCCGGCGTCCTGGTGCTGGCCCTCGCCCGCGAAGGCGATGGACAGCGTCTCGCCCTTGGCGTGCTCGCCCATCAGGTAGACGGCCGGGTACTTCATGGTGACCTTGGAGCCGATGTTGCCGTCGACCCACTCCATGGTCGCGCCCTCGTAGGCCACGGCACGCTTGGTGACCAGGTTGTAGACGTTGTTCGACCAGTTCTGGATCGTCGTGTAGCGGCAGCGGCCGCCCTTCTTCACGATGATCTCGACGACCGCGGAGTGCAGCGAGTCGGAGGAGTAGATCGGGGCGGTGCAGCCCTCGACGTAGTGGACGTAGGCGTCCTCGTCGACGATGATCAGCGTCCGCTCGAACTGCCCCATGTTCTCCGTGTTGATACGGAAGTAGGCCTGCAGCGGGATCTCGACGTGCACGCCCTTCGGCACGTAGATGAACGATCCGCCGGACCACACGGCCGTGTTCAGCGAGGCGAACTTGTTGTCGCCGACCGGGATGACCGTGCCGAAGTACTCGCGGAAGAGCTCCTCGTGCTCCTTCAGCGCGGTGTCGGTGTCGACGAAGATGACGCCCTGCTCCTCCAGGTCCTCACGGATCTGGTGGTAGACGACCTCGGACTCGTACTGGGCCGCGACACCGGCGACGAGGCGCTGCTTCTCCGCCTCCGGGATGCCGAGCTTGTCGTACGTGTTCTTGATGTCCTCGGGCAGTTCCTCCCAGGAAGCGGCCTGCTTCTCGGTGGAGCGCACGAAGTACTTGATGTTGTCGAAGTCGATGCCCGACAGGTCGGAGCCCCAGCTCGGCATGGGCTTCTTGTCGAAGAGGCGCAGACCCTTCAGCCGCAGCTTCAGCATCCACTCCGGCTCGTTCTTCTTCTCGGAGATGTCGCGGACGACGGCCTCGGAGAGACCGCGCTTGGCGGTGGCACCGGCCGCGTCCGAGTCGGCCCAGCCGTACTCGTACCGACCCAGGCCCTCGAGCTCGGGGTGGCTGATCTCGGTGGTCATGCGGGGTTCCTCCCGGCCGTGCTTGCGGATGCTTCTGATTCGGTGGTCTGTGGGGCGCCGTGCGGGATGAACGTCGTGCAGACGCCGTCACCATGCGCGATGGTGGCGAGACGCTGGACGTGCGTTCCCAAGAGGCGGGAGAAGATCTCCGTCTCCGCCTCGCACAGCTGGGGGTACTGCTCGGCGACATGGGCGACCGGGCAGTGGTGCTGGCATAGCTGCTCGCCGACCGGCGCGTTCCGCGCAGTGGCAGCGTACCCGTCCTTGCTGAGCGCCCTCGCGAGCGCCTCGGTGCGCTGGGCGGGCTCGGCCGACTCGACGGCCTCGCGGTACGCCTCGGCCTGGTGTTCCAGCCGATCGCGGGCGAAGGCGGCCACGGCCGCTTCGCCGCCCGCGTTCTGCTCGATCCAGCGCAGGGCGTCCACGGCCAGCGTGTCGTACGACTGGTCGAAGGCGTCCCTGCCGCAGTCGGTCAGCGCGAAGACCTTGGCGGGGCGGCCGCGCGTACGGGCGCCGTAGACGCGCTTCTCGCGGGCTTCGACGACATTGTCGGCGACGAGCGAGTCCAGGTGCCGGCGGACGGCCGCCTGGGTGAGGCCGAGTCGCGCCGCCAGGTCGGCGACCGTCGAGGGGCCGTGGTCCAGGATGGAGCGCGCGACACGGTTGCGCGTGGAGCGCTCACCGGTCGCGAGTTCCTCCACGGGAGCCTCGTCGACGTTTTTCACAACGCCATTGTTGCGTAATTCCTCGGAGAGTGACAAGCGCCGTCCGGGCGCACGACGGTGCCGTACATCACTCAGGTAAGGCTTACCTGACCTGCGGAAATGATCATTCGTAGGACGAATACGAGCGGGATCCGGCCCCCGCGCCGGGAGGACCCCGGGACGCTCTCTAGACTTCCCGGCATGCGAAAAGAGTCCGGCGACAGTGCCGCCGTCCGGGTACGGGGCCTGGTCAAGCGGTACGGAACCAAGACCGCCGTCGACGGCCTCGACCTCGACGTCCGGGCGGGCACCGTGACCGCCGTGCTCGGCCCGAACGGGGCCGGGAAGACCACCACGATCGAGACCTGCGAGGGCTATCGGAAGGCCGACGCCGGCACCGTCCGCGTCCTCGGTCTCGACCCGGTCGCCGACGCGGCCCTGCTGCGCCCCCGGATCGGCGTCATGCTCCAGTCCGGCGGCGTCTACTCCGGCGCCCGGGCCGACGAGATGCTCCGCCACATGGCGAAGCTCCACGCCCACCCGCTGGACGTGGACGCCCTGATCGAGCGCCTCGGCCTCGGCTCCTGCGGCCGCACCACCTACCGCCGGCTCTCCGGCGGTCAGCAGCAGCGCCTCGCGCTCGCCATGGCCGTCGTCGGCCGCCCCGAGCTGGTCTTCCTCGACGAGCCGACCGCCGGACTCGACCCGCAGGCCCGCCGCGCCACCTGGGACCTGGTCCGGGAGCTGCGGACCGACGGCGCCACCGTCGTCCTCACCACGCACTTCATGCACGAGGCCGAAGAACTCGCGGACGAGGTCGCCATCGTCGACGCCGGCCGGGTCGCCGTGCAGGGCAGCCCCGAGGCGCTCTGCCGCGGCGGCGCCGAGAACACCCTGCGCTTCACCGGCCGCCCCGGGCTCGACCTCGGCTCGCTGCTCAAGGCGCTGCCCGACGGCACCCAGGCCGCCGAGCCGATCCCGGGGACGTACCGCATCACCGGCGAGGTGGGCCCCCAGCTGCTCGCCACCGTCACCACCTGGTGCGCGCAGCACGGCGTGATGCCGGACGGCATCGCGGTCGAGCGCCACACCCTCGAAGACGTCTTTCTGGAACTGACGGGCAAGGAGCTGCGGTCATGAGCGGCGGTACGCACACGGGCACGTACGCCCCGAGGCCGGGAGCCGCGCCCGTCGGACGCATGATCGTGGCGCAGACGGCCCTGGAGACCAGGATGCTGCTGCGCAACGGCGAGCAGCTGCTGCTCACGGTGATCATCCCGTCCCTGCTGCTCGTGCTGTTCTCCACCGTCGACATCGTCGACACGGGTTCCGAGAAGGCCGTCGACTTCCTCGCGCCGGGCGTCCTCGCGCTGGCCGTGATGTCCACCGCCTTCACCGGCCAGGCCATCGCCACCGGCTTCGAGCGCCGTTACGGCGTCCTCAAGCGGCTCGGCGCCTCCCCGCTCCCCCGCTGGGCCCTGATGACCGCCAAGACGCTCTCCGTCCTGGTCACCGAGGTGCTCCAGGTCGCCCTGCTCACCGCCATCGCGCTGGGGCTCGGCTGGTCGCCGCAGGGCGACCCCTTCTCCGTCCTGCTGCTGCTCGTCCTCGGTACGGCCGCCTTCTCGGGCCTCGGGCTGCTGATGGCCGGCACGCTGCGCGCCGAGGCGACGCTGGCCGCCGCGAACCTGGTCTTCCTGCTGCTCCTGGTGGGCGGCGGGGTGATCGTGCCGCTGGACAGGTTCCCCGACGCGGCCCGCGCCGTCCTGGAGCTGCTGCCGATCTCGGCGCTCTCGGAGGGCCTGCGCGACGTGCTCCAGAACGGCGCCGCGCTGCCCTGGGGGCAGGCGCTGATCCTCGCCGTCTGGGCGGTCCTCGGGCTCGGCGCGGCGGCGAGGTTCTTCCGCTGGGAGTAGCGGAGGGGTGACGTTGCGGGGTGACTTCGCCCGTAACGCACCCCTCGTGAACGCATGCACAAGCCCCGTCCTACGATGGGGCCCGTGCTGACCCCCCTCGCCTTCATCGCCAAGCGCTGGACCCCGTCCCCCGAGACGCTCCGGCGCGCCGCGCTCTCCGCCGTCGTGATGAGCGTCCTCATCATCGTCACGGGAGGCGCGGTCCGGCTGACCGGCTCCGGTCTCGGCTGCGACACCTGGCCCAAGTGCACGGACGACAGCCTCATCGTGACGCCCGAGCAGGGCTATCGCGGCGTGATCGAGTTCGGCAACCGGATGCTGACGTACGTCCTGTCGGCCGCCGTCGGCTGGGCGATCATCGCCGCGCGCTCGACCAAGCCGTGGCGCCGGGGCCTGACCCGGCTCGGCTGGGCGCAGTTCTGGATCGTCGCGAGCAACGCGGTCATCGGCGGCATCACCGTGTGGATGGGCCTCAACCCGTGGACGGTCGCCGGCCACTTCCTCGCCGCGAACGCGCTGCTGACCGTCGCCGTCATCACCTGGCACCGCACCGGCGAGGGCGACACCACGCCCCGGCGCCGGGTCCCCGGCCCGGTCCGCAAGCTCTCCTGGGTGATCATCGCGGCCTCCGGCCTGCTGATCGTCCTCGGCACCGGCGTGACCGGCTCGGGCAAGCACGCCGGTGACAGCAGCGACGTCCCGCGCATGCCGTGGGACTGGACCGCCGCCGCCCATCTGCACGCCATCGCCGCGTGGGTCGTCTGCGCGCTGGCGCTGGCGATGTGGCTGGTGCTGCGGGTGGTCGACGCCCCGGACGACACCCGGGCGCGCGCCCGTGACCTGCTGATCGTGCTCCTCGCCCAGGGCGGGATCGGCTACGTCCAGTACTTCACCGGCGTCCCCGAGGTCCTGGTCGGCGCCCACATGCTCGGCTCCGCGCTGATGTGGATCGCGGTCCTGCGCCTGGCCCTGAGCCTGCGCGAGCGCCCGCTGTCCGCCCCGGAGATCCCGGCCCAGGCCGAGGCGGCCCTGGCGAAGGCCTGACGGGGCCCGGCACGGGCCGTCAGCCCAGCCCGTAGACCCGGCGCGCGTTGCCCGAGGCGATCATCGTCGCCACCCGCTGGGCGTCCGTGAGGGACCAGGCGCCGTCGGCGACCCACTCGCCGAGCACCCGGCTCAGCGCGCCCCGGAAGACGCTCGCGGCGACGACGTGCAGCTCCGGCAGGGCATGGGCGCCGCTGGAAAAGAGCAGCTTGCCGAAGGGGGCCAGCTCCAGGAGTTCGGCGAGGACGGCCGCGGCCCGGGCCCCGGTCCGGGCGAGGACGGAGCCCAGATCCGCGTAGACATGCGGGAAGAGGCCGGTCAGCTGGGCCGTCTGCCGGTGGTACGGGTATCCGTGCAGCAGGACGACGTCCGTGCCCAGGCCGCTGGTGGACGCGGCGAAGTCGGCGAGCCCGGCCGGGTCCTCGTTCCCCGCGTGCAGCTGGAGCGGCCGTCCGGAGGCGACGGCGACCCAGAGCAGATGGCGCAGCAGGACGGGGTCGGTGAGCCGGCCGCCGACCGCGCGCCCGGCCAGCCAGCGCCCGGCGGCCCCCCGGACCTCACCGGGTCCCGGCGGCTCTGCGGACTGGCCGAGGCCCCGGCTCACCCCCGCCACGGAGGTGAAGGCGACGGCGGTCGCGGCGGCTCCGTGGACGGCCTCGGCGAGGTTGGCCAGGAGCGCCTCGACGGAGCCGGACGTGTCGGCGACCTGTTCGGCGAGGAGTTCGAGGCGGACGATCTCGTGCGCGTCGGCGGCGCCGGCGGACGCGATCTCGGCGGGGCCGGTCAGGTCGCCGGGCAGGCCGGTGTCGACCAGATAGGTGGAGATCCCGGAGGCGCGCAGCAGTCTGCGCCCGGATTCCAGGACGCCCAGCTCACGCCTGCGGGCGAGGTAGCGGGCCGGCGGGCAGTGCGGCTCCAGGCCGAGCAGCGGCGGGCACCAGCGGCGTACCGCGAAACCGGTCTGGGTGTCGAAGAAGGTGGTGCCGGGCGCGGCGGGCCCGCCGGTCCTGCCGAGGTGGGCCTCGAAGGTGCCGAGGCCGAGCTCCGTACGGAGCACCCCGTGGCAGTACTGGTCCACCAGGCTCGGGGTCTCGATCATTCGGGGGGCTCCCTGCGTGGACGTTCTTCCACACGTCCTAACGGGTGAGCCCCACCCGAGGTTGTCGGCTCCCGCGTCGAACGGAAACGCGAGGGAGGCGGGTGACGCGTGGGCGGGTCACGCGTTCGACGAGCCGCCCAGCTGGATCCCGGCCATCCGGGACCACTCGTACGGGCCGGTGACGACCTTGGCGGCGAACTCGCCGTCGAACTCCTCGTGGAGGGTCAGCCCGGCCTTCTCGGCCGCCTGCTCGGCGATCGCGTACGTCGGGGCCACCAGGTCGCCCCAGCCGCCGTCCTCACCGACGAGGACGATCCGGGTGCCGGACTGGCCGATGTGGGCGAGCTGGCCCTCGGCTCCGCCGTGCTCCTTGGAGAACGCCTGGATCTGCTTGGCGAGCCGGGCCGCCCTGCGCTCAGCCTGCTTCGTGTCTGCCATGACAAGGATGCTACCGATGGGTAGATCGATTGGCGACGGCCGGTGCACGTGGTCTTGCCCACGTGCCCGGCCGTGGTCGGAGGCCTGAGGTACTACCTCAGGAAGGGGTCGACCGCGACCGCCACGAAGAGCAGCGAGACATAGGTGATCGACCAGTGGAAGAGGCGCATCTCCTTGAGCTTCGCGCCGGTCGCGCCGTTCTTCGCGCGGTTCAGCAGCGCGTGCGCCTCCCAGAGCCACCAGCCGCCGGTGAGCACCGCCACGGCCGTGTAGAACCAGCCGGTGTAGCCGAGCGGGGTGAGCAGCAGCGAGACGCCGACCATGACCCAGCTGTACGCGACGATCTGCCGGGCCACGACCTTGTTGGAGGCGAGGACCGGGAGCATGGGCACGCCCGCGCGCGCGTAGTCGTCCTTCACCTTCATGGACAGCGGCCAGTAGTGCGGCGGCGTCCAGAAGAAGATGACGAGGAAGAGGATGATCGCGGCCCACGACATCGAGTTGGTGACGGCCGACCAGCCGATGAGCACCGGCAGGCAGCCGGCGATGCCGCCCCAGACGATGTTCTGCGAGGTGCGCCTCTTGAGGATCATCGTGTAGATCACGACGTAGAAGAGGAGCGCGCCGAGCGAGAGGGCCGCGGAGAGCCAGTTGACCAGGAGGCCGAACCAGAGCGTCGAGACGACGGCGAGGGTGAGTCCGAAGACCAGGCCCTCACGCGGGGTGAGGACCCCGGTGACCAGCGGGCGCTGGGAGGTACGGTCCATCAGCGCGTCGATGTCGCGGTCGATGTACATGTTCAGCGCGTTGGCGCCGCCCGCCGAGAGGTAGCCGCCGAAGCAGGTGGCGAGGACCAGCCACAGGTTGGGCACGCCCTGTTCGGCGAGGAACATCACCGGAACGGTGGTGATGAGCAGAAGCTCGATGATCCGCGGCTTGGTCAACGCCACGAATGCCTTGACGCGGGCCCCGAACGGCCGATGGCCCCCCGGGCTGGGAGTCAAGACGACCCCTGCGGGTCGGGACTCGACGGCCGTCACGCACACCCCTGACAGAGAATTCCCAGCAAGCTCCCCGGATGAAGACGGGGTGAAGACTTGCGCGTACCACGCCACTGTAGACGTTGCCCAGACGCCGATCTTCGCGGGGGTGGGGTCGTGTTGAGGGCGCTCGTCCCAAGGGGTGGACGGCGCTCGAAACGGCGCTCGGGAGGCGAAGTGACGGAGTGACCGGCACTCTTGCCGTGTCTTCTGTTTTCCGGCGCGCGCACTCGAAAAGATGGACGTGACGACGGGGGTAGGCTCGACAGCGCCGGTACACCCTCAGTCACCGGCTTCCCGTACATGTGTGGAGAGGAGCCCTGACTCAGGGTGAGCACTAAGCCGACCACCACAGACCTCGAGTGGACCGAATTGGACCAGCGGGCCGTGGACACCGCCCGCATCCTGGCCGCGGACGCCGTACAGAAGGTCGGCAACGGCCATCCCGGTACGGCCATGAGCCTGGCGCCCGCCGCGTACACCCTCTTCCAGAAGGTGATGCGGCACGACCCGGCCGACCCGGAGTGGGTGGGGCGCGACCGTTTCGTGCTCTCCGCCGGCCACTCGTCCCTGACCCTCTACACCCAGCTGTACCTGGGGGGCTTCGGACTTGAGCTGGACGACCTGAAGGCGTTCCGCACGTGGGGTTCGAAGACCCCCGGCCACCCGGAGTACGGTCACACCGCGGGCGTCGAGACGACGACCGGCCCGCTGGGCCAGGGTGTCGCCAACGCCGTGGGCATGGCGATGGCCGCCCGCTACGAGCGCGGTCTGTTCGACCCGGAGGCGGCCCCCGGCACCTCCCCGTTCGACCACCGGATCTACGCGATCGCCGGTGACGGCTGCCTCCAGGAGGGCATCTCCGCCGAGGCCTCGTCGATGGCCGGTCACCAGAAGCTCGGCAACCTGATCCTGCTGTGGGACGACAACCACATCTCGATCGAGGGCGACACCGAGACGGCCGTGTCCGAGGACACGATGAAGCGGTACGAGGCGTACGGCTGGCACGTCCAGCGCGTCGAGCCGCAGGCCAACGGCGACCTGGACCCGGCCGGACTGTTCGCGGCGATCAAGGCCGCCGAGGCCGAGACCGAGCGTCCGTCGTTCATCGCGATGCGCTCGATCATCGCCTGGCCCGCCCCGAACGCCCAGAACACCGAGGCCGCGCACGGCTCGGCGCTCGGCGACGAGGAGATCGCGGCCACCAAGCGGATCCTCGGCTTCGACCCGGAGCAGACCTTCGAGGTCGCCGACGAGGTCATCGGCCACACCCGTGGCCTGGGCGACCGCGGCCGCGAGGCCCGCGCCGCGTGGGAGAAGTCCCTCGCCGAGTGGCGTACGGCCAACCCCGAGCGGGCGGCGCTGTTCGACCGCGTCCAGGCCAACGAGCTGCCCGAGGGCTGGGAGTCGAAGATCCCCGTCTTCGAGGCGGGCAAGGGTGTCGCCACCCGCGCCGCGTCCGGCAAGGTCCTGCAGTCGCTCGGCGCGGTCATCCCGGAGCTGTGGGGCGGCTCGGCCGACCTGGCCGGCTCGAACAACACGACGATCGACAAGACCTCGTCGTTCCTGCCCGAGGGCAACCCGCTCCCCGAGGCGGACCCCTACGGCCGCACGATCCACTTCGGCATCCGCGAGCACTCCATGGCCGCGGAGATGAACGGCATCGCGCTGCACGGCAACACGCGTGTCTACGGCGGCACCTTCCTGGTGTTCTCCGACTACATGCGCAACGCGGTGCGGCTCTCCGCGCTGATGCACCTTCCGGTGACGTACGTCTGGACCCACGACTCGATCGGTCTGGGCGAGGACGGCCCGACGCACCAGCCGGTGGAGCACCTGGCCTCGCTCCGCGCGATCCCCGGTCTGAACGTCGTCCGCCCCGCGGACGCCAACGAGACCTCCATCGCCTGGCGCGAGATCGTCAAGCGGCACACCCGCGTGTTCGGCAAGGGCGCCCCGCACGGCCTCGCGCTGACCCGCCAGGGCGTTCCGACCTACGACTGGAACGACGACGCGGCCAAGGGCGGGTACGTCCTGTTCGACGCCGAGGGCGGCGAGGCCCAGGTCGTGCTGATCGGCACCGGCTCCGAGGTGCACGTGGCCGTCGAGGCCCGCGAGCAGCTCCAGGCCGCCGGCATCCCGACCCGTGTGGTCTCGATGCCGTCCGTCGAGTGGTTCGAGGAGCAGGACCAGGCGTACAAGGACTCGGTCCTGCCGCCGTCGGTGAAGGCGCGCGTGGCCGTCGAGGCCGGTGTGGGTCTGACCTGGCACAAGTACGTCGGCGACGCCGGCCGGATCGTCTCGCTGGAGCACTTCGGTGCCTCGGCCGACGCGAAGGTCCTCTTCCGCGAGTTCGGCTTCACGCCGGAGGCCGTCGCGGCCGCCGCCCGGGAATCTCTGGCCGCCGCCGCGCGCTGACGCCCCTAGATACGAGTTTTGGAGAACCTCTCATGACAGACGCTCTCAAGCGCCTCTCCGACGAAGGCGTCGCGATCTGGCTGGACGACCTCTCGCGTCAGCGGATCACGTCCGGAAACCTGGCCGAGCTGATCGACCAGCAGCACGTGGTGGGTGTGACCACCAACCCGTCCATCTTCCAGAAGGCGATCTCGGAGGGCCACGGCTACGACCAGCAGCTCGCCGACCTCGCCGCCCGCAAGGTGACGGTGGAAGAGGCCATCCGCATGATCACGACGGCTGACGTGAGGGACGCCGCCGACATCCTGCGCCCGGTCTTCGACTCCACCGACGGCCAGGACGGCCGGGTCTCGATCGAGGTCGACCCCCGTCTGGCCCACAACACCGCGGCCACCATCGCCGAGGCCAAGCAGCTGGCCTGGCTGGTCGACCGTCCCAACACGCTCATCAAGATCCCGGCCACCAAGGCGGGTCTGCCGGCGATCACCGAGGTCATCGGCCTCGGCATCAGCGTCAACGTGACGCTGATCTTCTCGCTCGAGCGCTACCGCGCGGTCATGGACGCCTACCTGGCCGGTCTGGAGAAGGCCCGCGAGCGCGGCCTCGACCTCTCCAAGATCCACTCGGTGGCCTCGTTCTTCGTCTCCCGTGTGGACTCGGAGATCGACAAGCGTCTGACCGCGATCGGCACGGACGAGGCCCTGGGCCTCAAGGGCAAGGCCGCTCTCGCCAACGCCCGTCTGGCCTACGAGGCGTACGAGGAGGTCTTCTCGTCCGACCGCTGGTCCGCCCTGGACAAGGCGCAGGCCAACAAGCAGCGTCCGCTGTGGGCCTCGACGGGCGTCAAGGACCCGGCGTACAAGGACACGCTGTACGTCGTCGACCTGGTCGCTCCCGGCACGGTGAACACCATGCCCGAGGCGACCCTGGAGGCCACCGCCGACCACGGCGAGGTCACCGGCGACACCGTGCGCGGCACCTACGCGCAGGCCCGCGCGGAGCTGGACGCCGTCGAGAAGCTCGGCATCAGCTACGACGACGTGGTACAGCTGCTCGAGGACGAGGGCGTCGACAAGTTCGAGGCGTCCTGGAACGACCTGCTCAAGTCGACCGAGGCGGAGCTGCAGCGCCTCGCACCTTCGGAGGCGTAAGCACTTTGAGCGCAGTTCACGGAGCCAACCCGCTCCGTGACGCCGCAGACCGACGGCTCCCGCGTATCGCGGGGCCGTCGGGTCTGGTGATCTTCGGCGTCACGGGCGATTTGTCCCGAAAGAAGCTGATGCCTGCCGTCTACGACCTGGCCAACCGTGGTCTGCTGCCGCCGGGCTTCTCGCTCGTCGGCTTCGCACGCCGCGAGTGGCAGGACGAGGACTTCGCGCAGGAGGTCTACGAGGCCGTCAAACAGCACGCCCGCACCCCGTTCCGCGAGGAGGTGTGGCAGCAGCTGATCCAGGGGATGCGCTTCGTCCAGGGCGACTTCGACGACGACGACGCCTTCGACCAGCTGAAGACCACCATCGAGGAGCTGGACAAGGCGCAGGGCACGGGCGGCAACTTCGCCTTCTACCTCTCCGTGCCGCCGAAGTTCTTCCCCCTGGTCGTCCAGCAGCTGAAGAAGCACGGCCTGGCCGACCAGAAGAACAACTCCTGGCGCCGCGCGGTCATCGAGAAGCCCTTCGGTCACGACCTGGCCTCCGCGAAGGAGCTCAACGAGGTCGTCCACGAGGTCTTCCCGCCCGAGGCGGTCTTCCGGATCGACCACTACCTGGGCAAGGAGACCGTCCAGAACATCCTGGCGCTCCGCTTCGCCAACACGCTCTTCGAGCCGATCTGGAACCGGTCGTACGTCGACCACGTGCAGATCACCATGGCCGAGGACATCGGCATCGGCGGCCGCGCCGGCTACTACGACGGCATCGGCGCCGCCCGTGACGTCATCCAGAACCACCTCCTCCAGCTGCTCGCGCTGACCGCGATGGAGGAGCCCGCCTCCTTCGACGCGGACGCGCTCGCGGCCGAGAAGACCAAGGTGCTCGGCGCGGTGAAGCTGCCGAAGGACCTGGGTGCCTCGACCGTGCGCGCCCAGTACGCGCCGGGATGGCAGGGCGGCGCGAGGGCCGTCGGCTATCTGCAGGAGGAGGGGATCGACCCCAAGTCGAAGACCGACACCTACGCGGCCATCAAGCTGGAGATCGACAACCGCCGCTGGGCGGGCGTCCCGTTCTACCTCCGTACCGGCAAGCGGCTCGGCCGCCGCGTCACCGAGATCGCGGTGGTCTTCCAGCGCGCTCCCCACTCGCCCTTCGACCAGACGGCGACGGAGGAGCTGGGCCAGAACGCCCTGGTCATCCGCGTCCAGCCGGACGAGGGCGTGACGATGCGGTTCGGCTCCAAGGTGCCGGGCACCTCGATGGAGGTCCGGGACGTGTCGATGGACTTCGCGTACGGCGAGTCCTTCACGGAGTCCAGCCCCGAGGCGTACGAGCGGCTCATCCTCGATGTGCTGCTCGGCGACTCGAACCTCTTCCCGCGGGTCGAGGAGGTCGAGCTCTCCTGGAAGATCCTCGACCCGATCGAGCAGTACTGGGACAAGCACGGCAAGCCCGCGCAGTACCAGTCCGGGACCTGGGGTCCCGTCGAGGCGGACGAGATGCTCGCACGAGACGGACGGAGCTGGCGCCGGCCATGAAGACCGACCTCACGGACACCACGTCCAGCAAGATCAACAAGGCGCTGGTGCTCGGGCGGCGTGCCATCGGCACGCCCGCCGTCGGCATGGTGCTCACCCTCGTCATCGTCACCGACGAGGAGAACGCCTACGACGCGCTGAAGGCGGCCAACGACGCGTCCCGCGAGCACCCCTCGCGGACGCTGGTCGTCATCAAGCGGGTCTCGCGTTCGCCGCGCGACCGCGCGAAGGCACGGCTCGACGCCGAGGTCCGCCTCGGCGCCGACGCCAGCACGGGCGAAACGGTTGTCCTCCGGCTGTACGGCGAGGTCGCCGACCACGCCCAGTCGGTGGTCCTGCCGCTGCTCCTCCCCGACGCGCCCACCGTCGTCTGGTGGCCGGTCAACGCCCCGGCCGACCCGGCGAACGACCCGCTGGGCGCGATCGCCCAGCGCCGGGTGACCGACACCTACGCCGCCGAGCAGCCGATCCACGAGCTGACCGGGCGGGCGGAGACGTACACCCCGGGCGACACGGACCTGGCCTGGACCCGGATCACGCCGTGGCGCTCGATGCTCGCCGCGGCGCTCGACCAGGTCGTGTGCGAGGTCACCTCGGCCGAGGTGGAGGGCGAGGAGTTCAACCCGAGCGTCGAGCTGCTCGCCATGTGGCTGGCGGACCGGCTGAAGGTGCCGGTACGCCGGTCCCCCTCCACGGGGCCGGGACTCACCTCCGTACGGATGGAGTCCAACTGCGGGCCGATCGTGCTCGACCGGCCGGACGGCTCGCTGGCGACGCTTTCCATCCAGGGGCAGCCGGACCGTGCCGTGGCGCTCAAGCGCCGCGAGACGGCCGAGCTGATCGCCGAGGAGCTGCGGCGGCTCGACCCGGACGACACGTACGCCTCGGCGCTGCGATACGGGCTCGACCGGCTGGACGAGAAGGCGAAGCTGACGGCTCCGGCCGATCCGGCTCCGAGCGATCCGGCTCCGGCCGCCGACGCGGCGGAGGTGGACGCGGCTCCCGAGACCGTCAAGGCACCCGCGAAGAAGGCCCCGGCCAAGAAGGCGGCGGTCAAGTGAGCACCCCGCAGCTCGTCGTCCACCGCGACAAGGAGCTGATGGCGCAGGCCGCGGCGGCGCGGCTGATCACGCGGATCGTGGACGCCCAGGCCGCCCGCGGCTCGGCGTCCGTGGTCCTCACCGGCGGCCGGAACGGCAACGGGCTGCTAGCCGCGCTCAGTTCGGCCCCCGCGCGGGACGCGATCGACTGGTCGCGGCTCGACCTGTGGTGGGGCGACGAGCGGTTCCTGCCCGACGGTGACCCGGAGCGCAATGTCACCCAGGCCCGCGCGGCGCTGCTCGACAGCGTCCCGCTGGACCCGGCGCGGGTGCACGCGATGCCTGCCTCGGACGGGCCGTACGGCAACGACGTCGAGGCGGCCGCCGAGGCGTACGCGGCCGAACTGGCCGCGGCCGCCGGTCCCGAGGACCATGCGGAGGTGCCGTCCTTCGACGTGCTGATGCTGGGCGTCGGGCCCGACACGCACGTGGCCTCGCTCTTCCCGGAGCTTCCTGCGGTCCGCGAGACCGAGCGCACGGTGGTGGGCGTGCACGGCGCGCCGAAGCCGCCGCCGGTCCGGATCTCGCTGACGCTGCCGGCGATCCGTGCCGCGCGTGAGGTCTGGCTGCTCGCGGCCGGCGAGGACAAGGCGAAGGCCGCGGCGATCGCGTTGTCGGGGGCGGGCGAGATCCAGGCCCCGGCGGCGGGCGCCTACGGCCGCTCGCGGACGCTGTGGCTGCTCGACGCGGCGGCGGCCTCGGAGCTGCCGCGCGCGCTGTACCCGCCGGCCTCGGCCTGACGTCGGGCTTCGGCCAGACGTCCGGCTCCTGCCTGACGGACGCTCAAGGAGGCCCGGTTCACCGCACGGTGGACCGGGCCTCCGGCGTTTCCCGTACGGGCTCGAGGAAGGGGGCGAGCAGGTCCGGCACCGCCTCGGCGGCGAAGGTCAGGCCCTCGCTCCGATCGGCGTCGTGGACGTCGTACCCGCCCGTGCCCGCCGCCGTCGTCGCGGTCAGGGTCACCAGGCCGGCCCGGCGCTGGAAGTAGGACTGCTTGACCGTCCAGCCGATGACGCCGCCGCGTTCCAGGGCGACCGTGGTGCGGCGGACGGTGCCGGAACGGGTCACCAGGTACTCGCCGGTGACGCCGTGTCCGAGGTTCCGGTAGGCGTCGAGCGCGGCCACCACGGCGAGGCCACCGAGGGCGAGGGCGCAGCCGGCCGCGACGTACAGCAGGGCGGGGGCCAGGAGGAGCCCGAGGACGACGAGCACCGCGACCGGGACGAACACGCTCCCCAACGCCCAGCGCAGCCGGCGGCTACGGGCGGCGCGGGGGTGGGCGGTGAGCGGCGCGCCCGTCGGGGGCTCGGCTGCGCGCAGCACCTGCGCGGCGACCCGGTCGGCGACGGCGCGGGGCGCCGCGGGCAGCAGGGTCTTGTGGTCGGCGTGCTTGTCCTCCTCGTCCTCGGCCAGTCCGGTGGCGACGGCGTCGACACGGGCGGCCCCGCACATCCGGACGCCCAGCGGCTCGACCAGCTCCACGCCGCGCAGGCGGCGTTCCTCGATGGAGATCGAGCGCGCGGTGAAGAGGCCGCGGCGGACCCGCAGGGTGCCGCCGGGCTCGCGCTCCAGGCGGTAGTTCCACCACATCTCGACCCAGAGGGCCAGGGCGCCGACGGTGCCGGCGAGGAGGGCGAGGACGAGCAGGACGAGGATCATCGAGACGACGGAGGTGTCCTGGAAGCGGTCCCCTATCCAGTCGATGACCTCCTTCTGGGCGCCGAACCACTCGCTGACCTGCATCACGGCACCGGC
This sequence comes from Streptomyces sp. NPDC054975, assembly GCF_053609105.1. Lineage (NCBI taxonomy): Bacteria > Bacillati > Actinomycetota > Actinomycetes > Kitasatosporales > Streptomycetaceae > Streptomyces > Streptomyces sp. NPDC054975. The sequence goes on from NZ_JBSGWV010000009.1 coordinate 26,413, forward strand.
CGCCGCGCCGCCGAACAGCACGGCGACGAAGGAGACCGGGGCGTAGCGGATCCAGCGCGGGTCGAGGTCGGCGAGGGCGCCGTCGTGGCGGGTGTCCTCGCCGGCGGGGACGGTGCGGTCGAGCAGTTCACGGCGGAGCCGCTCGCCCTCGGCCCGGGCGACGGGATCGAGTTCCAGGGTGGACTCGCCGCCGCCATGCTGCTCGCCGGTGCCGATGCGGACCTTGACCAGGCCGAGGACGCGCTGGAGCGGGTTGGCGGTCAGGTCGACGCTGCGGATCCGTTCGCGGGCCAGCGAGCGGCGTTTGACCAGCAGGAGCCCGGTGTGGAGTTCGGCCCGTTCGGCGCCGACGCGGTAGCGGGTGCGTCGCCAGCGGATGTGGTCCGCCGCCGAGCCGCCACCGATGAGGAGGGTCGCCCCGGTGAGGATCCAGGCGATGGCCTGCCCGGCGGACAGGGTGTTGGTCAGGCCGAAGAACGTGGGCAGGGCGGCGCCGCCGGCGACGCCGACGAGGACGACCGCCGTGACCAGCACCGTACGCCGGTCCAGGCGCCGCCAGTCCTCGGGAGCACCGCCCTCCTCCTCGCTCATGTGGCGTCTCCCGGCGTGGCCTGGGTGATGCGGGTGAGCTTCTCGGCGAGGTCCGCGGCGAGTTCGTGGTCGAGGCCCTCGATGCGCAGGGCGCCCTTGGAGGAGGCGGTGGTCACGGTGACGGTGGCGAGCTTGAAGAGCTGCTCCAGCGGGCCCCGGACGGTGTCGACGGTCTGGATCCGGGACATGGGCGCGATCCGCCACTCCTGCCAGAAGAGCCCGGTACGGACGTAGACGGCGTCCTCGGTGACCTCCCAGCGGTGGACCCGGAACCACCAGGAGGGGAAGAACGCGGCGCAGGCGAGGCCGGCGACCGCCAGGACGGCGGCGGGCAGCCACAGCCAGAACCGGGCCGGCTCGACGAACAGCCCGAGGACGGCGAGGACCACCACCGGCACGGCGGTGGTCACCAGCCACTGGGTGCGCCACCAGCCGACGGCCCGTTCGTTCAGCGTGTTGCTCGGCGGCCGTAGCCGTACCTCGCCCCGCACCGCGTTCTCCCCCCGCATCGCTTCTACCTCCCGCGCAGCGACCGGTAGGTGGCGACGAGTCCGGCGGTCGAGCCGTCGAGCCCGTCGGCGCCCTTGCCACCGGTGAGCACGGGCTCGATCTTCTTGGCGAGGACCTTGCCCAGCTCGACGCCCCACTGGTCGAAGGAGTCGATGTTCCAGATCGCGCCCTGGACGAACACCTTGTGCTCGTAGAGCGCGACGAGCTGACCGAGGACGAAGGGGGTGAGCTTCTTGGCGAGGATCGTCGTCGTGGGGTGGTTGCCCTGGAAGGTCTTGTGCGAGACGAGTTCCTCGGCGACGCCCTCGGCCCGTACCTCGTCGGCGGTCTTGCCGAAGGCCAGGGCCTGCGTCTGGGCGAAGAAGTTGGCCATCAGCAGGTCGTGCTGGGCGACGAGGCCGGGGAGCAGGTCGGCCACGGGCTCCGCGAAGCCGATGAAGTCGGCCGGGATGAGCTTCGTGCCCTGGTGGATCAACTGGTAGTAGGCGTGCTGACCGTTGGTGCCGGGTGTGCCCCAGACGACCGGGCCGGTCTGCCAGTCGACGGGGTTGCCGTCGCGGTCGACGGACTTGCCGTTGGACTCCATGTCGAGCTGCTGGAGGTAGGCCGTGAACTTCGACAGGTAGTGGGAGTACGGCAGGACGGCGTGCGACTGGGCGTCGAAGAAGCCGCCGTACCAGACACCGAGGAGGCCGAGGAGCAGCGGTGCGTTCTCCTCGGGCGGGGCGGTGCGGAAGTGCTCGTCGACGAGGTGGAAGCCGTCGAGCATCTCGCGGAAGCGGTCCGGGCCGATGGCGATCATCAGGGAGAGGCCGATGGCGGAGTCGTACGAGTAGCGTCCACCGACCCAGTCCCAGAACTCGAACATGTTGGCCGTGTCGATGCCGAAGTCCTGGACCTTCTCGGCATTGGTCGACAGGGCCACGAAGTGCTTGGCCACCGCCGCCTGATCGGCCCGGAGGCCGGTGAGCAGCCAGTCGCGGGCGGAGGTGGCGTTGGTGACCGTCTCGATGGTGGTGAAGGTCTTGGAGGCGACGATGAAGAGCGTCTCGGCCGGGTCGAGGTCGCGGACGGCCTCGTGGAGGTCGGCGCCGTCGACGTTGGAGACGAAGCGGAACGTCAGGTCCCGCTGGGTGTAGGAGCGCAGGACCTCGTAGGCCATGGCGGGCCCGAGGTCGGAGCCGCCGATGCCGATGTTCACGATGTTCTTGATCGGCTTGCCGGTGTGACCGGTCCACTCGCCCGAGCGGACCTTGTCCGCGAAGGCCGCCATCTTGTCGAGGACGGCGTGGACGGCCGGGACGACGTTCTCGCCGTCGACCTCGACGACGGCGTCACGCGGGGCGCGCAGCGCGGTGTGCAGGACCGCGCGGTCCTCGGTGGTGTTGATCTTCTCGCCGCGGAACATGGCGTCGCGCAGCTCGGCCACGCCGGTCGCGGCGGCCAGCTCGCGCAGCAGCGCCAGCGTCTCGTCGGTGACGAGGTTCTTGGAGTAGTCCAGGTACAGATCGCCGACGCGCAGCGTGTACGCGGTGCCGCGGTCCGGGTCGGCGGCGAACAGCTCGCGCAGATGGGTGTCTCCCAGCTGCTCGCGGTGCTTGCCGAGGGCGGCCCACTCCGGTGTGCGGTTGAGCCTCGTACGTCCTTCTGCGTTCATCTCGGACATCGCCTACTTCTTCTCTTCCTGCCTGCTTGCCCCGCTGCCACTCCAACCTAGTTGATCAGGGGGTGCGAGGAGACACCGACAGAGCGAGGAGGGCGGCGCGCTCCGCGCGCTTCCGACGCGACCGGTTCGGGACCACCGGTAGCGGGACATTCCTACGCGAACGGGCCCTGCCCGCGAACCGAGTTCGCGGGCAGGGCCCGTTCGTCACACTGTCACACCACGCTCAGATCTCGCCGCGCAGCTTGGCGAGCGCCTCCGCGAGGATCGCCTCGCCGTCCGCGTCGCTGCGCCGCTCGCGTACGTACGCGAGGTGCGTCTTGTACGGCTCGGTGCGCGGCGGGTCCGGGGGGTTGTCCCGGTCCTGACCGGCCGGGAAGCCGCAACGCGGGCAGTCCCACGTCTCCGGAACCTGTGCGTCACTGGCGAAGCTCGGCTGCGTCTCGTGCCCGTTCGAGCACCAGAAGGAGATGCGGAGGCGCGGCGCCGACTCGCCCCGCTCGGCCTCCCCCATCGGCCCCGCTCCGACCCGGCTTCCCCGGATCGCGTTGCCACTTGCCACGGTCGTAACTCCCTGCGTGATGGTGCTCGAAGATGCCCCAGTCTACGTAAGGCCCAACGCGCGTCCAGTGATTGGAGTTACACGTCCAACTTCATCAGAAGCGCAAGCACGACAATGCAGGCGAACCACATCAGGCCGACCACAACGGTGATCCGGTCCAGGTTGCGCTCGGCAACCGAGGAGCCACCGACGGACGACTGCATGCCACCGCCGAACATGTCGGAGAGGCCGCCGCCCTTCCCCTTGTGCATCAGCACGAGCAGCATCAGCAGCGCGCTGAAGACGATCAGGGCGATCGAGAACCCCATAACCACGGCTGGACCAACTTCCTCGGACTTATACGGACGGGGGTCGGGCAGGTCCTGCCCGACCCCCGCAAGGGTACGACGGATCGTCGCTACCGCCTACTCACCGGTCGCGTCACTGGTCGCGGAAGCGGACGATCTTGACGAACTCCTCGGCGTCCAGCGCCGCGCCGCCCACCAGGGCACCGTCGACGTCGGGCTGCGCCATGATCGCGGCGACGTTGCCGGCCTTGACGGAGCCGCCGTACTGGATGCGGACCTTGTCGGCCAGCTCCTGCGAGTACAGCTCCGCGAGGCGCCCGCGGATCGCCCCGCAGACCTCCTGCGCGTCCTCGGGGGTGGCGACCTCGCCGGTGCCGATGGCCCACACCGGCTCGTAGGCGATCACGATGGACTCGGCCTGCTCGGCCGGGAGGTCCTTCAGACCGCCGTCGAGCTGGCGCAGGGTGTACGGGACCTGCTCGCCCGCCTTGCGGACGTCCAGGCCCTCGCCGACGCAGAGGATCGGGGTCAGACCGTGCTTGTACGCGGCCTTCACCTTGGCGTTGCAGATCTCGTCCGTCTCGGCGTGGTACTGCCGGCGCTCGGAGTGGCCCACGGCGACGTAGGCGCACTTCAGCTTGGCGAGCATGGCGCCCGAGATCTCACCGGTGTACGCACCGGAGTCCTGCGCCGAGATGTCCTGGGCGCCGTACTTGATCTTGAGCTTGTCGCCGTCGACCAGGGTCTGGACGGACCGCAGGTCCGTGAAGGGCGGCAGGACCGCCACCTCGACGGCGTCGTAGTCCTTGTCGGTCAGCGCGAAGGCGAGCTTCTGGACGTGGGCGATGGCCTCCAGGTGGTTGAGGTTCATCTTCCAGTTGCCCGCCATCAGCGGGGTACGCGTGCTCAAGGTGTTCAGTCCTCCAGTGCGGCGAGGCCGGGGAGCGTCTTGCCCTCAAGATATTCGAGGGAGGCGCCACCACCGGTCGAGATGTGGCCGAAGGCATTCTCGTCGAAGCCCAGCGTGCGCACGGCGGCGGCCGAGTCGCCACCGCCCACGACGGTGAAGGCGCTGCTGTCGACGAGGGCCTGCGCGATGGCGCGGGTGCCACCGGCGTAGTCGGGGTGCTCGAAGACGCCCACCGGACCGTTCCAGAAGACGGTCTCGGCGTCGGCGATCTTCGAGGCGTACAGCTCACGGGTCTTCGGGCCGATGTCGAGGCCCTCCTTGTCGGAGGGGATCTTGTCGGCGTCGACGGTCTCGAAGTCGGCCGGGGCCTTGGTCTTCAGGTTCGGGAAGTCCGTGGAGACGAGCACGTCGACGGGGAGGACGAGCTCCACGCCACTCTTCTCCGCCCGCGCCATGTACTCGGTCACCGTCGGGATCTGGTCCTCCTGCAGGAGGGAGATGCCGACCTCGTAGCCCTTGGCCTTGAGGAAGGTGTAGGCCATGCCACCGCCGATGAGGAGGCGGTCGGCCTTGCCGAGCAGCTCGTCGATGACGGCGAGCTTGTCGGAGACCTTGGCGCCGCCGAGCACGACCACGTAGGGGCGCTTGACGTCGGCGGTCAGCTTCTTCAGGACGCCGACCTCGGCGGCGATGAGGTGACCGGCGGCGTGCGGCAGCAGCGCCGGGAGGTCGAAGACCGAGGCGTGCTTGCGGTGTACGGCGCCGAAGCCGTCGCCGACGTACACGTCGGCGAGCTGGGCGAGCTGCTCGGCGAACGCCTTGCGCTCGGCGTCGTCCTTGGCGGTCTCGCCGGCGTTGAAGCGCAGGTTCTCGATGACGGCGACCTGGCCGTCGGCCAGGCCCTCGACGGTCGTCCTGGCGGACTCGCCGACCGTGTCGGTCGCGAACGCCACGTCGGTGCCGAGGAGTTCACTCATGCGCGCGGCGGCCGGGGCGAGCGAGAACGCCGCGTCCGGGGCGCCCTTGGGGCGGCCCAGGTGCGAGGCGACCACGACGCGGGCGCCGGCCTCGGCGAGCCCCCGGACCGTGGGGAGGACGGCGCGGATGCGGCCGTCGTCGGTGATGGTCGTGCCGTCGAGCGGCACGTTGAGGTCGGCGCGGACGAATACCCGCTTGCCGGCGACGCCTTCGGCGAGAAGCTCGTCGATCGTCTTCATCTTCTACTGGACTCCTTGGAACGCGGTGAAGCACACGGCACAGGGCTCGAACAGCGCATCCTTACGCTGTCCGAGCCCTGTGCTCACATCGAGGTGCCTAGTTCTGGAATATCAGAGCTGGCCGCCGACGAAGACGGTGAGGTCGACGAGACGGTTGGAGTAGCCCCACTCGTTGTCGTACCAGCCGAGGATCTTGACCGACTTGCCCTCCTGGACCATGGTCAGGGAGGAGTCGAAGGTGCAGGACGCCGGGTCGCTGACGATGTCCGAGGACACGATCGGGTCCTCGGTGTAGTACAGGATCCCCTTGAGGTCCCCGTCCTCGGAGGCCTTCTTGAACGCGGCGTTGACCTCGTCCTTGGTGACCTCGCGCTGCAGCTCCACGACCAGGTCCGTGGCCGAGCCGGTCGGGACCGGGACGCGCATGGCGATGCCGTCCAGCTTGCCCTTGAGCTGCGGCAGGACCAGGGCGGTGGCCTTGGCGGCACCGGTCGTGGTCGGGATGATGTTCTCCGCGGCGGCGCGGGCGCGACGCAGGTCGGAGTGCGGGAAGTCCAGGATGCGCTGGTCGTTGGTGTACGCGTGGACCGTCGTCATCAGGCCCTTGACGATGCCGAAGTTCTCGTCGAGGACCTTGGCCATCGGCGCCACACAGTTGGTGGTGCAGGAGGCGTTGGAGATGACGTGGTGCTGCGCCGGGTCGTACTTCTCCTGGTTGACACCCATGACGATGGTGATGTCCTCGTCCTTGGCCGGAGCCGAGATGAGGACCTTCTTCGCGCCACCGGCGATGTGCTTCTCGGCGTCGGCCTTCTTGGTGAAGATGCCGGTCGACTCGATGACGATGTCGACGCCCAGCTCGCCCCAGGGGATGTCGGCCGGGTTGCGCTCGGAGAGCACCTTGATGGTGTGACCATCGACGGTGATGGTGTCTGCCGTGTGGGTGACCTCGGCCTTGAGGCGCCCCAGGATCGTGTCGTACTTCAGCAGGTGTGCGGTGGTCGCGGTGTCACCCAGGTCGTTGACAGCCACGATCTCGATGTCGGCACCCTGCTCAAGGAGCGCGCGGAAGTAGTTGCGACCGATACGGCCAAAGCCGTTGATGCCTACGCGGATCGTCACGAACCGATCTCCTCGTGAGAGTACGCCGGGTTTCGACGCCGGCGAGATTCTTTTTAGGGATGTCCCCGACCGCTTACGACCCTACCTCTCTCATCGGCTGAGAGTGACATCGTGTGCGGCGTGAAGTCCCCGGGAATGCACCGTGGCCCGTTATTACCGGCGGGTTCGGGCCACGGTGCCTCTTTCGTCCCGATCACTGACTGTGATCAAAGGTGCGGGTGGCCGCTCAGCCGTGCAGCACGCCGAGCGCCTTGCGGATCAGCCTTCCGCGTTCCGCCGCGCTCGACACGTGCTCCAGGCCGAAACCGAGCAGCACGGTGTCACGTGTGGTGACGGCGGCCTGCGAGTGGAAGAGCCCCGGGGAGCGGGTCCAGTCGCTGTCGTTCCCCGGGCTGCCGGCCGGCGGCCCTGGTACGGACCACGCTCCCAGCGCGGTCTCGAAGCCCTCGTTCTGGCCCGGCGTTCCCCCGACGACGAGCGCGGTGTCGTCGACGAAGGCACCCATCTCACCGGTGCCGGGATCGGCGATGTACGAGATCGAGAGCTCGACCTGCTTGCCCGCGTAGGCGCTCAGGTCGATCGAGGCCTGCCGCCAGCCGTTGGAGGGGCCGGTGAAGGCGTTCCACGAGCCGGTGGTGCCGGTCGTGGCGCAGCCGTCGTCGCCGACGGTCAGATAGTGGGCGAGGAAGGGGTGGCCCTGGACGTAGTAGCCCTCGCCGCAGTCGGCCGGGGCGGCGGTGGAGGTGCCGCCGTTGGCGTCGGGCAGCGTGGTCCAGTCGTCCTGGCCCACCGTGTGGGCCTCGACGACGAGGTTGTCGTAGCCGGGCTCGGTGTCGTAGCTGACCTGGAAGCGGAGACTGGGCCTGGCGGCCGCGTCGACGCCGGTGAGGTCGACGGTGCGGCTGAGCCGGGCCCAGGTGTCGTCGGCGTGCCGGACGGCGGCGAAGTGCGTGCCCTCGTACGGCTCGAAGGGGGTGCGGACGCCCGGGTAGTCGCCGGCGGACCGGCTGCTGCCGAACTGCGGGAACTGGCGGGGCGCCAGGGTGTCCGAGGTGACGGTGTACGCGCCGGCGTTGTCCAGCGGGTTGCCGGCCGCGTCACCGAGGGCGCCGGTGACGCCGGCGAAGCCGCCGGACCCGGCGAAGGAGGTCGGGCCGTTCAGCCCGGCCCGGTGGTAGGCGCCGAGGTAGTACTGGGCGAAGTCGTTGGACGTGGCCCGGCCGATGTCGACGAGCCCGCCGGACTTCTCGCCGGCGTTGACCAGCTTGCCGCCCTCGTTGAGGTACTCCCGTACGGCCAGCGTGACGGGCCCGGAGGGCTCTTCCGCGCCGGTGTACCAGACGACCGTACGGAAGTGCCCGAGGACGCCCAGCGGGTCCGGTACGCCCTGGGTGGCGACGTCCCAGACGGCGGCCTTGCGGCCGTTGTCGGCGAGCGCCTTCACATAGGCGGCGGTGTGCCGCGCGGCGGTCGTGCCGCCCTCCTCGGCGAGGACGAGCACGTCCGCGCGGGGCCGGTCGGCCACGGTGTACGTGAACGGAGTCGAGGCGCTCACCCGGCCCTCGCGGCTGCGGGCGGTGAACCAGACCTCGACGGTGTCGCCCGGTTCGGCGCCCTCGACCTCGGCGCGGTACTGGTCGAAGTAGAGGTTGTCCTCGCCTCCGTAGGTCTCGCCGCCCTGCCAGGCCTCGAGCCGCTCGGTGTGCGTACGGCCGCCGTTGATCCGGTACTTCAGCTCCTTGCCGCGCAGCGACTTCCGGGCGGTCACGGAGACCTCCTGGTCGCCGCCGCGGGCGTAGGAGGTGGTGAAGGTGGCCGGGGTGAAGTCGGGGGCGTCGTTGCCGGTGACGGAGACGGGCCGGTCCGGGTGGGCGGCGGACTCGGCCACGGCGAGCGCGAACGGCACGTTCTTGGCGAACTCCGCCTGGATCAGCTTCTCGTCGTCGGGGAAGGTGAAGACGGAGGCGCAGTCGGCGGGCTCCCAGGCGTCGTTCGGGTCGACGCGGGAGGCGGTGGCACAGGTCGACATCTCCGGGGTGAACATCTGCATCCCGTTGACGTTGGCCGCGTGCCCGTCGGCCTCGCCGTTGGTGGTGTACAGCTCGGAGGAGACCTGCGGGCGGTAGCCGGGCACGGCGGACTTCTGCGGGGTGCCGGCGAGCGCCTTGAGCGCCACGTCGTCGGGGGTGTCGGTGGCGACCTGCCAGCCGACCCCGTAGAGCAGCAGCTGGGCGGCGGAGTGGTAGTTGATGCCGTACTGGAAGCCGATGCGCCGCTGGAAGGCGTCGAGCGCCTTGGTCTCGGGCTCGGACATGGCGCCGGGGCCGCGGTAGGTCTCGTCGGCCGGGTCGGGGGACGAGCCCTCGTTGTCGTAGCCCCACTTGTAGGCGAAGTTACGGTTGAGGTCGACGCCGTCGCCGGGCTCGATGCGCCCGTCACCGTTGTTGTCGCGGAGGTTCTTGCGCCACTGGCGGTTGCCGGGGTCGGCGTGGGTGAAGTCGTAGCCGTCGGGGTTGGCGGAGAGCACGAACCAGAGCTCGGTGGAGTCGACGATCTTCGTGATCCGCGCGTCCGTGCCGTAGCCGTCGAGGTAGTGGTGCATCAGCCGCCGGGTCATCTCGGGGGTGATCCACTCACGGGCGTGCTGGTTGGACATGTACAGGGCCGCGGGCCTGGTGCCGTCCTTGGCCTTCTTGGCGCCCTTGGTGAGCTTGAGGGCGAGGATGTCCTGCCCCTTGACGGTCTTGCCGAGCGAGACGACCTTGGTGATGTCCGGGTGGGCCTGGGCGGTGGCGAGAATCTCCTGCTTGAGGCCGCCCTGACCGCCGTACGGGCGGAAGACACCGTCCCCGGCGCCCGCGACCCGCTGCTCGGCCCGGGCGGAGAGGGTGTGCTCGGCGAGCTGGACGCCCTTGCCGCGCAGCTGCCCGGCCTGCCGGTCGGTGAGGTACAGCTCCAGGGTGGCGGAGCCCTTCTCCGGCACCTGTTCGGTCAGCTCGTGGCCGTCGGTGCCCGCTTCGAGCAGCAGCGGCACCTGCTCCTTGCTGACCGTCGCCCGCCACACGGAGAGGGCGTCACCGCCGCCGCTCGCGTCCTGAGGTTCCGCTCCGGCGACGGGTGCCGCCACGAGCCCCGCGACCAGCAGCGAACCCGCCGCGAGGATCGCTCTCGCTCTGCGCCTCATAAGCCCCCCTTGCTGTTGTCTGCCACGAAAGTCAACAGACGCCAGGCTGATCACCGTTCATGATCATGTCAAGGGTGCCATGCGGGCCGAACGAGTGCTGCCGGTGCCTCAGAAAGGCACCGGCAGCGAAGAGTTGAGCGACTGAGGCGGCGTCAGCCGACGAGGCTGTCGTCCAGCTCCTCCGTCAGAGTCGACTCCGTCCCGGGGATACCCAGGTCCTGCGCCCGCTTGTCGGCCATCGCCAGCAGACGGCGGATCCGACCCGCGACCGCGTCCTTGGTCAGCGGCGGCTCGGCGAGCGCGCCGAGCTCCTCCAGGGAGGCCTGCTTGTGCTCCATGCGCAGCCGGCCCGCGGCCGCGAGGTGCTCGGGCACCTCCTCGCCGAGGATCTCCAGGGCGCGCTGCACCCGGGCCCCGGCGGCGACCGCCGCGCGCGCCGAGCGGCGCAGGTTGGCGTCGTCGAAGTTGGCCAGACGGTTCGCCGTGGCCCGGACCTCGCGGCGCATCCGCCGCTCCTCCCAGGCGAGCACCGACTCGTGGGCGCCGAGCCGGGTCAGCAGGGCGCCGATCGCGTCGCCGTCCCGGACGACCACCCGGTCCACCCCCCGTACCTCACGGGCCTTCGCGCCGATGCTCAGCCGGCGCGCCGCGCCCACCAGGGCCAGCGCGGCCTCCGGGCCGGGGCAGGTCACCTCCAGGGAGGAGGAGCGCCCGGGCTCGGTGAGCGAGCCGTGCGCCAGGAACGCGCCGCGCCAGGCCGCCTCGGCGTCACAGGTGGCACCCGAGACGACCTGCGGGGGCAGGCCGCGGATCGGGCGGCCCCGGCCGTCGACCAGCCCGGTCTGCCGGGCCAGCTGGTCGCCGCCCGCCACCACTCGTACGACGAAGCGGGAACCGCGCCGCAGACCACCGGGGGCCATCACGATCAGCTCCGAGCTGTGTCCGAAGATCTCCAGGATGTCCCGCTTGAGGCGCCGTGCCGCCATCGCGGTGTCGAGCTCCGCCTCGATCACGATCCGCCCGCTCACCAGGTGCAGACCGCCCGCGAACCGCAGGATCGACGAGACCTCTGCCTTCCTGCAGCAGGTCCGGGTGACGGGGAGCCGGGAGATCTCGTCCTTCACCGCTGCCGTCATCGCCATGGGCCGATCCTTCCATGCATCCGAAAAATACGGTCGTACGCGGCGGCCAACAGCTCCGGATCGTGCTTCGGGAGACCGTCGGCACGGGCCACCGGCGCCAGCTCGACCGCGGCGCCGAGCCGCTTGGCGGCATCGGCGAGGGACTCGCGGTCGGGCACGGCGGCCTCGTCGGCCAGCACCACGTCCAGGGCGAGTTTAGGGGCGTGTCGTCCCAAAACCTCCAAATGACGCTGCGGAGAGAACCCCTCGGTTTCTCCGGGCTGCGGCGCGAGGTTCAGCGAGAGGACCTTGCGGGCCTTGGTCTCGGTCAGCGCGTCGAGCAGCTCGGGCACGAGCAGATGCGGGATCACCGAGGAGAACCAGGAGCCCGGGCCGAGCACCACCCAGTCCGCGTCCCGGACGGCGGCGACGGCCTCCGGCACGGCCGGCGGGTCGTGCGGGACCAGGTGCACCGACTGCACGTCCCCGGGCGTGAGCGCCACCGTGGCCTGCCCGCGGACGGTGTCCACGTCGTCGGGGCGCGCCGGATCGTGCCCTCTGACCAGGGCCTGGAGCTCCAGCGGCACGGCCGACATCGGCAGCACCCGGCCCTGCGCCCCGAGCAGCTTGCCGACCAGGTCCAGGGCGAGCACATGGTCGCCGAGCTGCTCCCAGAGCGCGACGATCAGCAGATTGCCGACCGCGTGCTCGTGCAGGTCGCCCTTGGACTGGAAACGGTGCTGGATGACCCGGGACCAGGTCTGGCCCCAGTCGTCGTCCCCGCAGAGCGCGGCGAGCGCCTTGCGCAGGTCACCGGGGGGCAGCACGCCCAGCTCCTCCCGGAGTCGGCCGCTGGAGCCGCCGTCGTCGGCGACGGTGACCACGGCGGTCAGGTCGCCGGTGATCCGGCGCAGGGCGGCGAGGGAGGCGGACAGGCCCATGCCCCCGCCCAGCGCGACGACCTTGGGCTGGGCGCCGCGCCTGCGGAGCGTACGTACCGAGAGGGTGGACGTACGCCGGCGGTACGGCTTCACTCGCGCCCCATGTCCCGGTGGACGACGACGGTCTCGACCCCTTCCGCGGCGAGGCGGGCGGCGAGCTTCTCGGACGTGGCGACGGAGCGGTGCTTGCCACCCGTGCAGCCGACGGCGATCGTCACGTACCGCTTGCCCTCGCGGCGGTAGCCCGCGGCGATCAGCTGGAGCAGCTCGGTGTAGCGGTCGAGGAACTCCTTGGCGCCCGGCTGGTTGAAGACGTAGGCCGAGACCTCTTCGTTGAGCCCGGTGAAGGGGCGCAGCTCGGGGACCCAGTGCGGGTTGGGCAGGAAGCGCATGTCGACGACGAGGTCGGCGTCGACGGGCAGCCCGTACTTGAATCCGAAGGACATGACCGTGGCCCGCAGCTCCGGCTCCTCGTCGCCGGCGAACTGGGCGTCCATCTTGGCCCGCAGCTCGTGGACGTTGAGGCTGGAGGTGTCGATCACCAGGTCGGCGTCGCCGCGCAGCTCGCGCAGGAGGTCCCGCTCGGCGGCGATGCCGTCGGTGATGCGGCCGTCGCCCTGGAGCGGGTGCGGCCTGCGGACCGACTCGAAGCGCCTGACCAGGGCCTCGTCGGAGGACTCCAGGAAAACGATCCGCCGGGTGACCTGCTGGGCGTCGAGTGCGGCGAGGGACTCCCGCAGGGCGTCGAAGAACTGCCGGCCGCGGACGTCGACGACGACGGCGATCCGGGCCACGTTGCCCTGGGAACGGGCGCCGAGCTCCACCATCGTGGGGATCAGCGCGGGCGGCAGGTTGTCGACAACGAACCAGCCGAGGTCCTCCAGGCACTTCGCCGCGGTGGACCGGCCGGCGCCGGACATGCCGGAGATGATCACCAGCTCGGGGATGGCCGCCGCGTCGGCGGTCTCGCCGGCCTCCTTCGTGCCCGTACTCACGTGTCCTGCTCCGTCTTCTCGCTGCTCTTCATGCGCTTCATGCTCTGCCTGGCGGTCGTGCTCGGTCATGCGGTGGTGCCCCCGTCGTCTTCCATGATCTCTCCTGTTGCCGTGTTCACGGCGGGTGCGGCCGGAGCCGCCTGGGCGAGAGCCACGGCGACGGCCTCGGCCGTCTTCCTGCCCATGCCGGGCACCTCGCAGATCTGCTCGATTGTCGCCTGCCTGAGCCGCTTCACCGAGCCGAAATGCTTGATCAACGCCTGTTTGCGGGTATCGCCGAGGCCGGGGATCGCGTCCAGGGGGCTGGTCCTGATGCGCTTGTTCCGCTTCGAGCGCTGATAGCGGATGGCGAAGTCGTGAGCCGTGTCACGTACCCGCTGGAGGAGGTACAAACCTTCGCTGGAGCGGGGCAGCACGACCGGGTCGTCGTCGCCGGGCAGCCAGACCTCCTCCAGACGCTTGGCGAGGCCGCAGACGGCGATGTCGTCGATGCCCAGCTCGTCCAGGGCCCGGCGGGCGGCCGCGACCTGGGGCTGGCCGCCGTCCACGACGACGAGCTGGGGCGGGTACGCGAAGCGCTTGGGGCGTCCGTCGTCGACGGGCACCTCGCCGGAGCCGTTCATGGTCCCGATGGCGTGCACGACGTCACCGTCTGCGTTCACCGCGTCACCGTGGGAGTCCGCGGCATCGCCGTCGGCGTCGACGGTCACGGCCTCCGGGCCCCACTCCCCCGTCTTCTCCTTCTCGGCGAGGTAGCGCTTGAAGCGGCGGCTGATCACCTCGTGCATCGAGCGGACGTCGTCCTGGCCCTCGAAGCCCTTGATCTGGAAGCGGCGGTACTCGCTCTTGCGCGGCAGCCCGTCCTCGAAGACGACCATGGACGCCACGACGTCCTGCCCCTGGAGGTGCGAGATGTCGAAGCACTCGATCCGCAGCGGCGCGGAGTCCAGGTCCAGGGCCTCGGCGATCTCCTCCAGGGCCCGGGAGCGGGTGGTGAGATCGCTGGCGCGCTTGGTCTTGTGCAGCACCAGCGCCTGCTGGGCGTTGCGCGCGACCGTCTCCATCAGGTCCTTCTTGTCCCCGCGCTGCGGGACGCGGAGGGAGACCTGGGCCCCGCGGCGACCGCTCAGCCACTGGGTGACGGCGTCGGCGTCCTCGGGCACGGCGGGGACGAGGACCTCCTTGGGGACCGCGTCGCCGCTCTCCTCGCCGTAGAGCTGCTGGAGCGCGTGCTCGACGAGATCGGCCGTCGAGACGGCCTCGACCTTGTCCGTGACCCAGCCGCGCTGGCCCCGCACCCGGCCGCCCCGGACGTGGAAGATCTGGACGGCGGCCTCCAGCTCGTCCTCGGCGAGCGCGATGAGGTCGGCGTCGGTGGCGTCGGCGAGGACGACGGCGTTCTTCTCCATGGCGCGCCGCAGCGCCCCTATGTCGTCGCGGAGCCTGGCCGCCTTCTCGTACTCCATCTCCTCGGCCGCGGCCATCATCTGCTGCTCCAGGCGGCGGATGTACGTGCCGGTGCGGCCGGCCATGAAGTCGCAGAACTCCTCGGCCAGTTCGCGATGCTCGTCGGGGTCGACCCGGCCGACGCAGGGTGCGGAGCACTTGCCGATGTAGCCGAGGAGGCAGGGGCGTCCGGCGGAGGCGGCGTTACGGAAGACACCGGCGGAGCAGGTGCGGACGGGGAAGACGCGGAGCATCAGGTCGACGGTCTCGCGGATGGCCCACGCGTGGGCGTACGGGCCGAAGTAGCGCACGCCCTTCTTCTTGTGGCCGCGCATGACCTGGACGCGCGGGAACTCCTCGTTCAGGGTCACCGCGAGGTAGGGGTAGCTCTTGTCGTCCCGGTACTTGACGTTGAACCGGGGGTCGAACTCCTTGATCCAGGAGTACTCCAGCTGAAGGGCCTCGACCTCGGTCGAGACCACGGTCCACTCGACGGCGGCGGCCGTCGTGACCATCGTGGCCGTGCGCGGGTGCAGGCTCGCGAGCGGCTGGAAGTAGTTCGCCAGCCGCTGGCGCAGGGACTTCGCCTTCCCGACGTAGATCACCCGGCGGTGCTCGTCGCGGAATTTGTAGACGCCCGGCGAGTCGGGGATCTGCCCCGGCTCGGGGCGGTAGCTGGAGGGGTCGGCCATGCTCCCCACCCTACTGGCGGGGGCCGACACTCCGACCGCGTGCGCTCGTTGGCGGGGCATCGCGAACGAGACGACGGAACAGGCGCCGGGGCGGCTCGCGGGCCGGGTGTGCGTGGTCACGGGCGCGGCGAGCGGAATCGGACGGGCGACGGCGCTGCTCTTCGCCCGGGAGGGCGCGCGGGTGGTCGCCACCGACCTGGACGAGGAGCGGCTCGCGACGCTGGACGCGTCCCTGGTGCGCGTGGTCGGCGACATCTCACGGGAGGACGACGCCCGGCGGATGATCGGGACCGCGGTGGAGCGGTTCGGTCGGCTGGACGTCCTGGTGGCGAACGCCGGGCTGATCCCGCTCTCCGACGTCCTGGAGGCGACCGGGGAGGAATGGGCCCGATGCGACCCTTCGGCACCCGGAGGAGGCGGCGGCCATCCTGTTCCTCGCCTCGGACGAGGCGTCGTTCATCACGGGGGTGGTGCTGCCGGTGGATGGCGGGTACCTGGCGCGGTGAGCACGGCTTGTTCCCCGCCCCGCCCCTTCCCGTAACCGGTGGCTCTGCCCTACGGGCGGAAATCCAGCCCGTCCGGCGTTCGAGGACACGGCCGCAGGCCGTTACGGGGGCCTGGGGGCTTGCCCCCGGTTCGGGAAGGGGCGGGGCGGGGAGGGAAAAGGCTCTACCCGCGGCCGCTCAGGCGGGCCCGGCGGCGCCCCACCCGTGTGACGACGAGGCCCAGGGCCAGGACGGCGCCCGCCCCCGCCGTCACGGACGCGGCCGTGACCACGGGCTCGTCGTGCGCGGCGGCAGGCTCGTCGAAACCGCCCGCCGTGCCCTTGCGGGCGTACGCGGAGCCGGGCAGCTTGTCGCCGTAGGCCCGGGCGACCCGGTCCCGGTACGCGGCCAGGCTCGTCCCGTTCCTGCCCACCGCCCGCACCGCGTCCTCGTCCAGCGGCAGCACCTTCGCGCCCTTCTGGACGTACCACGCGTCGATCTGCGGCTCGCGGAAGACGATCCCGCCCGGCAGGGCCTTCGCGCCCTGCCCCGCGTACCGGACCTCGTCGTCGCCGGTGGCGATGTTCACCACCTGCCAGCCGCCGTCCGCCCGCCGCGCGGTCCACAGCGAGGCCGTCTGCCCGTCCGAGGCGACCGCCTTGCTGGCGTGGAACTCGACGCGGGCGACCGGCGCGCCCTCCTTCCCCGCCACGAAGTCCGGGGACAGCACCCGTACCGGGACGGACGCGCCCTCGACGCGGGGCCGGGCCGCCGAGCGGGCGAGGGCTCCGTCGCGGGCGAAGAACCGGGAGAGCGTCTCCAGGGTCTCGGGGGCGGACGCCGCCTTCTCGGGGGTCGCGGCGGGCGGCGGCACGTCGGCCGCGGTGGCCGGCACCGCGCCCAGGACGACGAGGGCAGCGGCGGACACGAACCCCGCGCTGATGGCACGTACGTTCATCGTCGTCACGCCCCTATCCGGTAGAGCGAGTGCGTCCAGGAGAAGGAGCTGTTGTCCACGTACCAGGCGTGCGAGGCCCAGTTGTAGCGGTCGCTGGAGGGCCAGGGGTCGCCCCAGTAGACCCAGCTGTTGCTGTCGTCGTAGCCGTAGATCACATGCATGTGCCCGCCGCCGCTCGCCCACTGGATCCGTGTCTCGATCGGGCGGTCGGCGTTGATCTCGGTCTGCACGGTCGAGTACCGCAGCCAGCCCGTCACGTACGAGCCGGGGTTGACGCCCGCCCAGCGCAGGCCGGTCTGGACGTTGCCGAGCGTGGCCTGGTTGTTGGGGCAGTCGTAGCCCTGCTGGCGGTTGAAGGCGGCGTTGCAGAACTGGTTCTGGCTGTAGTTCCGGCCGAACCAGGTGGCGATCGTGTTGCCGCCGGCGGCCCAGCACCAGTTGGTCTTCTGCTGTGCCTGCATGGTGATGTTCAGCCGCTTGTACCCGAGGGCGGCGGTGTCCTCGGCCGTCGGCGCGGCGGTCGCCGACGACATGGGGAGCAGGAAGAGGGCGGCAGCGGCGAGTGCCGCCAAGGACAGCTTTCTACTGCGCATCGCGTTCCTCCCGAGGTGGGGGGTGGGGATGTGGGGAGTTGGAGGAGCGCGTCCGGACGCTGCTCAGGAGCATCGAACGTTGTCCGGATCCGGTCAACACGCTTCAATGCGGGATGACGGCGGGCTGTGAACGATGTGACCCGGGTGTGAACGCGCGCCCGGCGCCATCTGCGGGC
This sequence comes from Streptomyces sp. NPDC054975, assembly GCF_053609105.1. Taxonomy (NCBI): domain Bacteria; kingdom Bacillati; phylum Actinomycetota; class Actinomycetes; order Kitasatosporales; family Streptomycetaceae; genus Streptomyces; species Streptomyces sp. NPDC054975. The sequence goes on from NZ_JBSGWV010000009.1 coordinate 43,866, forward strand.
CCGCCCCCGGCGGCGCGACGGTCCGCCGAGCCGTCGTGAACGTTCACTGAGGAGTCCCGTGGGACACACCGAGGCCGATCTGGCGCAGTTGCTGCACACCGGGCCGTTCCATCTGGCACTGCGCACGGCCTTCGCGGTGCGCGGCCTGCCGCTCCAGCGGGTGCAGCACCACCTGGCCCACCGGGGCGTCAAGGTCGGGGTGACCAGCCTCAGTTACTGGCAGCAGGGCGCCCGCCGCCCCCAGCGGCCGGAGTCGATGAAGGCCGTCCGCGCCCTGGAGGAGGTCCTTCAGCTGCCGGGGAACTCGCTGATCCGGCTGCTCACCGAGGACGCGGCCGCCCGCGGTGACGTGGAGCGGCCGGCGGCCCGTTCGTACCGCTCGCTGGTGGAGGCCTCGGGGGCGGTGGAGGCGCTGCTCGCCGAGCTCGAGTCGCCGGTGGACGGCGGGCTGCACACGGTCGGCCATCACGAGCGGGTACGGATAGGGGCGGCGCGGGAGCTGGTGGGGCGGGACTCGCAGCACGTGGTGCGGGCGCACCGGGACGGGATCGACCGCTATCTGGCCATCCACCACGGCGATCCGGGCTGCGATCCCTCGCGGGTGGAGGTCCGGGCGACGGAGAACTGCCGTACCGGGCGGGTGCGGTGGCACGCGGAGACGGGTGTCGTCGTCGCGGAGCTGCTGTTCGACGCGCGGCTGCGGGCCGGGGAGACGTACGTCTTCGGCTACGGATTCGAGGACGGGACCGGGGGCCCGTGCGGCGAGTACGTGCGGGGGTTCAGCTTCGCGGGCGGGCAGTACGTCCTGCAGGTGCGGTTCGACGAGGCGGCGCTGCCGGTGCGGTGCCGGCGCTTCGCGCAGGCCTCGGCGGGCGCGCCGCGCGGCGGCCGCTCGGATCTGACGCTGAGCGGGCGGCACCGCACGGTGCACCTGGTGGAGCAGGGGGTACGGCCGGGGATCCTGGGGATCGACTGGGACTGGGCGTAGGCGACCGCGCGCGGCGGCGCCTCATGCCACGGGACCCGCGCCTTACGCCTCCGGACCCGCGACGAGCTTTCCGCCCTCGACGCGGACCGGAACCTCGGGGAGCGGGACCGTCGCCGGGCCCTGGAGGGCCTTGCCGGTGGTGACGTCGAAGCGGCTGCCGTGGCAGGGGCAGTTGCCCTCGTTGTTCTCGATCTTGTCGAGGACGCAGCCGGCGTGGGTGCACTGGGCGCTGAAGGCCTTGTACTGACCCTCGGCCGGGCAGCTCACCAGGACGCGCTGCTCGCGGTAGAGCCTGGCTCCGCCGACGGGTACGTCCTCGGGGGCGCCGAGGGTCACCGGGGCGGTCGGGGTCGGGACCTGGGCGTGCCCGAGCTTGGACTCCGTGGAGCAGGCGGCGACACCCAGCCCGGCGGCACCCGCGAGGGCGGCGCCTTTCAGAACGGTGCGGCGGGTGGACTGGCCGGACATGAGCGCTCCACGGTGGGATCGGGGCAAGGGGTGACCGAACCGACGATACCGGCGCGTCCTGGCGGGCCTGCGCGGGGGCTGCGAGGGGGCTGTCGTGGCCGGTGGGGCATGGGTTACGTTCACGGCGTGATCGTCGTCGCCGGTGAGTCCTTGATCGATCTCGTCCCGGACGGGGCCGCGCCCGGGCCGATGGCCGCGCTGGTGCCCCGCAGAGGCGGGGGCCCGTACAACACGGCCGTGGCCCTCGGCCGGCTGGGCGCCGATGCCACCTTCTGCTCACGGGTGTCGACGGACGCGTTCGGCGAGGCCCTGATGGAGGGGCTGCGGGAGGCCGTGGTCGGGACGGGGCTCGTCCAGCGCGGACCGGAGCCGACGACGCTCGCGGTCGCCTCGGTGGGCGCGGACGGCTCGGCGGAGTACGGCTTCTACGTCGAGGGCACGGCCGACCGGCTCTTCGCACTGCCCGAGCGGCTGCCCGAGGGCGTACGGGCGGTGTCGTTCGGCACGTGTTCGCTGGCGCTGGAGCCGGGGGCGAGCGCGTACGAGGCGCTGCTGCGGCGGGAGTCGGGGCGGGGTGTCCTGACCTTCCTCGACCCCAACATCCGGCAGGGCCTGATCCCGGACGCGGCCGCCTACCGGGAGCGCTTCGCGTCCTGGCTGCCCCACGTCTCGCTTCTCAAGCTCTCGGAGGAGGACGCGGCCTGGCTGGGCGGCTCTCCGGCTCGGTGGCTGGAGCAAGGGCCGTTGGCGGTGGTCGTGACGCGCGGGGCGGGCGGCCTGACGGTGCACACGCCGTCCTGCGAGGTGTCGGTACCGGCGGTACGCGTCGAGGTCGCGGACACGATCGGCGCGGGCGACACGGTGAACGCCGCCCTGTTGCACGGCCTGGCCGACCGCCCGGTGACGTCCCTCGACGCCGACGACTGGTCGGCCCTCCTGACGTACGCGGCCCAGGCAGCGGCCCTGACGTGCACGCGCGCGGGCGCGGAACCCCCGTACGCGAACGAGCTGGGAACGTAGAGTTCCCAGCTCGTCACGCGTCACGCCTTGCGCGCTCGGCTCACCGTCTTCTTGGCCGCGGCCTTCTTCGCAGGTGCGGCCACCTTCTTCGCCGCCACCTTCTTCGCCGCCGCCTTCTTCGCGGCGCCGTTCGCCTTCCGCGCTGCCGGGACGCTCGCGTCGCTGATGCGGTCGGCGCCCAGGATCTCGCGGAGGAACTTGCCGGTGTGGCTCGCCGGGACCGAGGCGACCTCCTCCGGCGTGCCCTCGGCGATCACCAGACCACCGCCGCTGCCGCCCTCGGGGCCCATGTCGACGACCCAGTCCGCGGTCTTGATGACATCGAGATTGTGCTCGATGACGATCACCGAGTTGCCCTTGTCGACCAGCCCCGACAGGACCTTGATCAGCTTCGAGATGTCCTCGAAGTGCAGACCCGTCGTCGGCTCGTCCAGGACGTAGACCGTGCGGCCCGTCGAACGCTTCTGGAGCTCGGAGGCGAGCTTGACGCGCTGCGCCTCGCCGCCCGAGAGCGTCGGCGCGGACTGGCCGAGCCGGACGTACCCGAGGCCGACCTCGTTGAGCGTGCGCAGGTGGCGCGCGATCGTCGGGACCGCCTCGAAGAAGTCGAGCGCCTCCTCGATCGGCATGTCCAGGACCTCGGCGATGGACTTGCCCTTGTAGTGGACCTCCAGGGTCTCCCGGTTGTACCGGGCGCCGTGGCAGACCTCGCACGGGACGTAGACGTCCGGCAGGAAGTTCATCTCGATCTTGATCGTGCCGTCGCCGGAGCAGTTCTCGCAGCGGCCGCCCTTGACGTTGAAGGAGAACCGGCCCGGCAGATAGCCGCGGACCTTCGCCTCCATGGTCTCGGCGAAGAGCTTGCGGACGTGGTCGAAGACTCCGGTGTACGTCGCCGGGTTCGACCGCGGGGTGCGGCCGATCGGCGACTGGTCGACGTGCACGACCTTGTCGACGAGGTCGTCGCCGTCCACGCGCGTGTGTCGCCCGGGCACCGACTTGGCGCCGTTCAGCTCGCGCGCCAGGTGGGTGTAGAGGATGTCGTTGACCAGCGTCGACTTGCCCGAGCCGGAGACGCCGGTGACGGCCGTGAGGACGCCCAGCGGGAACGAGACGTCGATGTCCTGGAGGTTGTTCTCCCGGGCGCCGTGCACGGTGAGCCGGCGCGAGGGGTCCACGGGGCGGCGGATGTCCGGCGTCCCGATGGCCCTGCGCCCGGAGAGGTACTGCCCGGTCATCGACTCCTTGTTGGCGAGCAGCTCCTTCAAGGGGCCGGAGTGGACGACCTTGCCGCCGTGCTCACCCGCGCCGGGGCCGATGTCCACGACCCAGTCGGCGACCTTGATGGTGTCCTCGTCGTGCTCGACCACGATCAGTGTGTTGCCCATGTCCCGGAGCCGGACCAGGGTCTCGATGAGGCGGTGGTTGTCGCGCTGGTGGAGGCCGATGGACGGCTCGTCCAGGACGTAGAGCACGCCGACGAGACCGGAGCCGATCTGGGTGGCGAGCCGGATGCGCTGGGCCTCACCGCCGGAGAGCGTGCCGGCCGCGCGGTTGAGGGAGAGGTAGTCGAGGCCGACGTCGACGAGGAACCGCAGCCGCTCGTTGACCTCCTTCAGGACCCGCTCGGCGATCTTCTTGTCCCGGGCGTTCAGCTTCAGGCGGCCGAGGAACTCGGCACACTCGCTGATCGACATCGCGGAGACCTCGGCGATGGACCTCTCCATGACGGTGACGGCGAGCACGATCGGCTTCAGGCGGGTGCCCTCGCACGTCGGGCAGGGCACCTCGCGCATGTACCCCTCGAAGCGCTCACGGCTGGAGTCGCTCTCGGCCTCGCTGTGCCGCCGCTTGACGAAGGAGACCGCGCCCTCGAAGGCCGGGGTGGTGTACGCCCGCTCTCGTCCGTACCGGTTGCGGTAGCGGACCTCGACCTGGGTCTTGTGGCCGTACATCAGGGCCTTCTTGGCCCGCGCCGGGAGCGCGGCGTACGGCAGGTCCGTGCGGAAGCCGAGTGCCTGGGCGAGGCCGCCGATGAGCCGGCCGAAGTACTCCTTGGTGTGGCCGTGGGACCAGGGGTGGATGGCGCCGTCGTCGAGCGAGCGGTCCTCGTCCGGGACGATCAGCTCGGGGTCGACCTCCATGCGCGTGCCGATGCCCGTGCAGTCGGGGCAGGCGCCGAAGGGCGAGTTGAAGGAGAAGGAGCGCGGCTCCAGCTCTTCGAAGGAGAGGTCGTCGTACGGGCAGTAGAGGTGCTCCGAGTACATCCGCTCGCGCTCGGGGTCGTCCTCGGCGAGGTCGACGAAGTCCAGCACGATCATGCCGCCGGAGAGCCCGAGGGCCGTCTCGACGGAGTCGGTGAGCCGGCGCTTGGCGCTGTCCTTCACGGTGAGGCGGTCGACGACCACCTCGATCGTGTGCTTCTCCTGCTTCTTCAGCGTCGGCGGCTCGCTGAGCTGGATGGTCTGCCCGTCCACCCGGGCCCGGCTGTAGCCCTTGGTCTGGAGGTCGGCGAAGAGGTCGACGAACTCGCCCTTGCGCTCGCGCACGAGCGGCGAGAGGACCTGGAAGCGGCTGCCCTCGGGCAGCTCCAGGACCTTGTCGACGATGGCCTGCGGCGACTGGCGGGAGATCGGGCGGCGGCACTCGGGACAGTGCGGCTTGCCGATGCGGGCGAAGAGCAGGCGGAGGTAGTCGTAGACCTCGGTGATGGTGCCGACCGTCGAGCGCGGGTTGCGCGAGGTCGACTTCTGGTCGATGGAGACGGCGGGCGAGAGGCCCTCGATGAAGTCGACGTCCGGCTTGTCCATCTGACCGAGGAACTGCCGGGCGTACGACGAGAGCGACTCGACGTACCGACGCTGTCCCTCGGCGAAGATCGTGTCGAACGCGAGGGAGGACTTGCCCGACCCCGACAGCCCGGTGAAGACGATGAGGGAGTCACGGGGGAGGTCGAGCGAGACGTTCTTGAGGTTGTGCTCGCGAGCGCCACGAACGATGAGACGGTCGGCCACGCCGGTCCGCACCTTTCTTGAGAGAGCGGGGGCACAGAAGTGCGGGTCGCAGATATGCCTGGAGGTACCTGGTGGTGCCTGGATGTGCCTGGATGTGCCTGAGTACCCAACAACCAAGGATGCCGGATGCTTCCACCGAGCCTATAGCACGCACATTCGAATCTTGGCCTCGTTCCGACCGCTTCACCCGAACGAGTGGCGGCGCTAGGGTCGGCCTCATGATCGACCATGTGCGTGACCTGGCCTCTGTACGTGAAGCGACCGAGCGACTCCTCGACGCCGCCGCCTCCCTGGACAACGCGGCGGTCGCCGAGCCGTCACGGCTTCCCGGCTGGACCCGCGGCCATGTCCTGGCCCACATCGCCCGCAACGCCGACGCTCTGGTGAACGTTCTCCAGGGCCGCCCCATGTACCCCGACGCCGCCACCCGCGGCGCCGACATCGAGCGCGACGCCCCCCGGCCCCTCGCCGAGCAGCTCGCCGACATCCGCGCGAGCGCCGAGCGCTTCCAGGCAGCGGGCGCGGAGCCCGCCGACTGGGACCGGATCGTGGCGCTCCGCAACGGCGTCACGGACCGGGCGGCCCGCATCCCCTTCCGCCGCTGGGTGGAGGTGGACCTGCACCACGTCGACCTCGGGATCGGCTACGAGCTGGAGGACCTGCCGGAGGAGTTCGTCCTGCGGGAGATCGACTTCCTGACCGACCGCTGGTCGGGCCAGGCCGAGGTCCCGCCGGTGACGCTCCGCCTCGGACACGACGAGAGCGCCCCCAGTTGGAAGACCGGCGGCGACAAGGGCACCCCCGTCGTCCTCGCGGGCACCGGCGCCGAACTGCTCAGCTGGCTGTCCGGCCGGGGCGACGCCGGCGCCCACCTCGCGGTCCTCGCCGGCGACGGCCTCCCGGACCTCCCCCCGCTATAGGCTGAACCCATGACGTACAGCGGAGCTGTGAAGGTCGGCGGTCCCGCCGATGTGCACGAGTTGACGGACCTGATGATCTCCAAGGTCGCCGTCGGTCCGATGGACAACAACGCGTATCTGCTGCGCTGCCGGGCGACCGGCGAGCAGCTGCTCATCGACGCCGCCAACGAGGCCGGCACGCTCCTGACGCTGATCGGTGACGACGGCATCGCGTCCGTCGTCACCACCCACCAGCACGGCGACCACTGGCAGGCACTCGCCGAGGTCGTCGCGGCGACCGGCGCGCGCACGTACGCCGGGGCGTACGACGCCGAGGGCATCCCCGTCCCGACCGACGTCCTGGTCGAGGACGGCGACCCGATCACGGTCGGCCGGGTCACGCTGACCGCCCGCCGACTGGTCGGGCACACGCCCGGCTCGATCGCGCTGATCTACGACGACCCGCACGGTCACCCGCACGTCTTCACCGGCGACTGCCTCTTCCCCGGTGGCGTCGGGAACACCCGGAAGGACCCGAAGGCCTTCGCGAGCCTGATCCACGACGTGGAGACCAAGCTGTTCGCGGTCCTGCCGGACGAGAGCTGGGTGTACCCGGGCCACGGCAAGGACACCACGCTCGGTGACGAGCGACCGAGCCTGCCCGAGTGGCACGCACGGGGCTGGTGACACCCCTCGGGCGCCCCTGACCGGCGGAGGCGCACGGTCGATCACCATGTGCTCCCGCGCGCCCCCGTAACTCCGGCGCACGCCGGGTAGTTGGCGCGACATGCGCCATAGTCACTCTCCGCGTCCGTCCCCGGATCCGGACTCTCCGCCGCCGCACTCCGCCCAGGCCACGGCCGTCCCGGACGCGCCGTCCGATCCGCACGATCGGCGGACCGCGGACGCCCCGGGCGCCAACGGTTCCCCCGACGGCAAAGCCTCCCCCGCCGCTCCCTCCATGGCGCGGCTCGCCGCCGCCTCGCTCGTCGGCACGGCCATCGAGTTCTTCGACTTCTTCGTCTACGGGACCGCCGCCGCGCTCGTCCTCGGCCCGCTGTTCTTCCCGACCTTCTCCCCCGTCGCCGGGACCCTGGCCGCCTTCGGCACCTTCGCCGTCGGCTTCGTGGCCCGCCCGCTCGGCTCCGTGCTCTTCGGCCACATCGGCGACCGGTACGGGCGGCGCCCGGTCATGTTCGCCTCGCTGGTGCTCACCGGCTGCGCCACGGTGGCGGTCGGCCTCGTCCCGACGTACGCGACCCTCGGCATCGCCGCCCCCGCGCTGCTGCTCGTGCTGCGCTTCCTGCAGGGGCTCGGCCTGGGCGGCGAGTGGGGCGGGGCCGTCCTGCTCACCGCCGAGCACGCACCGGAGCGGCGGCGAGGGCTGTGGGCGAGCTTTCCGCAGATCGGCCCGCCGGTCGGCTTCCTCCTGGCGAACGGCGTGATGCTGGCGCTGTCGGCCACGCTCACCGACGCCCAGTTCCGGGAGTGGGGCTGGCGCGTGCCGTTCTGGGCGGCCGGGCTGCTCGCGGCCGGCGGACTGCTGCTGCGCTCGTCGCTGGCCGAGACCCCGCAGTTCGAGGAGCTGAGCGCGACCGGCCGGCGGGCGGACGCCCCGCTCACCGAGGTGGCGCGCGACCACTGGCGGCTGGTCCTGCTCACGGCCGGGGCGCTCGCCGTCGGGTACGCGGTCTTCTACACGGTCTCCACCTGGGCCCTGGCCTACGGCACCGAGCGGCTGGGGGTCGGCCGTACGACCATGCTGGTCTGCGTCATGGCGGCCGTGGCGATCTCGGGGATCGTGACGCCACCGGTGGCGATGCTCGGCGACCGGTTCGGCCGTCGTCCGCTCTGCCTGGCCGGATGCGCGGCCTCGGCGGTGTGGATGTTCCCGATGATCGCGCTGTTGCACACGGGACGGCCGCTGCTGATGTTCCTCGGGTTCGTCGGCGCGCTGCTGGCCTTCATCACGATGTTCGCGGTGATCGCCGCGTACCTCCCGGAGCTGTACGAGCCGAGGGTGCGGTGCACGGGCGCGGCGGTCGGCTACAACCTGGCGGGCGTCCTGGGCGGGGCGCTGACGCCGATCGTGGCGACGGCGCTCTCCGAGGGGGCGGGCCCGCCGTGGGGCGTGGCGGCGTATCTGACGGTGGTGGCGCTGGTGAGCCTGGGCTGCTTCGCGCTGCTGCCGGAGACCGTTCCGGTCCCGGCGGAGGTACCAGAGCGGGTGCCCGCGTAGAGCGTCTGGAGCGCCTGGAACGCGATGCGGCCGGTGCGGGCGGTGGTGAGCCGCCCGCACCGGCCGCGGTGCGTTCCTACGGTGTCGTACGCCGTCAGGCGTCGACGCTGTCCTTCTCGGTCTCCCCGGCCTCGGCGGCGGGGGACGTCGAGGCCTCGGCGGCCTCGCGCTGCGCCTGCCTCTTGGAGGCGATGAGGCTGGTGATCGTGGTGACGATCAGGACACCACAGATGACCGCGAGCGAGAACGGGATGGAGATCTCGGGGACGTGCACCCCGGACTCGTGCAGTGCGTGCAGCACCAGTTTCACGCCGATGAAGCCGAGGATCACCGACAGGCCGTAGCTGAGGTGGACCAGCTTCTTGAGCAGGCCGCCGATCAGGAAGTACAGCTGTCGCAGACCCATCAGGGCGAAGGCGTTGGCGGTGAAGACGATGTACGGGTCCTGGGTCAGGCCGAAGATCGCCGGGATCGAGTCGAGGGCGAAGAGGACGTCGGTCGTGCCGATGGCGAGCATGACGACCATCAGCGGCGTCAGCACCCGCTTGCCGTTGACCTTGATGAAGAGCTTCGTGCCGTGGTACTTGTCCGCGACGCCGAACTTCTTCTCGATGGTCTTGAGGAGACGGTTCTCCTCGAACTCGTCCTCCTCCTCGTCGGAGCGCGCCTCCTGGATGAGCTTCCAGGCGGTGTAGATCAGGAACGCGCCGAAGATGTAGAAGACCCAGGAGAAGCTGGCGATGATCGCGGCGCCGGCGGCGATGAAGATCGCGCGCAGGACCAGGGCGATCAGCACCCCCACGAGCAGCACACGCTGCTGGAGGTGGGAGGGCACCGAGAACTTCGCCATGATCAGGACGAAGACGAAGAGGTTGTCGACGCTGAGCGACTTCTCGGTGATGAATCCGGCGAAGAACTCACCGGACGCCTGGCTGTTGCCGAAGAACAGCAGGCCGAGGCCGAACAGGACGGCCAGGACGATCCAGACGATCGACCAGATTCCGGCTTCCTTGACCGACACGTCGTGGGGCTTGCGCCCGATGAAGAAGTCGATCGCGATGAGGGCGCCCAGACCAAGAATGGTCAGCACCCAGAGAGTCGTTGAAACGTCCACTGCGCCTCCGGCGTCGTACGGCTACTGATCAGCGTCGTCGCTGCCGGAGGTCTCTTCCACCCAGGCCGTACGCGACGGGCCGGGCCGACGCCCCGGGATCGTCCCCGCTCGGGGTACGTCCGTATTGACGGGAACGCCGCGCAACGGGGAGTACTCCCCTCCGCGCCAAGAAGACTACCCGAAGAACCAAGAGAAGGTAAAGGGATGGGTAAAGAGGACCCAAAGGCGCAGGTCAGCGGCCCCACTGGCGACGGGACTCGGCCACCTGCGCGAGGACCTGGGACAGCACCCGGCTGCCCGCCGGGAAGCGCGGCGGCTCGTACGTCCAGGCATGGCCGACCCACGGATCGGCGAGGTGGTCGTCCGGCACCGGGGTGATCCGCAGCAGCGAACGCCACAGCGGATCGAGCACCGGACCGTACGCGGAGGCGTCCTCGCGGTCCGCGACCATCAGGAGGTGGACGCCGACCGCCGGGCCCTCGTCCGCGAGGTACCGGAGCCGGGTCACCGCACGGTCGTCGAAGCCGTGCGGGAAGTCATGGACGATCAGCAACTGCTCGGCGGTGTCCAGACCGGGCGGCAGCGCGTCGGGGGCGCCCGCCCGCAGCGCCATCTGCACCAGGTCGACCCGTTCGGTGAGCTGGGCGAGGACGGCCGAGACCCCGGCCGCTCCGGCGGCCGGCGGGCCGGCCAGCACGCCCGCCTCGACCAGCGGGGCGAGCGCCGCGGCGCCCGAGCCCGCCGGGTCGACGACATGGACCGTGAACTCTCCGGGCGGGTACACGGCGAGCAGCCGCGCCGCGTGCGCGACCGCGGTCTCCATCGCGAGCCGCCGCAGCTCGGCCTCGTCGAGCAGCCCCGCCGCCTCGGAGTGCCCGCGTCCCGCGTCCACCCACAGCCCGCGCTCCAGCGGGAGCCGGACCAGCATCGGGATGCGCAGATCGGTCCGCTCGGGGAGGTGGAGATCGCCGAGGCGTACGGCCATCGGGGCCTCCATGGGGACCCGGTAGGCGTGCCAGACGGGGTTGTCCCAGCGGGCGTAGGCGGCGGGCAGCGCCGGTTCGACGACCTCGGACTCGGCGGCCAGCTGGTCCAGGTCCCGGTCCAGGACCTCCTGGGCGCGCGCGGTGAGTTCGTCGTGCTTGGCGCGGGCCGCCTGGCGGGCGGCGTCCCCGGCGCCGCCGATGCGGCTGCGCGGGTCGGAGAGCACGCCGTCGAGCTCCTTGTCGAGCCGGGACTCGGCGAAGTCGCAGGCGCTGCGGTACGCGGCGGTGGTGCGGGCGAGGTCCTCGAACATGCCCCACACCTGGTTGTAGAGCCGCTCGTCCATGGACCAGCCGCCGGCGTCTCCCGCGACGGGGACGGGCGGGGCCTGCCGAGGCGGCTCGGGGGCGGCCGCGCGGCGGGGGTGGGCGTAGCTGATGGGGCCGCCACCCGTGCTCGTCGGCGTCGTTGAGGACGGCGGGGGCGGTGACGTCGGCGAGCTCACCGGCAGCGTCGGCGCCGGGTCCGCCACGGGCCTCGGCTCGGCGGCCGTCGTCGGCGCCGAGTGGCGTACGCGCTCGGCCTCGGGGACACGCGGCGGCGGGGCGGAGACCGAGCGGGCCGCGCCCCGGGACACGGCCTCCAGGATCGAGGCGGCCAGGTCGGCGGGGCGCTGGAGCCCCTGGTCTCCGAGCATCGCGGCGAGACCGCCCTCGTACCCCTGACCCATGGCGCGCACCTTCCAGGCGCCCTGGCGTCGGTACAGCTCCAGGGCGACGACGGCGGATTCGCGGTCGAGGCCGGTGACCGTGTACGTGGCGATCTCGGTGCCGTCGAGGCCCGTGACGGCGACGAAGGGGGCCGCGAGGGCGCCGAAGCGCGTGGGTCCGCCGATGCCGACGGGCAGCGCCAGCAGGACCGAGAGACGGTGCACGGTGGCCGGGACGGCGTCCAGGTCGACGGCGAGGCGGTGGTCGGCGGCGGCCTGCTGGGAGACCTCGACGCCGGGCAGCGCGGGCGAGCCGGGGTGGGCGATCCACTCGATCCCGGCGACCCGGCCCCCTTCGTCGGCAAGGGTGGCTCCGGCGACGACCGGATGTCCGGCCGAGACCCGGATCTCCAGTCGGGTGTCGGGCAGGGGGTGGTTCTGCCCCCGGACCAGCTCGGCCGTCATCGGCTCTGTCCCCTCGGATGTGAATGGTGATGCGGGACAGCTCCCGGCGGCCTGCTGCCTCCGGGAGCTGTGGACGGGTGTGCGGTGCCGGACTAAAGGTGCGGCAGGATCGCGGGCATGAGGTCCTGGAACGTCCGGCCGTTGGCCGGGTTGCCCAGGGCCGTCATCTGCCAGCCCGAGCCCGCCCGGTGCACCTTCGCCATGATCTGCGCGGTGTACTGGCCGCCGCCGTCCAGGGTGTAGCGCGCGAGCTCCTGGCCGTTCGTCTCGTCGACGATCCGGCAGAAGGCGTTCTGCACCTCCTGGAAGGTCTGTCCGGTGAAGGAGTTCACCGTGAAGACGATCTGGTCGATGTGGACGGGGACGCGCTGGAGGTCGACCAGGATCGACTCGTCGTCACCGCCCGAGCCCGCGCCGCCCACCAGGTTGTCACCGGTGTGCCGGACCGAGCCGTCGTCACTGACCAGGTGACGGAAGAAGACCACGTCGACCGGCTGCTTGTCGGCGAAGAGCACCGCGGAGGCGTCCAGGTCGATCTCACGCGTACGCGAACCGAACAGGCCGCGACGGGGCGCCGCCTGCCAGCCGAGTCCCATCCGTACGGACGTCAGGCTGCCGCCGCCCTGCTTCTCCAGGCTGATGGCCTGACCCTTGGTCATGTTGACCGTCACGCGCTGTCCCCTCTCTAGCGATCCCCGCCGCCGCCTCCGCTGTGCGTGCGGTTGTGCAGCACCCTACGCAGGGGCACTGACAACGCAGGAGTGAGGGCGCGGTTTTGTGTCGGTCTTGCAACACACCGGACGCCCGGAGGCGCCCCGGGCGTCACGCGAGTCCCGCCTCCTTCATCTGGCGCAACTCCTTCTTCAGCTCTCCCACTTCGTCCCGCAGCCGGGCGGCGACCTCGAACTGCAGCTCCGCCGCGGCGGCGCGCATCCGGTCGGTCATCTCCTCGATGATCGCGGCGAGTTCGGTCGCCGGGCGGTCGCCGAGCTCGACCGTGGAGCCCGCGGAGCCGCCCTTGGCCTTGCCCTTGGGCGCGTGCGCGGCGAGGGAGGGGACAGGTGCCTTGGCGCCCTTGCCGTCCTTCCCCTGGCGGTAGCCGGTGCCGAGGAGCTGCTCGGTGTCGACCTCTTCGCGGGCGATGGTGGCCACGATGTCGTTGATCTTCTTGCGGAGCGGCTGCGGGTCGATGCCGTTGGCCGTGTTGTACGCGACCTGCTTCTCGCGGCGGCGGTTGGTCTCGTCGATGGCCTTCTCCATCGCCGGCGTGACGGTGTCCGCGTACATGTGGACCTGTCCGGAGACGTTGCGCGCCGCGCGGCCGATGGTCTGGATCAGCGAGGTGCCCGAGCGCAGGAAGCCCTGCTTGTCGGCGTCGAGGATGGCGACGAGCGAGACCTCGGGCAGGTCGAGGCCCTCACGGAGCAGGTTGATGCCGACCAGGACGTCGTACTCGCCGGCCCGCAGCTCGCGCAGCAGCTCGATGCGGCGCAGGGTGTCGACATCGCTGTGCAGATAGCGGACCTGGATGCCGAGCTCCAGGAAGTAGTCGGTGAGGTCCTCGGCCATCTTCTTGGTGAGCGTGGTGACGAGGACCCGCTCGTCCTTCTCGGTACGCAGCCGGATCTCGTGGACCAGGTCGTCGATCTGGCCCTCGGTGGGCTTGACGACGACCTCGGGGTCGACGAGGCCGGTGGGGCGGATGATCTGCTCCACGAAGCCGTCGGAGCGCGACAGCTCGTACGTGCCGGGGGTGGCCGAGAGGTAGACGGTCTGGCCGATCCGCTCCTGGAACTCCTCCCACTTCAACGGGCGGTTGTCGAGCGCGGAGGGCAGCCGGAAGCCGTGGTCGACCAGGGTCCGCTTGCGGGAGGCGTCACCCTCGTACATGGCGCCGATCTGCGGCACGGTGACGTGCGACTCGTCGATGACCAGCAGGAAGTCCTCGGGGAAGTAGTCGAGGAGCGTGTTCGGGGCGGAGCCGGGCTCGCGGTCGTCGAAGTGCATCGAGTAGTTCTCGATGCCGGAGCAGGAGCCGATCTGGCGCATCATCTCGATGTCGTACGTGGTGCGCATGCGCAGACGCTGGGCCTCCAGCATCTTGCCCTGCTTCTCCAGCTCGGCGAGCCTGACCTCCAGCTCGCGCTCGATGCCGTTGACCGCCTTCTCCATGCGCTCGGGTCCCGCCACGTAGTGGCTGGCGGGGAAGACGTACAGCTCTGTGTCGTCGCTGATGACCTCGCCGGTGAGCGGGTGGAGGGTGGAGAGCGCCTCGATCTCGTCGCCGAACATCTCGATACGGACGGCGAGCTCCTCGTAGACCGGGAAGATCTCGATGGTGTCGCCGCGGACCCGGAAGGTGCCCCGGGTGAACGCCAGGTCGTTGCGCGTGTACTGGATGTCGACGAAGCGGCGCAGCAGCTGGTCCCGGTCGATCTCCTCGCCGACCTTGAGCGGGACCATCCGGTCCACGTACTCCTGAGGGGTGCCCAGGCCGTAGATGCAGGAGACGGAGGCGACCACGACGACGTCCCGGCGGGTCAGCAGCGAGTTCGTCGCGGAGTGGCGCAGCCGCTCGACCTCCTCGTTGATCGAGGAGTCCTTCTCGATGTAGGTGTCCGACTGCGGGACGTACGCCTCGGGCTGGTAGTAGTCGTAGTACGAGACGAAGTACTCGACCGCGTTGTTCGGCAGGAGCTCGCGGAACTCGTTGGCCAGCTGGGCGGCCAGCGTCTTGTTCGGCGCCATCACGAGTGTGGGGCGCTGCAGCTTCTCGATCATCCACGCGGTGGTCGCGGACTTTCCGGTGCCGGTCGCGCCGAGGAGGACGACGTCCTTCTCACCCGCGCGGATGCGCCGGTCGAGCTCGGCGATCGCCGCGGGCTGGTCGCCGCTGGGCTGGTAGGGGCTGACGACCTCGAAGGGCGCCACCGTACGTTCGATCTGGGAAACGGGCCGCATGGAACCACCGTACGACCCCCCACTGACAGTCGGGCCGCCAACGGCTCAAGGGGGCGCTCGGAGGCCCGCTTCTCACCACTCCTGGGAGCGATGCGCGCCCCGGCCGGCGCTCTTGCGGACGCCACGCGCAGCGCGTCCCGGGGGCCGCCGGGCGGACCAGTTCGCGGGCTCGCCGTAGGCCGGAGCGCGGCGCGGGGCGGGCACGCCGGGCCGGCGGGGGCCGTGGGCGGTGGGGCGCTGCCAGTCCGGTTCGCCCATCACGAGCAGCGGGTCGAACATGACGACCACGGCGGCGAGGAGCAGGAAGACGGCGGGGCCGATCAGCATCGGCAGGAGGAGCGAGGTGGCGGTGTCGCCGCCGTCCGCGCCGTCGCCCAGGCCGTGGACATGGACGTTGACGGCGGCCATGGCGGTGTAGTGCATGCCGCTGACGGCGAGGCCCATCACGAGGCTGGCGCCGACGCTGGCCAGGAATCCGTGGACCGAGACGGCCGCCCAGAGTGCGGTGGTGGCCGCGACGACGGCGATCATGACGGAAAGGGCGACGGTGAGCGTGTCGTAGTCGATGGTCCCCTGGAGCCGCATTCCGGCCATGCCGAGGTAGTGCATGGTCGCGACGCCGAGGCCGGTGATGGTGCCGCCGGTGACCAGGGTGAGCGGGGTGGCGCCGCGGTAGCCGACGATGAAGATGCCGATGCCGACCATCAGGATGGCGACGCCCAGGCTGGCGAAGGTGATGGGGCGGTCGTAGCTGATGGGCGCCTGGTCGACGGAGAAACCGATCATGGCGATGAAGTGCATCGTCCAGATCCCGGTCCCTATCGACGTGGCCCCCAGGGCGAGCCAGCCGGCTTTGAAGGTGTCGCGGTGACGCAGGGATCTTGTGGTGCAGCGCAGGCCCAGGGCTCCGCCGAGGCAGGCCATGAGAAAGGCGGCGACCGGTGTGACGAGGCCGTAACTGAAACCGTCGACCGTGCCCTGCATGAGCGTCCGTCCTCCACCCCGTGGTTCACGTCGTCCGAAATCAGTCGGTACCGCTGAGTAGTGCTACCGGGGCGAGATTATGGCGCGCCGGGGGCCGTGCGACCACGAGGTCCGGGAATTGGCGGCGGTGAGACCGAGACGAGACCGGGCCGTGATGACCGCGATGTCAGTGGCCGGTCGTACGGTGAGGTCCATGGACACCACGGTGGAATGGGCGGTCGTGCCGAGTGACGTCGGCCCGCTGCTGCTCGCGGCGACCGATCGCGGCCTGGTGAGCGTGGTCTTCCACGCCGACGAGGCGGTGCGGGAGGCGGCGGTCGACCGGCTGGCGGGGCGGCTCGGCGCGGAGCCGGTGCACACCGCCACGGGCCGGCTCGCCGAGCCGATACGGCAGCTCGGCGAGTACTTCGCGGGAGCGCGGAAGGCGTTCGACCTGCCGCTCGACTGGACGCTGACGACGGACTTCAACCGCCAGGTGCTGCGTGAGCTGGCGGAGGGGGTGCCGTTCGGGGCGGTCGTCGGGTACGGGGACATGGCGAAGCGGGTCGGGCAGCCGGGCGCCGCCCAGGCGGTGGGGGCGGCGATGGGCGCCAACCCGCTGCCACTGGTCGTGCCGTGCCACCGGGTGGTGGAGAGCGACGGCGGGATCGGCGGCTTCGGAGGCGGCCTGGAGACCAAGCGGACGCTGCTGGCACTGGAGGGCGTACTGCCGCAGCCGCTCTTCTAGGGGCCGGCGGGGCATTCTCGGGAGCGGGGGCGCCTGGCACACTCACGTCGGTGACCAACAGCCCCGATGCCCCTGACGCAGCTGACGCCACCGGCGCTCATACCGGCCCCGCCGACGCGCTTCCGACCGAAATACCCGAGCCCGTTCCGGCGGCCGCCGGGCGGATACAGGCGCTCCGGCGGCGCACGCAGGCCGTTCTGATCGCCGGCCAGATCCTCGGCGGACTCGGCATCGCCACCGGTATCGCCCTCGCCGCCGTCCTGGCCAAGGACGTCAGTGGCTCGGAGGCGCTGTCGGGCCTCGCCTCGACGGCCTCGGTGGCCGGTCCCGCGCTGCTCGCGATGCCGCTGGCCGCCCTCATGGGTGCGCGCGGGCGGCGGCCGGGACTCGTCCTGGCCTATCTGATCGGGGCGCTCGGCGCCGGAGTGGTCGTCCTCGGGGCGGTCGTCGACAGCTTCCCGCTGCTCCTCGCGGGTCTTGTCGGGTTCGGCGCCGCGTCCTCGGCGAACCTCGCGGCCCGGTTCGCCGCCGCCGACCTCGCCGAACCGGACCGTAGGGGGCGGGCCATCTCCACGGTCGTCTGGGCCACGACCATCGGCGCGGTCCTCGGGCCCAACATCGCCGCGCCCGCCGGTCAGAGCGTGGCCGGGCTCGGCATCCCCGCGGCGGCCGGACCCTTCGTCTGGGCGGCCGGCGTCTTCATCGTCGCCGCGCTCGTGGTGGCGGTGCTGCTGCGCCCCGACCCGCTGCTGACGGCCCGCGCGCTGGCGGCGCCCGAGGAGGACCAGGAGGCCGACGCCCGCTCGCTGAAGGCGGGCATGCGGGCCGTACGGAAGTCCCCCGGCGCCCGCCTCGCGCTGGTGACCGTGGCCGCCTCGCACACGGCGATGGTCTCGATCATGTCGATGACCCCGGTGGCGCTGAGCCACCACGGCGCCGGGATCCAGCTGATCGGCCTGGTGATCAGCGGCCACATCGCCGGCATGTACGCCTTCTCGCCCCTCATGGGCTGGCTGTCGGACCGCCTCGGCCGGCTCTCCGTCATCGGGCTCGCGGTCGGACTCCTCTCCGTGGCCGCGCTCCTCGCCGGCACGGCGGGCCCGAGCCACGGGCAGATCGGGGCGGGGCTCTTCGTTCTGGGGCTCGGCTGGTCGGCGGGCCTGGTGTCAGGCTCGGCCCTGCTCACGGACTCCGTGCCCCAGGCCGCCCGGGCCGCGGTGCAGGGCCTGTCGGACTTCATCATGAACACCGCCGCCGGAGTCGGCGGCCTGATGGCCGGGCTGATCGTGGCCGAGGCGGGCTACGGCTGGCTGAACGTGGTGGGCGCGTGCCTGCTGCTGCCGATGGCGGCGCTGGCGGTACGCGGAGTCCTGCGACGAGCCTGACCGCCCCTGCCGGCGGCGGATATTGGATATCGGATCCATGATCATGGATATCGGATCATGGATCCTGGATCCAATGTCCCCGGGCGCTCAGAGACTGATGTGGTACGCCTTGCGCAGCGTCTCGTGGACCGTCCAGGTGGTCCGGTCCCCCTCGCGCAGCACACACGCGTCACCCGGGCCGATCTCCAGCGTGGCACCGCCCTCGACGGCGACGGTGGCGCGCCCGCTGACGACGACGAAGAGCTCGTTGGCCTCCGTGTCGGTCACCACGCCGGGGGTGATCTGCCAGATGCCGCGCACCTGCGTGCCGTCGGCGGACTCCCAGAGGACCTTGCCGGTCACCTCGGGCGTTCCGGAGACGATCTGGGCGGGGTCGAGCGGCTCGGGCTCCAGCTCCGCGTCGGGGATGTGGACCGCGAAGGAGGGCTGGTCGTGTGTCGTCATGGGCGGTGACTGTAGCGGGGGCTCAGGGCCGGTCCACGGCCGGGACGGGCTGGAGGAATCGACTCCACTTCCCTTCTGACCAGGAGACTTCGCCGGACCGCCCACCGGCGACGGAATCCGAAGTACAGCCTGCGGGCAGCGCCCGAGGGGGCGGAGCTGGGCTCCTGCCGGAGCCCGGGGCAGGCGCTCGCCGCCCCGGCCGGTCACGACGGGGGCCCGGCCACCGATTTCGTACACGGTGCCGGACGCCCCCCAGTTGGCGTATCTCGGGTCGTAGCCGACCGGCCCGGCGACGTATAGGTGACAGATGGACACCTCGGCCCCCTCGGGGGCGGAATCGCTCATACGCGCACACCGCCGAGGGCGGCGTCGCGGCGCCGCACGGCCGAAAACCGGGGGTGGCGGGGGA
The DNA here is from genome assembly GCF_053609105.1 of Streptomyces sp. NPDC054975. Lineage (NCBI taxonomy): Bacteria > Bacillati > Actinomycetota > Actinomycetes > Kitasatosporales > Streptomycetaceae > Streptomyces > Streptomyces sp. NPDC054975. The sequence goes on from NZ_JBSGWV010000009.1 coordinate 62,676, forward strand.
GGTTACGGACCGATGTCCCCGCTGGTCACGCGTGGCGCCTTTGGTGCGCCCAATGTTGGTCGGGGGGAATCCGCCGAGCCCCCTGTCCCGCTTGGCGTGCGCGCGTCAAACTCCCTCGTGACCTCCTCCCCCACCTCCGACAGGAGAGTGCGATGCCCGCGATATCCCTCACCCCCCGCACCGCCCGCCGCACCGCGGTCCTGACCACCGCCGCGCTCCTCGCCGTCGTCGGCGCCGCCCCCACCGCCCAGGCCGCCGCCGGCCCGGACGCCCGCCAGTCGCCGGCCCCCGGCGCCTCCTACAAGGCCGCGCACGACACCCTCGGCCCGCAGCGCCTCACCCCGGCCCAGCAGAGACTGAGCGCCGCCAAGGAGGCCCAGGCGGCCAGAGGCTTCGACGGTGTCCGCACCCGGGCCGCGCTCGCCGGCTACAAGCTCTCCGGCGGGCTCCACCAGTCGCAGAAGAACTCGTACTGGTGCGGACCCGCCACCCTCGTGATCACCCAGTCCGCCCGCGACGAGGTCGCGGGCCGCTCGCAGCAGGACGCGGCGACCCTGCTCAAGACCACCACCAACGGCACGGCCTGGTACGGCATCAACATCAACGTGCCCAACCCGACCGGCTATCCGATGGCGGACGCGCTGAACAACCGCCTCCCCGGGGCCGGTTACGTACCCAAGGCGCTGCCGTACACCCCGACCGCCACCGACAAGGCGAACTTCAAGCAGCACATCACCCACAACACCGACAACGACTACGCGATAGCGGGCAACGCCTGGGAGGTCCCGGGCGGCCCCCACCTCGTCGGCCACCCGAACATCGAGATATTCCACTGGGTCTCGATCGACGGCTACAACACGGACACCGCCGCCGGACAGGTCAACTACCTCGACCCGGTGGGCGGGGTGAGCACCAGCGTGATCTCGTGGGCGGGCTCCGTCCCCAAGTCGGCACGCATCTCGTCCGACACCATCACCACCATCATGGGCGGCCGTGGCTACGTCTGGTAGGCCGCCCGGGCCGTCCTCGCCCACCAGGGCCCGGGCCCTCGCCCTGCTGCTGACGGGCCTCCTGTTCGCGGGGTGCTCGTCGGCACGGCCCGGACCGGACCCGACGCCGGACCGGCGGTCCACCGCCCCTGCGCCCCGGCCGACGGCGCCGGCCGTGCTGAGCGCCGCGTGCGAGGTGGGCCTGCCCGCCGCGTGGCGCTCCGCGCTCGCCGCGGGCGAGCTGCGCACCCCCGCCGGAGAACGGGCGGTGCTGACCGACACCGGTCCCGGCTGGACGGCCGTCCAGCTCACCGCCGGCGACCGCCGCCGGGCCGCCCTCGTACGCGGAGGCGGCGAACCCCCCGGCGAGCCCCGCACCTTGCTCGACCTCGCCGACCCGGTCGAACACCAGCTGCTCGCGGCCGACTTCGACGGACGCCGCTGGGCCGCGTTCGCCGTCCTGGAAGGCCGGACCCTGGACAGCCCGTGGAGCCTTTACGTGTGGGACGCCGAGACGGGTACGTCCCGCCGGCTCGCCCGCGCCGACCGCCCGGGCCCCCTCCCCCAGCCGGTCGTGCGCGACGGCACGGTCCACTGGACGCAGGGGGTCGGCGAGGGAAAGGCCACGGTGTACGCGGCCCCCGCAGCCGGCGGCGCCCCACGCGCTGTGCGTACGGGTGTGATGGACACGCCGTTCGCCGCGGGCGCGCTGCTCGCGTGGCGCGAGTCGGTGGGCTCCGGAACCCGGCTGGCCGCCGTCTCCCTCACGGACGGCAGACCCGCCCCGCTGCCCGGACCTCTGGCCGCGCTCCGGGACATCCGCTCCGTCGTCTCCGACGGCGGGACCTGGGCCTGGGTCGAGGGCGAGTCCGCGCCCCGGCTCATGGTGTGGCGGTCGGGCGACGCGCGGCCGACGGCCGTCGTGACCACCTCCCCGGCCGTCGACGGCATGGACCAACTGCGCATCAGCGGCCGTCTGGTCACCTGGCGCACCCCGGAGACCTCGTACGCCCTGGACCTGAGCGCGGGCTCGTACGCACGGATCACTCCGGCGTACGGCTACGCCCAGGCCAGGGGCGGCGCGCTGGCGGTGGCGTACAGCCTCGGCAACGCCAAGACCGCCGGCTCCCGCCCGGTGATCCAGGTGGTCGACGCGGGCCGACTGCCCGGCCTGCCGCGCTGTGGCTGAAACACGCCACCGGTGCGGGCCCGTGTCCCGCTCGCACCCCGCGCCGGGAGGTTTGAGTGGTGTCCGGTCGCGCCAGGAATGGGACATGTCCACACAGGTGTCCGAAGAGGTGCGGGAGGCGCTCCGTGCGGGGCGGCCCGTTGTCGCGTTGGAGTCCACGATCATCGCCCACGGGCTGCCGCGCCCGCGCAATCTGGCCGTGGCAAAGGAGCTTGAGTCCCTGGTACGGGACGGCGGCGCCGTGCCCGCGACGATCGCGGTGATCGACGGGGTGGCGCATGTCGGGCTCGACGAGGGCGGATTGGTCCGGATCGCCGAGGACCCGGCGGTGCGGAAGCTGGGCCACCGCGATCTCGCGCCCGCACTCGCGACGGGGGTGACCGGGGCGACGACGGTCTCCGCGACGGCGTGGCTGGCGGACGCGGCCGGTATCCGGGTCTTCGCGACCGGCGGGCTCGGCGGGGTGCACCGCGAGTGGACCGAGACCCAGGACGAGTCGGCCGATCTGCGGCTCCTCTCCCGGGTCGGGATCACGGTGGTGTGCGCGGGGGTCAAGTCGATCCTCGACGTCCCGGCGACGCTGCAGCGCCTCGAAACCCTGGGCGTGACGGTGGTCGGATACGGGACGGAGCACTTCCCCGGCTTCTATCTGGCCTCCTCCGGGGAGCCGGTCGACTGGACGCTGCGGACGCCCGAGGAGGTCGCGGGCGTGATACGGGCGAAGGACGCCCTCGGCGAGCCGCACGCCGCGCTGATCGTCGCCAACCCGGTGCCGGTGGACGAGCAGCTGGATCCGGCCCTGCACGACCGGGTCCTCGCACAGGGCCTCACGGCGGCGAAGGACAAGGGCATCGGCGGGCAGGCCGTGACGCCGTTCCTGCTGGAGTACCTGATGGTGCACACGGACGGCGCGTCCCTGGAGGCGAACCTCGCGGCGGTGCGCGGCAACGTGCGGCTCGCCGCGCGGATCGCGGCGGCCCACGCCGCCGACGGCGAATGACCGGTCTGCTGGTCGTCGGTGACGTGGTCACCGACATCGTCGCCCGGCACCGGACGCCGCTGGCGCCCGCGACCGACACGGCCGCCGAGATCCGGCGCGTGCCGGGCGGAGCGGGGGCCAACGTGGCGTGCTGGGCGGCGCGTTCGGGCTGCCCGCAGGTACGGCTGCTGGGCCGGGTCGGCACGGACGAGGCCGGCTGGCACGACCTGGCGCTGCGCCGGGCGGGCGTGCGCCCGCTGCTCGTCCCGGACGCGGAGGCCGGTACGGCGACGGTGATATCCCTGGTCGACGCGAGCGCCGAGCGCACGTTCCTGACCGACAGCGGCGCGGCGCTGCGCCTCTCACCCGACGACTGGGCCGACACGTTCCTGGACGGGACGGCCCTGCTCCATCTCTCCGGGTATCTGTTCTTCGCCGAGTCGAGCCGTGCCGCCGCCCACCGGGCTGTGCGGGGCGCACGGGAGGCGGGGGTCCCGGTGAGCGTGGACCCGGCCTCCGTGGGGTTCCTGGAGAGGCTCGGGTCGGACCGGTTCCTGGCGGCCGCACGGGGCGTGCAGGCGCTGTTCCCGAACGCCGACGAGGCCCGGCTGCTCACCGGCCGCGCGGATCCGGCCGAGGCGGCGGAGGCCTTGAGCCGTACGTTCCCGCTCGTCGCGGTCACCCTGGGCGCCGCGGGCGCGCTGGTCGCCGAGGCGGGCGCGGTCACCGGTCGCGTACCGGCCCCGGACGTACGGCCGGTGGACTCCACGGGCGCGGGTGACGCCTTCACCGGCGCGTTCCTCGCGGCCCGGCTCGCGGGCGCGGACGCCGTGGAGGCCGCCGAGGCGGGCTGCCAGGCGGGGGCGGAGGCGGTGACGCTGGTGGGCGGCCGGCCGCCGTCGCCCTAGGTCGTGGCCGGCAACTCCGGCCTGGCTCGCGACGTCCTTCGGGCGGACGACCATACGGTCCGGACCCTAGCGGGGCAGGCCCGTCCAGGCGGGGTGGCGCGGGTCGTCGGCGCGCACGACCACGTCGGCGGCCTCGGACGGGCCGACCTCGTGCTCGTACCGCTCGTAGGCGGGCAGGGTCCAGGGCTCCTCGGTGCGGCGCGCGAGGGCTCCGGGCGAGAGCCTCAGATGCACGGTCGCGTCGAAGGGGAACCAGTGCCCGAGCAGGAACGGCCCGTGCACCACGAGGACTCCGCCCGGCGGTAGTTCGACGTAGGGGCTGCGGGTGGCGCGGTCGGTGACGGGGTCCCACAGGTCGGGCAGGACGCGTCCGCTGCCGCCTGCCTCCAGCGGCCCGAACACCTCGCGCCAGAGCGCTCCGGTGTCGAACCACCCGCTGTAGTACGAGTCGGGGTCCTGCTTCCCGTACTCGTAACGGAGTGACGCGGGCCGCAGGAACCCTTCGGTGCCGACGACGAGCACGGACCGGCCGCGCAGCCGCAGCGCCTCGGCGATGCGCTCGGCGGTCTCCCCGGCGGGCGCGGCGGGCGCCCCGTCGATGCCGACCTTCAGCCAGGCACTCCCGTCACCGGGGGTCGCGCCGTCGACGTGCGCGGCCAGGGCATCGGAGAGGCGCTCCCAGGTGATCGCTTCGAATCGCACGGGCCTGACCTTGTCACAGACCGGCCCCGCTCGCCCGCGAGCCGGGCGTGAGCCCCATGAGCTCCTCCGGGTGGGCCGGAGAGTGCGGCGGACCGGCGAGACCGCCGTCTCCGGTCACCTCGATCCGGCCGTCCCGTACCGCCTGGGCAAGTGTCGTCTCCCCGCCCGCGAGGGCCCGGCAGGTCGCGGAGTCCGTCCGCAGCAGCACGTCGGCGGGATCGGCCGGCGGTCCGTCACCGTACGCGGGCGGCCCGTCGCCCCCGACCCGTACGTGGAAATCCCCCTCGTCCACGGTCACATGCACCACACCCGCCACCACGCCCTCCAGGGCCCCGATGAGCGGGATGGCGAACCAGTGGGCGCGGACCGCGTCGGTGGGCCGGGGCTCCTGCAGTTCGGGCGCGCCCCACGCGGCCAGTGCCCGCAGGACGGGGAGCAGTTCACGCCCGCGCGGGGTGAGCTCGTAGACGTACGCCGAGACGGGCGGGGGCAGGCGGCGGCGCGTGACGACGGCGGCGCCCTCCATGTCCTTGAGCCGGCCGGCCAGCATGTCCGTACTGACGCCCGGCAGATCGGCGTGCAGATCCGTGTAGCGACGCGGCCCGGCGAGGAGTTCGCGGACGATCAGCAGCGTCCAGCGGTCGCCGACGACGTCGAGGGCACGGGCGGCGGCGCAGTACTGGTCATAGCTTCGGCGGCGGGGCATGCGACGCAGTCTAGACAAGTTGTTGGACTTTCCAAGCTCGAACTTGGTAAAACCAAGCATCAATAGTCTGGGGAGGTCGTCGCATGGAGTTCCGGCAGTCGAGCAAGCTGAGCGAGGTCTGTTACGAGATCCGGGGCCCGGTGATCGAGCACGCCAACGCCCTGGAGGAGGCGGGCCACAGCGTCCTGCGTCTCAACACCGGAAACCCCGCGCTCTTCGGCTTCGAGGCGCCCGAGGAGATCGTCCAGGACATGATCCGGATGCTCCCGAAGGCCCACGGCTACACCGATTCCCGCGGCATCCTCTCCGCCCGCCGGGCGGTCGCCCAGCGCTACCAGTCGATGGGACTGCCGGAGGTCGACGTCGACGACGTCTTTCTCGGCAACGGCGTCTCCGAGCTGGTCTCCATGGCCGTCCAGGCGCTTCTGGAGGACGGCGACGAGGTCCTGATCCCCGCCCCCGACTTCCCCCTGTGGACGGCGGTGACCACCCTCTCGGGCGGCAAGGCCGTGCACTACCTCTGCGACGAGTCGGCCGACTGGTACCCGGACCTGGACGACATGGCCGCGAAGATCACCGACCGCACCCGGGCCGTCGTGATCATCAACCCCAACAACCCCACGGGCGCGGTCTATCCGCGTGAGATCGTCGAGGGCATTCTCGACCTCGCCCGCCGCCACGGACTGATGGTCTTCGCCGACGAGATCTACGACCAGATCGTCTACGACGAGGCCGTCCACCACCCGGCCGCCTCCCTCGCCCCCGACCTCGTCGTGCTCACCTTCGGCGGGCTCTCCAAGACCTACCGCGTGGCCGGATTCCGGTCCGGCTGGCTGGTCGTGAGCGGTCCGCAGCAGCACGCGAAGAGCTACCTGGAGGGCCTGACCATGCTGGCCTCCATGCGGCTGTGCCCGAACGCCCCCGCCCAGTACGCCATTCAGGCCGCGCTCGGCGGCCGGCAGTCCATCCACGAGCTCACCGCCCCCGGCGGCAGGCTCCACGAGCAGCGCGACAAGGCCTGGGAGAAGCTCAACGAGATCCCCGGCGTCTCCTGCGTGAAGCCGAAGGGCGCGCTCTACGCCTTCCCGCGCCTCGACCCGAAGGTGCACCGGATCCACGACGACGAGAAGTTCGTCCTCGACCTGCTGCTGCGCGAGAAGATCCAGGTCGTGCAGGGCACGGGTTTCAACTGGCCCCGCCCGGACCACTTCCGCATCCTGACCCTGCCGTACGCCGACGACCTCGACGCGGCGATCAGCCGCATCGGCCGCTTCCTGAGCGGCTACCGGCAGTAGGTGGGCGCGCGGCCCGCGGAAAAGGAGCGGGTCCGAGGGCGTAGCCTGCCCCCGGACCCTGTTGATGCCACTCACATCACACGCCGGCACACTTGAGAGCCCGGGTCAGTCGTCATGGCGTCGCGTCCTGCCGTTGGACCACCGCCGATCGAGCTCGGCGGACCAGATTCGAACTGGCATTTCGACGCACCGGGGCCCGGGCCCGGTCGATCCGGCGATGAGCGGCGGATGCTGAATCTGGAGCAATAGTCTGAGTTTGAACGCGACCCTTCTCAGAAGGGCCGCGCATTCACGACAAGGCTCAGCTTCAGCTTTGCGCTCCTCGCGCACCCCGGCCGTGTGCTGTGGCCGGGGAGTTCATGGGTCTTCCCGCTACCCGAAGAGGTAGCCGAAGACGGCATCGCCGACCCGCTGGTCGGTGACCTCGGCGCTGTTCGCCTCCTCGCGGGCGTACTTCACCGCCTGCTGCAGCTTCTCCACCCGCTCCAGCAGCTCGTTGACGCGCCGGGCCGGCAGGGCGCCGGAGAACTTCACGGTGGTCCAGTAGCCGACCGGCACGTCCTCGTAGTAGACCTCGACCTGCGCCGGGTGCTTGTCCGTCGCCTCCGCCTTGACGTGGTTGCGCGGCACCTTCTTCGTCCGGACCGTCCGCACGACGTCGGTCTTCCACGCGTCGGTCGACGGGTCCTGCGTCCACGACTCGGCCGCGTCGAGGACGGGCAGCTTGCGGACGAAGGTGTGGATGTCCGTCAGCTGCTTCTCCAGGAACAGGAGATACGCGACGGGCACCTGGCCCACGAGCACGCGCCCGTCGACGGTGACGTCGGCGCGCGCCTCGCAGTTGGCCCAGTCCTTGGTGGCGGTCACATCGAACAGCCGCGTCAACGCCCGCGCGGTGTCACGGAGCACGTCCTCGGCCTTCACCTGCACCAGCGTGGACTCGGGCGGAAGCTGCTCGCCCTCCTCGTCCTTCGGCTGGTAGGTACGGGAGATCCCGGCGAGCAACGCGGGCTTCTGCAGCCCGTGGTGTGCCGCCGTCAGGTCCTGCTGCGCCCGGGACTTGACGCCCTTCTCCACTGCGATGATCTGATTGAGTTTCGTTGCCACGCGACAGACCCTAGAGGGCTGTGTGGCGATGAATCGAACGAATATTGACCGACACCACATGTGCGCGCCGAGGAGCGACGGCCGTGGGCACCGCCACCCGCCGGGCGCTCGGGTTCATCGCGGCGGCCGCGCCCGGAGTGCGCTGAGGAGGCCGCCGTGGACCTGGTCGCACCTGTCGTCGTCGAACCGCTCAAGCGCCGCCGCTGTTCGGAGTGTCTCCAGGGGCCTCTGGAGCGGATGATCGTCGAGTTCAACGCACCGGTCTGCCTGGACTGCGCGGACCTGGGCCATCTGGTGTTCCTGCGCCGCGGGAACACCGCCCTCACCCGCCGGGCACGGGAGGCAAGCACGCTGTGGGCGGTGGTCGTTCGGCACAACCGGCGCCGTACCCGGTACGAACGTCAGGGCCTCCTCGTCGAGGAGGCCGCGCTCGTCCGGGCCGAGGCGGCCTGTCTGGCGGACGCGGAGGCCCGGGCACGGCGGCGGGCCCGGGACGCGGCGCGCCGCGCGGAGCGGGACGCGGAGGTCACGGCGGCCCTGGAGGCCGAGATCCTGCGGCTGTTCCCGCGCTGTCCCGTGGACCGGGCCGCGGAGATCGCGGCCCACGCCTCCCGGAAGGGCAGCGGCCGGGTGGGGCGTACGGCGGCGGGGCGGGCGCTCGACCGGGGTGCGGTCACGGCCGCGGTGCGGGCCGCCGTACGGCATGTCGACACCGAGTACGACACGCTGCTCATGCGCGGGGTTCCCCGGCACCAGGCCCGGACGAGCGTCGCACCTGCCATCGAGGCGGTGCTCCGGGCCTGGCGCCCTGCGTGAGGACCGGAGGACCCGCGCCGGGCCTCAGACCTGCGCGCCCGCGCGACGCGACCGGCGGTAGACCAGCGCGCCCCCGAGCAGCAGCGCCGCGGCGGCCGGTGCGGCGTAGCCGACCACGTCCGAACCGGTGCTGGCGAGTTCGACCGACTCGCCCTGCGGGCCGGGCGCCGGGGCGGGAGCGGGGGCCGGGACCTCCGCCTCGTCGTCGACCGGGGTGGGCAGCGGCTTCGGCGGCACCGGCGGCTTCGGCTCCTCGCCCGGCCCCTCGTGCTCGCCGGGGCCGTTGACGGCGGTGTTGCCGAAGACCGGGTTGCCGATGCCGACGACGTTGACCGAGTTGCCGCTCACGTTGACGGGGAGGTCGATCGGCAGCTGGACGCCGTTGCCGGAGAGCACGCCGGGCGAGCCCTGCGCGAGTCCCTCGGCGGTGGCGCCGCCACCGTTGGAGGATCCGTCGCGGTGCGAGCCGCCGTGGGAGCCCCCGCCGTTGTGCCCGCCGCTGCGGGGAGTGCCGGGCAGGTCCTTGTGGGACCTGCCGCCGCCCTCGGCGTCCGAGCCGTACCCGTCGGACGAGCTCGTGTTCGCACAGCGGTTGCCCATGGCGGGGTTGAGCAGTCCGACGACGTTGACGGTGTTCCCGCAGACGTTGACCGGGACGTGCACCGGCAGCTGAACCGCGTTGCCGGAGCCGACGCCCGGCGAACCGACAGCGGCGCCCTGCGCACCGGAGCCGGCGTGCGCGGCGCCCGCCGAGAGCGCGAGCGCGCCACCCGTGACCATCAGTGTGGCCAGACCACTTCGGCGAATCTGCCTCATGGCTTCCTGCCTTCCGGAGGTGTTCACGGGCATTCGCCCGTACCGCAATTAACGCGATCGTGGCGAGGCCGGATCAGGCCGTTGGCGGGTTTCACTCCATCGAGTGGGAATGACCTCGAACGGACGGGGCAGCCCCTGCCGTTCGAACGACAAACGTCAGCCGATCGGCGGTCGGCTGGATGGACGGCCGGTGGTGGGTGGGTCGGGCCGGTGATCAGTTGGCTGGGGGCCGGTGGTCAGTTGGCCGGGCCGGTGGTCGGTGGGTCGGTTGGTCGTTGGTCAGCGGCCCAGCAGGTCCGTGAGGGCGCCGACGGGATCGGCGTCGGGGGTGCCGCGTGGCCACCAGTCCTCACGGTCGGCGTCCGACTCGTAGCCGTACCAGAGGCCGTCGCGGCCGAACCGGAGCTGGAGGGACCGGGTCGACAGGCGGTTGCGCCAGGGGCGGAAGGCCGGGAAGTCGGCGGCGAGCAAGGCGGGGCGGGCCCGGTCGAAGGGGCCGGCCGGCGGGTCCCAGGGCTCTTCGAGGACGGTGAGTCCGGCCATTCCGCCCTGTCGCCAGGCGGCGACGGCGCGCGCCAGGTCGGTGGGGGTGCGGTCGAGGGCGTGCGCCAGGTCGCGGTAGAGCGCGCGGGTGGAGGCCGTGAGCCCGGAGCCGGGGTGGGCGGCGGCCAGCCGGACGGCGTCCTGCCACGGGGTGAGCGCCGCGACGGGGTCGTGGCCGGTGGTCAGAAAGGCGTGCGCGCGGGCGGCGGCCTCCGTCGCGAGCAGGTCCAGGGCGAGGGGGTCGGGGGCGTGGGGGTCCGGCGGATAGGCGGGAGGGCGGCCGGGCTGGGCGGGCGCCGGGAGCGGCGGCGGCAGCGGCAGGGCGTGGCCCGTCTGCGGGGCGAGGACGGTGCGGGCCGGGACGGTCGCCATCGGCGGTGCGGTCGCGCTCGCCTCGGCCGCGGAGCGGGCCGCGTTGCGGTGGGTGAGGGCGGCCAGGATCTCCTGCTCGCCGCGCCCCCGCATCAGGAAGAGGACGAACGGGTCCTCGTCGAGGAGCCGGGCCGACTGGTAGCAGAGGGCCGCCGCGTGCTTGCAGGGGAAGCCGTCGTCCGGGCAGGAGCAGTCGGGGACGAGGTCGCCGGGGGCGGGCAGCAGACCGGTGACGGCCTCCAGGGCGTGCGGGACGTCCTTGTCGAGGAGGGCCGCGATGTGGTCGGGACGGGCGGCGACCTCGTCCAGGAACCGCTCCCAGCCGTCGTCGCCAAGGGTCCGCAGGCGGATCTCCGTGCGGTACGGGCGGGGGCGGGTGCCGTGGACGTACGCGATGACGCGGCCGGGAGTGACCGTGATCGCGTCGACGTGGCCGCGCCCCGCGTACGCCTTTCCGCGGGCCAGCCGAGCCGGGTCGAGGGCGGTGTCCTCCAGGGCCTCCACCCAGGCGTTGCCCCACCAGGTGGCGGCGAACCGGCCGTCCGGCGCCTCGCGCGGCGCGAGCGCGGGGAACGTGCGGCGCAGGTCGTCGTGGCGAGGGCCGGCGAACCTTCCGCCCCCGGGGCGTGGCGAGGAGCCGGAGCGGCGGTTCATGACGGCCTCCTCAAGGACACCAGGTCGGCCAGCTCACGGTCGGTCAGTTCGGTCAGGGCGGCCTCTCCGGAGCCGAGGACGGCGTCGGCCAGGGCGCGCTTGGCGCGCAGCATCTCGGCGATGGTGTCCTCCACCGTGCCCTCGGCGATCAGCCGGTGGACCTGGACGGGCTGGGTCTGGCCGATGCGGTAGGCCCGGTCGGTGGCCTGCTCCTCGACGGCCGGGTTCCACCAGCGGTCGAAGTGGACGACGTGCCCGGCGCGGGTGAGGTTGAGGCCCGTGCCCGCCGCCTTCAGGGACAGCAGGAAGACGGGCACGTCGCCGGACTGGAAGCGGTCGACCATGCGCTCGCGCTCGGCCACGGGCGTCCCGCCGTGGAGGAGTTGGGCCGGGATCGCCCGGGCGGCCAGGTGGTCGGCGAGCAGCCGGGCCATGGAGACGTACTGGGTGAAGACGAGCACGGAGCCGCCCTCGGCCAGGATCGTGTCGAGGAGCTCGTCGAGCAGGGCGAGTTTGCCGGAGCGTCCGGCGAGCCTGGCCGTGCCGCCGCCCTTGGCCGTCTGCTCCTTGAGGTACTGGGCGGGGTGGTTGCAGATCTGCTTGAGCGAGGTGAGCAGCTTCATGACGAGTCCGCGGCGGGCGATGCCTTGGGCGCCCTCGATCTGCGCCATGGTCTCCCGGACCACCGCCTCGTAGAGCGAGGCCTGCTCGCGGGTGAGGGCCACGGGGTGGTCGGACTCGGTCTTGGGCGGCAGTTCGGGGACGATGCCGGGGTCGGACTTGCGGCGGCGCAGGAGGAAGGGCCTGACGAGGCGGGCGAGGCGCTCGACCGCCTCCTCGTTCTCGATCTCCTCGCTGTTCTCCACGGCTCGCGCGTGGCGGGAGCGGAAGGCCTTGAGGGGGCCGAGGAGGCCGGGGGTGGTCCAGTCGAGCAGAGCCCACAGCTCGGAGAGGTTGTTCTCCACGGGGGTGCCCGTGAGGGCGACGCGCGCCGCCGTGGGGATCGTGCGCAGCGCCTTGGCCGTGGCGGAGAAGGGGTTCTTGACGTGCTGCGCCTCGTCGGCGACGACCATCCCCCACTCCAGCTCGGCCAGGTGGGGCGCGCTGGTCCGAAGGGTGCCGTAGGTGGTGAGGACGAAGCCGGCCGGGCCGGAGTCGGGGGCGAGTCCGTCGAGGGAGCGGTCCGCGCCGTGGAAGCGGCGCACGTGGACGCCGGGGGCGAAGCGCTGGATCTCCCGCTGCCAGTTGCCCAGCAGGGAGGCGGGACAGACGACCAGGGTGGGGGCGGGGCGGGCCCGGCGCAGATGGAGGGCGATGAGGGTGACCGTCTTGCCGAGGCCCATGTCGTCGGCGAGGCAGCCGCCGAGTCCGAGCGAGGTCATCAGGTCGAGCCAGGCCAGCCCCCGCAGCTGGTAGTCGCGGAGGGTGGCGTCGAGGCCGGCGGGGGCCTCGACGTCTTCGGGCCCTGCGACGAGCCGGTCGCGGAGTGCCGCGAGGGCGCCGACGGGCACGGCGCGGACGGTCTCGCCGTCCACCTCCGCGGTGCCGCTGAGGGCGACCGCGAGGGCGTCGACGGGCTCCAGCAGGCCGAGTTCGCGCTTGCGGGCCTTGCGGACCAGGTCGGGGTCGACGACCACCCACTGGTCACGCAGTCGCACGATGGGCCGGTGGGACTCGGCGAGCGCGTCCATCTCCCGCTCGGTGAGCGGGTCGCCGTCGAGGGCCAACTGCCAGTTGAAGCGGAGCAGTTCCGCGCTGTCGAAGAACGCCGTGCCGTCGGTGGCGGAGCCCGGGGCGGCGATGGGCGGCCGGACGACGGCGGAGGCGCTGAGCGAGCGGGCCAGTTCACGCGGCCAGTGGACGGCCACCCCGGCGTCGGCGAGACGGGCGGCGGCGGGGCCGAGCAGCTCGTACAGCTCGTCCTCGGTGACGGCGAGGACATCGGGGACGTCGCGCTCCAGGAGCCTGCCGAGCGGTGGCCAGACGCGGGCCGCTCGGCGCAGCGCGAGGACGGCGTCGATCCGGGCACGCGGCCCGAAGAGCTCTTCGCCGTCGCCCGCCCAGAGGGCGGCGGCGTCGATGACGAGGGTGGGGTCGGCGAGGCTGTGGACCTGGAGGAGGGCCGCGGCGGCCTGCCGCTCGTCGCCACCCTCCTCGGCGATGTCGAAGAGCTCGTACCCGGCGAGGTCGAGGCGGAGCGAGACCCGGACCCCGGCGTCCATGCCGGCCGCGGCCTCGGCCGCCCAGGCACGCGCGCGGGGCAGGTGCTGGGGGGCGCGCGCCGCGAACGGCGCACCGGCCGCGTGGGCGGCGGCAGGCGTACGGGGCAGGGTGTCGGCGACGGCGTCGAGGAAGGCCCGCACCAGCGCCTCCGGCTCGGGCAGCTGGAGCGGGCTGCGGCCGGCCACGGGCACCGCGTGGGCTTCGTGGGGCATGGCGGCGGCGACGGCCCGCAGGTGCGCGATGTCGTCGGCGTCCAGCGGCCCCGCCCGCCAGGCGTCGAAGTCGTCGGCGGTGAGTCCCGGCAGCAGCCTGCCTCGCGCGGCGAGGTGCAGGGCATGGAGGGCGGCGGCGCCCCAGCAGGCGGTCGCGGGATGGGCCTGGGGGTGGTGGCGGGCGGCGACCAGATGCGGAAGGGCCTCGGCGACACCGAGGACGACGGCGGGCACCGTGCGGCTGCGCACTCCGGCACCGTGTCGCCGTACCACGGTGAGCTCGGTCAGCTCCTCGGCCGCACGCGTACGCGCGTCCACAGCACCCAGCGGGCCCGCGGATCCGGCCTCGTCGCCGCGGCTCCCGCCCGGCGAGACCGGCAGGGGGCCGCCTTCAGGGGCCCAGAAGGCGACCCGGCCCTCCCGGGGCAGCGCGGCAGGGAGGAAGACGGCGGCGCACGTCTGCCAGCTGTGTGCGGTCACGACCCTGCTCACCTCCCGTTCCCCGACGGATTCCGACTGGATCTCCGACCTTACGGGTGGGGTCTGACAACGGGCCCTCGCGCCGCTTCGCCCGGGCGGCCCAGCAGCGGATGACAGCCCGGCCGGCAGGCGGCAGGGTGACGGGGAACAGGGCTTCTGCCGCCTTCGCCCGACAGACGAGGATCCGCCATGTCCGTTCACCGGCGTCTCGGCACCGCCGCCGGGGCCGCGCTCCTGACGTTCGCCGTCGCGGGCTGTTCCGGCCTCGGCCGCTCCGCGGTGGGAACGATCTCGTACGAGACCGAGCGCGAGGTCGTGATCACTGTGACGAGCCCTTCGGTGAGGGGCTGCCACCGGTTGCTCGCGCCGGCCGGTGTGACGAAGATCGAGAACCGCAGCCTGGTCGACCTGCGGGTGTTCCGGACCGGGGACTGCAAGGGCAAGGAGTACACCTACGTCGCCACCAACTCCGGCGACACGATCGCGCCGAACTCTCTCCCCTGGCGCAGCTACAACATCGTGCACTAGCCGGCGGCGCGGGTCCGGCGCCGCCTCACGCCCGGCGGCGGAGGACCCGCGCGAGCAGCTCCGCGTTGTGGTGACGGCGGGTCCAGGCGATCACGGCGAGCGGCACGGCGAAGAGGACCGGCGTCAGGGCGTACTGGCCGTCGAAGACGGTCAGCTGCGTGACGAAGGCCCCCGTCATCAGGCCGATGAGCCCGGTCGCCGCGGCGCTGGACAGGAGGGGGATTACCAGCGCGACGGCTCCGGCCAGTTCCAGGGCACCGACCGCGTACATCAGCCAGTCACCCCAGCCGATCCGGTCGAAGCTCTCCGCGGCCGACCAGTGCCCGACCAGCTTCGGCCCGGCGCTCGGGATCGCGAAGGCGAGCGCGAGCAGGATCTGCAGGACGCGTACGGAGATGTCGGCGCGGCGACCGAGTCGGCTGCCGGTCCGGCCGGTGGTCGTGATGGCGGCGGTAGCGGTGGTGGTGGTCATGGGTGGCCCCCTGGTGTCGGCGTTGCGTTCGCTTTCACGGGGGTAGACGGGCCGGGCACCGGAAACTCATCGCTGTTCCGTCTCCGGACCTGATCTTTTTGCCCTCAGAAGGCGATGACGGGGCGGGCGCTCACCCACGTGCCGTCGTCCGTCAAAGAGGCCTCCACCTGAAGCCCCGCCTCACCGTTCGAAGTCCGCCGTGCTCAGGGGCCGCGAACGCAACGTCTGGGTCCAGCGCAGATCCGGGAAGACGTACTCTGCGTGGACCGAGTTGACGCCGTCGCCGACCGGTTCCGCCGACACGATCCGTACCGTGCAGCCGCTCGGGTCCTGGCGTTCGCGCGGTCCGTCGAGGTGCCAGTCCTCGCCCTCACGCTGGATCAGGACGCAGCCACCGTCCCGCACATGCCGTCCGCAGGTCTCCAGAAGTGACGTTCGCCCTGGCGCCCCGGGGGTAGACCCTCAGTAGGAGATGAGGCCGTCATGCGTACGGGGAGTGAGCCGGCGACCGCACGCAGTCCGCTGCGGATGCGGTTCTGGTTGAGCCTGTGGGGTCTGCTCTGGGCCGCCTTCGGTACGACGGCGTTCGCCCTGATCGGCAGGCCGGGCTGGGCGGCCGCCTGCGGCGTGCTGTTCGTGGTGGCCGCTGTCGACCTGTCGATGGTTCTGCGCCACCTCCACCAGGGCCCGCACTGGCAGCCCGGGCGGAACATCCCACCGTACGAGCCCGACCGCGGCGGCAGGAGGCGGCGCTGAGGCGCCCTGCCGAAGGCCCGGTCAGCCCTCCGCGCGCTTCAGCTCTCCGCGTCGAAACGGGCCGCCTGAAGGTACTCGGGCTTGGGGTCGAGCGCGGCCGCGAGCCTGAAGTGCCGGGTGGCCTGGTCGGGCCGACCGGAACGCTGGAACGTACGCGCCAGGGCGAAGTGCGCGAACGCGTTGTCCGGCTCCCGCTCCAGGACCAGCTCGAACTCCAGCTCGGCTGGACGCAGTTGGGCGGCGGCGAAGAAGGCGCGGGCGCGCAGCAGGCGCGCCGCGGTGTTCTCGGGGTGGGCGGCGATCACCGAGTCGAGCAGCTTCACGGCACCGCGCGGGTCCCGCGCGGCGAGCAGGTGCTCTGCGGCGCGGAAGTCGATGACGTGCGTCTCGGGGTTCCTCTCGGCCACGGTGCATCCTTCCCTTGCTCCGGCAGTTCAACGTCGGGTGCGGCAGGGCTATTCCGCGCCGGCGCACGACCGGCTCAGCCCGACGCGGCGGGCGGGCCCTGGTGAACCGGGGATCCGACCGCCGCCTGCGCGATCCCTACCCATCCGGGGGCGTGGCCGATCGGCCCGGGAGCCGCGTCTTTCTACCGGGTGCCTTCGGCTGCCCGCCGGGCCAGCTCGTCCCAGACCTTCCGCACCTGGGGTTCCAGCGCCTCCAGCGGCCCGTCGTTGTCGATGACGAGGTCCGCGACGGCCCGGCGCTGCTCGCGCGTGGCCTGGGCGGCCATCCGGGCGCGCGCCTCGGACTCGGCCATGCCCCGCAGCCGTACCAGCCGGTCGAGCTGGGTCTCGGGAGAGGCGTCCACGACGACGACCAGGTCGTAGAGCGGGGCGAGGGCGTTCTCGGTGAGGAGGGGCACGTCGTGGACGACGACGTCGTCCGGTCCCGCGGCGCCCTCCAGCTCGGCGGACCGGGCGCCGACAAGGGGATGCACGATCCGGTTCAGGGTGGCGAGGCGGTCGGCGTCGGCGAAGACGATCGAGCCGAGCTTCGGCCGGTCCAGGGTGCCCTGCTCGGTCAGGATCTCCGGCCCGAACGCCTCCACGACGGCCGCGAGCCCGGGAGTCCCGGGCTCGACGACCTCGCGCGCGATCTTGTCGGCGTCGATCAGCACGGCTCCGTACGAGACGAGGAGCCGCGACACTTCACTCTTGCCGGCGCCGATACCGCCGGTCAGGCCCACCTTCAGCATGAGCGGCAGCTTAGGACCCCCTGCCCGGCCGCTACGCGTCGCCCTCCCGCTCGGCGAGGAAGCGCTCGAACTCGCGGCCCAGCTCGTCCGCGGAGGGCAGGTCGACGGGCTCCGCGACAAGGCTGCCCCGGGTCTCGGCACCGGCCATCGCGTCGTACTGGTGCTCAAGACCCTGGACCAGGCCCGTCAGCTCGTCGTCGCCCTCGCCGATCTGGCGCTCGATCTCGGTCTGGGTCCGCCGGGCCTCCGTGCGCAGGGTGTGGGCGACACCGGGCAGGACGAGACCGGTGGCGGCCGTGATGGCCTCCAGGGCGGTCAGCGCGGCATCGGGGTACGAGGACCGGGCGACGTAGTGCGGGACGTGCGCGGCGACACCGAGGGTGTCGTGGCCGGACTCGGTGAGCCGGAACTCCACGAGCGCCTCGGCGCTGCCGGGCACCTGGGCCTCGTCGAACGGGCTCTTGTGGCCCGGCATGAGGTCCGTGCGGCTGCCGTGCGGGGTGAGACCGACGGGACGGGTGTGCGGGACGCCCATGGGGATGCCGTGGAAGTTCACGGAGAGCCGGACGCCGAGCCGCTCGACGATCTGGCGGACGGCGACGGCGAAGCGCTCCCACTCCACGTCCGGCTCGGGGCCGGAGAGCAGCAGGAAGGGGGCGCCGGTGGCGTCCTGGACGAGCCGGACCTCGATCGCGGGCGTTTCGTACGCCGTCCAGCGGTCGCGCCGGAAGGTGAGCAGCGGGCGGCGGGCGCGGTAGTCCACGAGCCGGTCGTGGTCGAAGCGGGCCACCACCTGGTGGGGCAGTGTGTCCAGCAGGCGGTCGACGATCTGCTCGCCGGTCTCACCCGCGTCGATGTAGCCGTCGAAGTGGTAGAGCATGACCAACCCGGCCGACTCCTGCGCCAGGGCCACGTCCACCACGGCCAGGCCCTTCTGGTCCCATTCGTACAAATCCTGGGGATCAAGCACGATTACCGCTCCTCCTCGCGTTCCTAGGAAAGAACGCTCCCCAGGGCACGAGCATTCCCCGAGCGGTGGTTTTCATGAGCGGAGTGTCAGCGCGCGAGCACGCGCCACGCGCACCCCTGTGGCCGCCGGGGCGCATCGGGGAACGACTGAGGCCCGCTCCCCCGGAGGGGAACGGGCCTCGATCGTTGGCTAGCTACTGCCCGGCGGGGAGCTGATTCAGCTCTGGCCGCCGGCCAGCTTCTCGCGCAGGGCAGCCAGGGCCTCGTCCGACGCCAGGGCGCCGGAGTTGTCGTCCGACTCCGAGGAGTACGAGCCACCGGAGACGCCCGCCGGGGCACCGGCCGGAGCGGCGGCGCCACCCTCGGCAGCGGCGGCCTCGTCGGCCTCACGGGACTTGATGACCTGAGCCTGGTGCTGCTCGAAGCGCTGCTGCGCCTCGGCGTACTGGGTCTCCCAGGCCTCGCGCTGGGTCTCGTAGCCCTCGAGCCAGTCGTTGGTCTCGGGGTCGAAGCCCTCGGGGTAGATGTAGTTGCCCTGGTCGTCGTAGGACGCGGCCATGCCGTACAGGGTCGGGTCGAACTCGACCGACGCCGGGTCGGCACCGAAGGACTCGTTGGCCTGCTTCAGGGACAGCGAGATCCGGCGACGCTCGAGGTCGATGTCGATGACCTTGACGAAGATCTCGTCGTTGACCTGGACGACCTGCTCCGGGATCTCCACGTGGCGCTCGGCCAGCTCGGAGATGTGGACCAGACCCTCGATGCCCTCGTCCACGCGGACGAACGCACCGAACGGAACCAGCTTGGTGACCTTGCCCGGGACGACCTGACCGATCTGGTGCGTGCGGGCGAACTGCTGCCACGGGTCCTCCTGCGTCGCCTTCAGCGACAGGGAGACACGCTCGCGGTCCATGTCCACGTCGAGAACCTCGACGGTGACTTCCTGGCCGACCTCGACAACCTCGGACGGGTGGTCGATGTGCTTCCAGGACAGCTCGGAGACGTGCACGAGACCGTCGACGCCACCCAGGTCCACGAAGGCACCGAAGTTGACGATCGAGGACACGACGCCGGAGCGGACCTGACCCTTCTGGAGGGTCGTGAGGAAGGTCTGGCGAACCTCGGACTGGGTCTGCTCCAGCCAGGCACGGCGGGACAGGACCACGTTGTTGCGGTTCTTGTCCAGCTCGATGATCTTCGCCTCGAGCTCCTTGCCCACGTAGGGCTGGAGGTCGCGGACGCGGCGCATCTCGACCAGGGAGGCCGGGAGGAAGCCACGGAGGCCGATGTCGAGGATGAGACCACCCTTGACGACCTCGATGACGGTACCGGTGACGATGCCGTCCTCTTCCTTGATCTTCTCGATGGTGCCCCAGGCGCGCTCGTACTGGGCACGCTTCTTCGAGAGGATCAGGCGGCCTTCCTTGTCCTCCTTCTGGAGAACCAGGGCCTCGATCTCGTCGCCGACCTTGACGACCTCGTTCGGGTCGACGTCGTGCTTGATCGAGAGCTCGCGGCTCGGGATGACACCTTCGGTCTTGTAACCGATGTCGAGCAGGACCTCGTCCCGGTCGACCTTCACGATGACGCCGTCGACGATGTCGCCGTCGTTGAAGTACTTGATCGTCTCGTCGATCGCGGCGAGGAAGGCTTCCTCGTTACCGATGTCGTTGACCGCAACCTGCGGGGTGGTGGCGGTGGTCTCGGTGCTGCTCGTCATGTGGGAAAGGGCTCCGGTTACGGACAGAAAGTCGTAGGTACTGCTACGCCGTGAGCCCGTATCGCACCGAAGAAGCCGGACAGCCAATGAAGCGCCATTCCCGACGAACGGGGGCGCCTCGCGAACCGAGGGGACATACAACCGTGCGAGCGCGGCCTGCTCCGTCTGAGGCGCGCAGGCCCGCAGCGCAACCTTTAGCATACGGGGGCAGCCGGACAGGGTCAATGCGCGAAGCGCGCAGGCGGGGCGGATCGCCGCATAACCGGCGCAAGTCAACTCTCCCCAGGCCGTGATGGCCCCGGGGACCACAGCGGCGCTGTGCGCAAACTACATCGACGGGCGAGATGAACCAAGAGTACGAACACGAAGACGGCCTCCCGGGCGGAGCGGACGAGGCCGAGGCGACGCGGCGTGACGCCGGGGACGCCGAGAGCAGCCGGGCGAGCCGGGGCTGGTGGGACCGGAACGCCGACGAGTACCAGAGCGAGCACGGGACCTTCCTCGGCGACGACCGGTTCGTCTGGGGGCCGGAGGGGCTCGACGAGGCCGAGGCGGGGCTGCTCGGACCGGCGGCGGAGCTGAAGGGGCTCGACGTCCTGGAGATCGGCGCGGGGGCGGCCCAGTGTTCGCGCTGGCTGGCCGCGCAGGGCGCACGGCCGGTCGCGCTCGACCTCTCGCACCGCCAGCTCCAGCACGCGCTGCGGATCGGCGCGGACGTGCCGCTGGTGGAGGCGGACGCGGGCGCGCTGCCGTTTCGCGACGGTTCCTTCGACCTGGCGTGTTCGGCGTACGGCGCGGTGCCGTTCGTGGCGGACCCGGTGAAGGTGTTCCGCGAGGTACGCCGGGTGCTGCGGCCGGGCGGCCGGTGGGTGTTCTCGGTGACGCAC
Organism: Streptomyces sp. NPDC054975; assembly: GCF_053609105.1. NCBI lineage: Bacteria > Bacillati > Actinomycetota > Actinomycetes > Kitasatosporales > Streptomycetaceae > Streptomyces > Streptomyces sp. NPDC054975. The sequence goes on from NZ_JBSGWV010000009.1 coordinate 83,197, forward strand.
CCGATCCGCTGGGCCTTCCCCGACGAGCCGGGTCCGGAGGGCCTGTCGGTCGCGGCCTCCTATTTCGACCGCACTCCCTATGTCGAGCAGGACGAGGAGGGGCGGGCCGTCTATGTCGAGCACCACCGGACGATCGGCGACCGGGTACGGGACGTGGTGATCGGCGGCTTCCGGCTGATCGACCTCGTCGAGCCGGAATGGCCGGAGTGGAACAGCCAGGAGTGGGGCGGCTGGTCCCCGCTGCGGGGGAACCTGATCCCGGGCACGGCGATCTTCGTGTGCGAGCGGGACTGACGACAGCCGACGCATCAGTCATATGAAAGGACGGGGCCTGTGGACAGCCGGGCCCGTCACCGGCGGCGACGTATGAAACTGAGTGCGTGATCCGAAACGACGCACTCGACCGTCTCCCCGTCCGCCATGCCGTCCCCGAGCTGCTGACCGCGCTCGAGGAGCGCGGCACGGCGGTGCTGTACGCGCCTCCCGGCAGTGGCAAGACCACGCTGGTGCCGCTGGCGCTCGCGGGACTCATAGGGGACGGACCGCGGCGACGGGTGCTGGTGGCCGAGCCGCGCCGGATGGCGGTGCGGGCGGCCGCCCGGCGGATGGCGTGGCTGCTGGGCGAGGAGGTCGGCGGCTCCGTCGGCTTCTCGGTGCGCGGCGAGCGCCGGGCCGGGCCGGCGACCCGCGTGGAGGTGGTCACCACCGGCGTCCTCCTCCAGCGGCTCCAGCGCGACCCCGAGCTGGCGGGTGTGGACGTGGTGCTGCTCGACGAGTGCCATGAGCGTCATCTCGACGCGGATACGGCGATGGCGTTCCTGGTGGACGTCCGGGCGACGCTGCGGCCGGAGCTGAAGCTGATCGCCGCGTCCGCCACGAGCGACGCCGAGGCGTGGTCGCAGCTCCTCACGGTCCTCGACGGCACCGGTCCGGCGCCGATCGTGTGGGGCAAGGGCGACGTCCACGGGTACCGCGTGCTCTTCGCCGCACCGCCCGCCGGCATCAGGCCCGCCCACGGCACGTGGGTGGATCCCGCCTTCCTGCGCCATGTGGCGGCGACGGTCCGGCTCGCCTGCGAGCGGTCCCCGGGCGACGTCCTCTGCTTCCTGCCGGGTACGGGCGAGATCGCGCGGACGGCGGGGATGCTGGCCGACCTCGACGCCGACGTGTTCCAGCTGCACGGGCGGGCCCCGGCGGCGGTGCAGGACGCGGTGTTGAAGGGGGCGGAGCCCGGCGGGCGGCGCAGGGTGATCCTCTCGACGTCCGTGGCGGAGTCGAGCCTGACGGTGCCGGGGGTGCGGATCGTCGTGGACTCGGGCCTGGCCAGGGAGCCGCGGATGGACCACGCCCGGGGCCTCGGCTCGCTGGCGACGGTGCCGGTGTCGATCGCGAGCGCGACCCAGCGCTCGGGCCGCTCCGGGCGGGAGGACTTCGGTGTCGTCTACCGCTGCTGGGCGGAGGCGGAGGACGGGAGCCGGGCCCGCTTCCCCTCGCCGGAGATCGAGATCGCCGATCTTGCCTCGTTCGCCCTGCGCACGGCGTGCTGGGGCGATCCCTCGGCGAAGGGCCTCGCTCTCCTGGACACGCCACCGGCGGGCGCGATGGCGGCGGCCCGTTCCGTGCTGGCGGCGATCGGCGCGGTCGACGAGGAGGGCCGGGCGACGGAACGAGGGCTACGGATGTCCCGGCTCGGCGTCCACCCCCGGCTGGCCCGGGCCCTGCTGGACAGCGCGCCGGAGGTCGGGGCGCGGCGGGCGGCCGAGGTGGTCGCGCTGCTCAGCGAGGAGCCGCCCCGGGAGTACGGGGACGACCTGACGGAGGCCTGGCGCGCGGCACGGCGGGGCACCGACGGCTACGGGGCGCGCTGGAAGGCGGAGGCCCGACGCCTCGAACGCTCGGCGAGCGAGGCCGGCCCCGCGGGCGGGGCGGGCCGCCGGGGCGAGGCGGGCGCCGCGGGCGGGGCCGGTCCCCGGGGCGAGGCGGGTCCCACGGGAGGGCTTGGAGGCGGGGACGACGTCGTGGCCGGGCTGGTGACGGCGTACGCGTTTCCGGAGCGGGTGGCACGGGCGCGGGAGGGGAGCGGGTTCCTGATGGTGTCGGGGACGGGCGCCGAGCTGGCGGAGGGGTCGGGCCTCGGGAGGGCGCCCTGGCTGGCCGTCGCCGTGGCGGACCGGACCGCGCGGAGCGCCACGGCCCGGGTGCGGCTGGCGGCTGTGGTGGACGAGGACGTGGCCCGGGCGGCCGCCGGGCATCTGCTGGCCTCGGACGAGGAGGTGCGCTGGGAGGACGGCGACGTCGTCGCACGGTCGGTGTCCCGGCTGGGCGCCGTGGAGCTGGCCGCCCGTCCGCTCAGGGACGCCGCCGACCCCGTGCTCGTGCGGGCGGCGCTCCTGGACGGGCTGCGTCGCGAGGGGCTCGGGCTGTTGCGGTGGAGCCGTGAGTCGCGGGAGCTGAGGCAGCGGCTCGGTTTCCTTCATCGGGTGCTGGGTGATCCGTGGCCGGAGGTATCGGAGGAGGCACTGCTCGACCGCGCGGACGAGTGGCTGGAGCCCGAGCTGTCCCGGGCCCGGCGGCGGGCCGACCTCGGTCGGATCGACGCGGGGCAGGCGCTGGGGCGGCTGCTGCCCTGGGCGACGGGGGAGGCGGGGCGGCTCGACGAGCTGGCGCCCGAGCGGATCGAGGTGCCCAGCGGTTCGCGGATACGGGTGGACTACAGCGGCGAACAGCCGTTCCTCGCGGTGAAGTTGCAGGAGATGTTCGGGCTGGCCGAGACGCCGAGGGTGGCGGCAGGGACGCCGGTCGTGGTCCATCTCCTCTCCCCCGCCGGACGGCCGGCGGCCGTCACCGCCGACCTTGCCTCGTTCTGGCGGGACGGCTACCGGGCGGTGCGGGCGGAGCTGCGCGGGCGCTACCCCAAGCATCCGTGGCCGGAGGACCCGGCCGGGGCGGTGCCGACGCGGCACACCAGCGCGCGGCTCAGGCGGGAGCGGTAGCGGGGCCGTCCGGGGCGGGGCGCCGGCCGCGCGCCTCCAGCCAGAGGGAGAGGGCGAGCAGAAGGAGGGAGAGGGTGACGAAGGTCCAGGGCAGGTAGGAGGTGACGAGCAGGATGATCGTCCGGTTGGACCGGACGAGGTCGACGGTGTCGCGGATGTAGTCCTCGCGCATCTTCACGTGACCGGAGAAGGCGGTGACCTTCCAGTCCGTCTTGTCGTTGCGGAGCTCCTCCTCGTGGATCTCCTCGCCGTTGACCGGGGCACCGGTGACGGGGTCGACCCAGAACATCCGCTTGGTCGTGTACCAGATGGACATGCCCGACTGGTTGATCATCTCGGGGGTGATGCCCTTGACCGGCATCGTCTTGGGCATGGGGACCTTGGTCCAGGGGATGGTCTGCTCGAAGTAGTAGACCTCCATGCCACGGAAGGTGCGGGTGCCCTTGTAGTGGATGGGGGAGGTGGTGCGGGAGCGGGCGTCGAAGTACTGGTAGTCCCGCTTCTCGGTGAGGAAGGGCCACTTGAACTCGATGCCCTCGCGCCGGACCGCGTCGCCGTCGACCGTCGCCCCGGTGGCGTTGACCGGGTCCTGGGTGTGGGCGTCGAAGACGTAGCGCTCGGGGATCTGGGAGACCATCTTGCCGTCGGGGCCGGTGATGTAGGTGAGGGCGTCCCAGACGACGACGTCACGGCCGGCGTCGCGCTCGATCCGCTTCGACTCCTCCACGTTGCCCTTGAGGGTCTGGATGATCGTGAGTTTCTCGACCTTCTTGGCCGTCAGGGTGGAGTAGTCGACGAGGGTGGCGGGCTTCGCCTCCAGGACGATCTCCTGGTACTGGTTCGGCGGGATCTTCGCGACGCGGGGGAAGACGTACCAGCGGAGGGTGGGGGCCATCGCGGCGAAGAAGACCGCGAAGGAGAGCAGGACGAGGCTGGCTCGGCGACGCATGGACGGGGCTCCTCCTACTTCTTGGAGCCGGGGTCGGCGGTGAGGAGGGGCTTGGGCGAGGTGGGCCCGTCGGGCGGCAGGTCGACCAGGGAGACGAGGAGGACGACGAGGAGGACTGGGACCAGCCCGATGGCGGCGGCTACGAGGGCGCGCATGGTCGGCCTCCCGGTGCTCGATCTGATGCTGCGTCAGGGCGGAGGCACCGTAGCAACGCGGGCACGAGATGAGAACACGTTGCACTCAGAACGCAGAGCGCCGCCCTCGCGTCCGGGTGGACGGCGGGGCGGCGGATCTACGGCGTACCGCGGCCGGGGCGTGGCGCCGGCGGTCGCTCAGGGGGTCGGCGTGGCCGTGGGCGAGGGAGTCGTCGAGGCGGGCGAGGTCGGCGTCGGCTCGGGCTGCGGGGCGGTGACCTTGAGTTCGAGGGTCAGGGTGCCGCCGCCGGGGGCCGTGAGCCGGAGCAGGAAGGTCCCGCTCTGGTCGTCCGCGTAGATGTCGGGGAGCGTGAGCAGTCCGGAGGCGTCCGTCTTCAGGCCCGTGAGGGTGCGGACGGGGTTGCCGTCGGCGTCCTTGAAGAACGGGCCCTTGGTGTTCTGCTGCGGGTCGTCCGCCGAGCTGATCATGGTGGCGGTCAGGCCGACCGAGGAGGCGACGGCGCCGTCGAGGGTGGCCTTCACCAGGACGCGGTCGGCGAACCGGCTGCCGGTGGTGGCGGTCAGCTCCGTGGAGTCGGCGCGGACCAGCGTGTCGGCCTGACGCGCGGTCACGGTCGCGGTGAAGGAGACGGCCGTGACGTTCCGGCCCACGACCGTGGCCCGGACCGTGAAGGTGCCCGTCTGCTCGCCGGCCCGGACGGCCGGCGCGACGGCACGGCCGGAGGAGCCGGTGGTGACGGTCACGCTCTTCGCCACGCCACCGAGGTTGGCGTCGGTGGAGCCGACGATCTCGAAGCGCACGGACAGCCCCGCGACGGGCTTGCCCGCGGCGTCCAGCGCCTCGACCGTCGGACGCCCGGTGAAGACGCTGCCGACGGTGGCCGTCAGCGTGCCGGTGCCGGCGTCCTTGAGCGTGGTGACCCTCGCGGTCGCCGGCGGGGTGACGGGCGGCGTGACCGGCGGAGTGGTGGGCTTCGACGGGTTCGGCTTCGACGGGTTCGGCTTGGGCGCCGTCGGGGAGGGCGACGGGGTGGGGGGCGTCGTCGGCTTCGCCGAGGGGCCGGTGATCGAGGTGTCGCTGCGGTCGATCGGCAGCACGCCCGTGCCGTCCGGGACCTGGTGGGTGCCGCGCTTGTAGTACTCGAACCAGGAGAGCACGGTGCGCAGGTACTCGGTCGAGCGGTTGTAGCTGAGGATCGCCCGGTCCAGGTCGGCCTTGACCGCGAGGTCGCGGTTGTTGGCGCACAGGTAGAGACCGGCGGCCTGGGCGGCGTCGTAGATGTTGTTGGGGTCCTTGCGGCCGTCGCCGTTGGCGTCCTGACCCCAGGTCGCCCAGGTGGAGGGGATGAACTGCATCGGGCCGACGGCCCGGTCGTGCGTCGTGTCGCCGTCGAAGGCGCCGTCGTCGGTGTCGGAGATGTTGGCGAAACCGACGCCGTCGAGCTTCGGGCCGAGGATCGGCGAGAGCGTCGTGCCGTTGGCGTCGACGCGGCCGCCGCGCGCCTGCCCGGACTCGACCTTGCCGATGCCGGCGAGCAACTGCCACGGGAGATGGCACGTGGGGTCGCTGGACCGGATCGACTGCTCGGCCCGCTTGTAGGCGGAGAGCACGGTGGAGGGTATGCCGGCCTCCGCGGGGCCGGCGATGATCGGCAGGTCTATGGAAGTGCCGGGCTTGTTCGGCGTGTTCAGCGGCGGCAGGTCGGTGTAGTACGGGGAGTCACCGGTCGCCGAACCGTCGGGCGGGGTGGGCGTCGCGTCACCGGCACCGACCGGGCGGTCCCCGGCCGCGCTGTCGGAGGGCGGCGGAACGACGCCGGGCGCCTGCGAGGCGGCCAGTGCCGCCACCGCCGCCGCCACGACGGCACCGCTCGTGGCTCCCCGGCGCAGACGGCGGCCGAATTGCGCTGCCATACGTATGGTCCCTCCCCCTCGACTGCACCCGCGCTCCCCGCGCGTGGCCTCAGGAGACCCTATGACACCGACCGGCGCCGGGACACAGCGCCCTGACCGCCTTTCACGCTTTCGTCACCTCTTGGCCGCCCGTGGGCCGACCGAGATCACTCCCGCATACTGGGCGTGACCGCCGACCGCCGCCGTGGGAGACGTCCGGGGCCGGCGCGGATTTCGAGGGGGATGTTCCGATGCCGTTCACGCTGAGCCATGCCGCCGCGGTGCTGCCAGGCATCCGCCGCGACGGCACCGGCCGCGGACCGCTGATCGCCTCCGCGCTCGTCGCGGGGTCGTTCTCGCCCGACATGACCTATTTCGCGGCCACAGCCGTCCCGGAGGCGATGCTCTTCGGAAGCGTCACGCACTCCCCCGTGGGCATCCTGACGGTCGATTTGCTGATCACCGCCGGGCTCGTGGCCGTGTGGCTGATGGTGCGTGAGCCGCTGGTGGCCCTGCTGCCGGGCCGTCGGCAGAGCCGGGTGTACGGATGGGTCCGCGGCGCCTCCTGGCGCGGCCGGCCGGCGCTGTCGCTGGCCCTCTGGTTCTGTCTGTCGGCGGCGCTCGGTGCCGCGACGCACGTGGTGTGGGACTCCTTCACCCATCTCGACCGCTGGGGCACCCGGGCGATCCCGTTCCTCGACTCGCTCGTGGCCGGCTTCCCCGTCTATCTGTACTTCCAGTACGGAGGGTCGGCGCTGGCGCTCGTGCTGCTGGTGTGGTTCACGGTACGGGCGTTGCGGGCCGCGCCCGGCGGGGCGACGCCGCCCGCCGAGGTGCCGGTCCTGACCCGCCGGGGCCGGTGGCTGGCCGGCGGGCTGATCGGCGGCTGCGTCCTGGCCGGGATCGTGCACCGGTGCCTGCGCTGGTACGCGTACTGGGGGCGGATCGAGACGCCCCTGGACATCATCCCGACGGCCTGCTTCGGGGCCGGCGCGGGGCTCGCCGTCGGCCTGGTCCTGTACGGGGCGGGGATGCGGCTGCGCGGTGGGCGACCGGGTCCGGCGTCGCCCCTTGGGCGGGAGCCGGATCGTGAGCCGGCGCGCTCCCGTCCGGGATCTCGCTGATCGCGCTCTCCGGGGTGAAGCCACGGGCCGCGACGCCGTCCGCGAGCCGCACGTTGACGGCGTGCGCCACGCGTTCCAGGGTGCTGACGCCGTAACTCATCGTCGGGTTGTCGTGGCTGAGCAGGGCGAGACGGTAGTCGTGACCGCCTCCCCTGATCACACCGACGCTGTGCACCCGCCAGTCGTGGGTGGCACGGGGCAGCCAGCCGTTCTTCAGGTGGACCCGGGCGGCGCGCGGGGCTCCCGCGGAGACGCCCCAGGCCTGCTCGGCGATGACCTGCCCCATCAGCGTGAGGGCGGCGGGGCGGCGGGAGACCGCGCCGAGCAGGGCCAGTTGGTCCCGTGCGGTGGTCCGGGTGAGGCCCCAGTACCGGTCGTGTCCGAGGACGGTGTCGTAGGCGCCCGCGTCTTCCAGGACCCGCCGCATCCGGTCCCGGGACAGCCCGTCCCACAGGGCGGTCGCCGCGTCGTTGTCGGACCAGGTGATCATCGCGTTCAGCCGTGAGGACTCCAGCCTGGTGGGCTCGCGCCCGAACTCCTCGGCGCGGCCGAGGACCGACTCCATGATCAGCACCTTGGCGACGCTTGCCGCGTCGTAGTACCGGTCGTCGGCGAGCCCGCAGCGCAGGCCGTGCCCCGGGTCGTACACGGCGACGGAGACCGTGCCGTCGCGGTCCTTCAGGGCGGCGGCGATGTCCTCGGACAGCTGGGCGGCCAGCGCGGGATGGTCGGCCGAGGCACAGACCGCGGGCGCGCGGTGCGCCGCCTCGGCGGGCGGCCCGGGCATTCCCAGCACGCCGAGGGCCGCGCCGAGGACGACCCAGCCGCGCGAACGCGGACGACAGCTCCTGATCATGTCCCCAGTCTCCGGAGCGCCCCGGTCCGAAGCGCCCCCGAGCTGGTCCACCTGGCGCAAGCGGTTCCCCGCACGCGCCAGGTGGACCGGTCAGCCGTCAGTGGGCCGCCGACTCCCAGTCCGGGCCCACGCCGACCGAGACGTCGAGCGGGGCGCGGAGCGAGGCCGCCGCGGACATCTGCGCGCGGACCAGGGACTCGACCTGCTCGCGCTCGCCCGGGGCCACTTCGAGGACGATTTCGTCGTGGACCTGGAGCAGCATCCGGGAGGCGAGACCCGCCTCGGTCAACGCCCGGTCCACGTTCAGCATCGCGACCTTCACGATGTCCGCCGCCGTGCCCTGGATCGGCGCGTTCAACGCCATGCGCTCGGCGGCCTCGCGGCGCTGGCGGTTGTCGCTGTTCAGATCCGGGAGGTACCTGCGGCGGCCCAGCATCGTCTCGGTGTACCCCGTGGCGCGCGCCTCGTCGACGACGCGGCGCAGATAGTCCCGTACCCCGCCGAAGCGCTCGAAGTACGTGTCCATCAGCGCGTTCGCCTCGCGCGCCTCGATGTTCAGCTGCTGGGAGAGGCCGAACGCGGACAGGCCGTACGCCAGGCCGTACGACATGGCCTTGATCTTGCGCCGCATCTCGGCGTCGACGGCGGACCGCTCGACGCCGAAGACCTGCGAGGCGACCGTGGTGTGCAGGTCCTCGCCGGAGGTGAACGCCTCGATGAGGCCCTCGTCCTCGGAGAGATGGGCCATGACCCGCAGCTCGATCTGGCTGTAGTCCGCCGTCATCAGCGACTCGAAGCCCTCGCCCACGACGAAGCCGTGCCGGATCGCCCGTCCCTCGTCGGTGCGCACCGGCACGTTCTGCAGGTTCGGGTCGGTGGAGGAGAGGCGGCCGGTCGCCGCCACCGTCTGGCTGAAGGTGGTGTGGATACGGCCGTCGCCGCCGATCGTCTTGATCAGACCCTCGACCGTGGAGCGCAGGCGCGCCTGCTCGCGGTGGCGGAGCATGATCACCGGCAGCTCGTGCTCGGTCTGCCCGGCCAGCCACGCCAGCGCGTCGGCGTCCGTGGTGTAACCGGTCTTGGTCTTCTTCGTCTTCGGCAGGTTCAGTTCGCCGAAGAACACCTCCTGGAGCTGCTTGGGCGAGCCGAGGTTGAACTCGTGCCCCACGGAGGCGTGCGCCTCCTTCACGGCCTGCTGCACCGCTCCGGCGAACTGCTGCTCCATGGCCTCCAGGTGGGCCCGGTCGGCGGCGATGCCGTGCCGCTCCATCCGGGCCAGGAGCAGGGACGTCGGCAGCTCCACGTCGTGCAGCAGCTCCGTCGCGCCGACCTCGGCGAGCTTCTCGCCGAACGCCTCTCCGAGGTCGAGCACCGCGCGGGCCTGGGACATCAGGGCGTCCGCCTCGGCGTGCTCGTCGGTGCCGAAGGCCAGCTGTCCGTCGGCGGCCGCGGGGGCCAGCTCGCGGTGGAGGTACTCGACGGAGAGCGCGTCCAGGGCGAAGGAGCGGCGGCCGGGCTTGACCAGGTACGCGGCGAGCGCGGTGTCCATCGTGATGCCCTCGAGGCGCCAGCCGTGCTCAGGGAAGACCCGCAGGGCCTCCTTCGCGTTGTGCATCACCTTCGGCCTGGCCGGGTCGGCGAGCCAGTCCGCGAACGCGCGCTCGTCCTGCTCGTCGAGCCGGGTCGTGTCGAACCACGCCGCCTTGCCGTCGGCCGCCGCGAGGGCCACCTCGCTGACGTTGCCCGCGCCCAGGGCCCAGGCGGCGACGGTGGCCACACCGAGCGGCTGCCCGCCGTGCGCCTCCAGCCAGGGGGCCAGCTCGCCGGTGCCCAGCGCGGTGCCGTCGAGTTCGACGCCCGCCTCGGGGGCCGGGGCCTCTTCCTCCTCGGCACCCGGGTCGACCGCCAGCAGGCGCTCGCGCAGGCTCGGGTTACGGATCTCCAGGACCTCCAGGAAGCCCTTGAGCGCGGTCCGGTCGTAGGGCGCGCGCTCCAGCTCGGCCACGGTGCGGGGCAGCTCGACGTCCCGGACCAGCTCGGTCAGGTGGCGGTTGAGCTTGACCGACTCCAGGTGGTCGCGCAGGGCCTGCCCGACCTTGCCCTTGACCTCGTCGGCACGCTCGACCAGCTCCGCGAACGAGCCGAACTGGCTGATCCACTTCGTCGCGGTCTTCTCGCCGACGCCGGGGATGCCCGGGAGATTGTCGGACGGGTCGCCGCGCAGGGCGGCGAAGTCGGGGTACTGCGACGGGGTGAGGCCGTACTTCTCCTGGACCTTCTCCGGCGTGAAGCGGGTCAGCTCGGAGACGCCCTTGGTGGGGTAGAGCACCGTCACGCGGTCGCTGACCAGCTGGAACGAGTCGCGGTCGCCGGTGACGATCAGGACGTCGAAACCGGCAGCCTCGGCCTGGGTGGCGAGCGTCGCGATGATGTCGTCGGCCTCGAAGCCGTCCACAGCGAACCGCACCGCGTTCATGGTGTCGAGCAGCTCGCCGATCAGCTCGACCTGCCCCTTGAACTCGTCCGGGGTCTTCGAGCGGTTGGCCTTGTACTCCGGGAAGTCGGCCGAACGCCACGTCTTGCGGGACACGTCGAACGCGACGGCGAAGTGCGTGGGCGCCTCGTCACGCAACGTGTTCGCCAGCATCGACGCGAAGCCGTAGATCGCGTTCGTCGTCTGCCCGCTCGCGCTCGTGAAATTCTCCGCGGGCAGCGCGAAGAACGCCCGGTACGCGAGCGAGTGCCCGTCCATGAGGAGCAGTCGGGGACGGGTTTCTTCGGTCTTCTTCGATGCTGTCTCTGCCACATGGACGATCCTGCCACGGACCACCGACAATCCCCTCCACGCCCGGTCCGCGCACCGCGCTGTCGGTGGGCCGTGACAGGATCGGAGACGTACGCCACAGGTCGACCGCTCAAGGGAGAGCGTGATGGTCAGCAAGCCGCCCGCAGGCGACCCGGTCCAGGACGCGCCGCAGGTCGCGCCGCCGCAGCACGCCGCCGCCGGCCTCGCCGCCGTCGCGCACACCCTGAAGATCTCCCAGGCGCAGATGGGGGTGCGGCGCACCGCGCGGACGCTGCTCAAGGTCAACCAGAAGGACGGCTTCGACTGCCCGGGCTGCGCCTGGCCCGAGGGCGACAAGCGGCACGTGGCGGAGTTCTGCGAGAACGGGGCGAAGGCGGTCGCCGAGGAGGCGACGCTGCGCCGCGTCACCCCTGACTTCTTCGCCGCGCACCCGGTGGCGGACCTCGCCCACCGCAGCGGGTACTGGCTGGGTCAGCAGGGCCGCATCACGCAGCCCATGCTCATGGAGAAGGGAGAGGGCCTGACGGAGGGCGCCGAGCGGTACGAGCCGGTGACCTGGGAGCGGGCCTTCGCGATCATCGCCGAGGAGCTGACCGCCCTCTCCTCCCCCGACGAGGCGCTCTTCTACACCTCGGGACGCACCAGCAACGAGGCCGCGTTCCTGCTCCAGCTCTTCGCCCGCGAGTTCGGCACGAACAACCTGCCGGACTGCTCCAACATGTGCCACGAGTCCTCCGGTTCGGCGCTCAACGAGACCATCGGGATCGGCAAGGGCAGCGTCTCCCTGGAGGACCTGCACCAGGCGGACCTGATCGTCGTCGCTGGGCAGAACCCGGGCACGAACCACCCCCGGATGCTCTCCGCGCTGGAGAAGGCGAAGGCGGCGGGCGCGAAGATCATCTCGGTCAACCCGCTGCCCGAGGCGGGCCTGGAGAAGTTCAAGAACCCGCAGACCCCGCAGGGCCTTCTGAAGGGCGCCTCGCTCACCGACCTCTTCCTCCAGATCCGTATCGGCGGCGACCAGGCCCTCTTCCGCCTCCTCAACAAGCTCGTCCTGGAGACTCCGGGCGCGGTGGACGAGGAGTTCGTACGGGAACACACCCACGGGTACGAGGAGTTCGCCGCGGCCGCGCGCGCCGCCGACTGGGACGAGACGCTGACCGCGACCGGCCTGACCCGCACGGAGATCGAGCGGGCCCTGGAGATGGTCCTCGCCTCGAAGCGGACCATCGTCTGCTGGGCGATGGGCCTCACCCAGCACAAGCACTCCGTGCCGACGATCCGCGAGGTCGTCAACTTCCTCCTGCTGCGCGGCAACATCGGCCGCCCCGGCGCGGGCGTGTGCCCCGTGCGCGGCCATTCGAACGTGCAGGGCGACCGCACGATGGGCATCTTCGAGCGGCCCGCTCCCGCCTTCCTGGACGCCCTGGACAAGGAGTTCGGGATCGTCTCGCCGCGCCACCACGGCTTCGACGTCGTCCGCTCGATCCAGGCGCTCCGCGACGGCGAGGCGAAGGTCTTCTTCGCGATGGGCGGCAACTTCGTCGGCGCCACCCCCGACACGGAGGTCACCGAGGCGGCCATGCGCAACGCCCGGCTCACCGTCCATGTCTCGACCAAGCTGAACCGCTCGCACGCCGTCACCGGCACGCGCGCGTTGATCCTGCCCACGCTCGGCCGCACCGACAAGGACGTGCAGGCGAGCGGCAAGCAGTTCGTGACCGTCGAGGACTCCATGGGCCAGGTCCACGCCTCGCGCGGCAACCTGCCGCCCGCGAGCCCGCACCTGCTCTCCGAGCCGGCGATCGTGGCCCGTATGGCACGGGCCGTCCTCGGGGCCGGTTCGGCCACGCCCTGGGAGGAGTTCGAGAAGGACTACGCCACGATCCGCGACCGCATCGCGCGCGTGGTGCCCGGCTTCGAGGACTTCAACGCCCGCCTCGCCGCCTCCCCCGGCGGCTTCACGCTCCCGCACGCGCCGCGCGACGAGCGCCGCTTCCCCACGGCGACCGGCAAGGCCAACTTCACCGCCGCGCCCGTGGAGTACCCGACGGTGCCCGAGGGCCGGCTGCTCCTGCAGACCCTGCGCTCGCACGACCAGTACAACACCACGATCTACGGCCTGGACGACCGCTACCGCGGCATCAAGGGCGGCCGCCGGGTCGTCCTCGTCCACCCGGAGGACGCGGCGGCCCTCGGCCTCGCGGACGGGGCGTACACCGATCTCGTGAGCGAGTGGAAGGACGGCAGCGAGCGGCGCGCACCGGGCTTCCGGGTCGTGCACTACCCGACGGCCCGGGGCTGCGCGGCCGCGTACTACCCGGAGACGAACGTCCTGGTGCCGCTGGAGTCCACGGCGGACATCAGCAACACCCCCGCCAGCAAGTCCGTGATCGTCCGCCTGGTCCCGGTGGGGACGCCCGGCTGAGCCCGCACGTCCGCCGGAGCGGGGCCGACCAGGGGCAGCGGTACTTCGACCACCGGGGCATCGATCCCGGTGGCGGGGCCACGCCGGGCGGTCTGTGAGGGCCGCCACCGTCACTTCCGGGGTGACTGGACCCGGCCCCGGGGCCGTCTGGAACAATCGCCGGGCGCCTAAGCGTTTGCTCAGGCACGCACTGACGACGTACGAAGACGAACGGAGCCGGGCCGATGGGCGAGCAGCAGCACGTGAAGTTCCCGCAGGAAGTCATCGACGAGTACGCCGCGCTCGGCGTCGACCTGCCCGCCCTGTTCTCGGCGGGCCACCTCGGCAACCGCATGGGCGTACAGATCGTCGAGGCCTCGGCGGACAAGGTCGTCGGCACGATGCCCGTGGAGGGCAACACCCAGCCGTACGGCCTGCTCCACGGCGGCGCCTCCGCCGTCCTCGCCGAGACCCTCGGGTCGATCGGCTCCATGCTGCACGGCGGCGTCTCCAAGATCGCGGTGGGCGTCGACCTGAACTGCACCCACCACCGCGGGGTCCGCAGCGGCCTCGTGACGGGTGTCGCGACCCCGGTGCACCGCGGCCGGTCCACGGCCACGTACGAGATCGTGATCACCGACGAGCAGGACAAGCGGGTCTGCACGGCCCGGCTGACCTGCCTGCTCCGCGAGGTCACGCCCAAGGACGCCGGCAACATCCCGGGCACCGGCGCGGCCTGACCGAAACGGCGCGAATCCACCACCACGCCCGGCCCGGGACGGCGCTCCGTCCCGGGCCGCACCGCACCACGGCACACGGAGAGTCACCATCGGGGCCCCGGCCGCGGGCTCCGATCCGGGACGCGGATCCGGGCGGCGGGCGCCGTTACCGGCACGAATCCCCCACCCGGACGCCGGCGAGGGCGCGCAACGGCGATTACCGGTCTCCGGATCCGGAGCATCACCTTCCGAACATCGCCGAGCGGGCTCCGATACCAACCACCGGACACCCGGGCACGCTCGCGACCCGGCTCTCCCCACCCGTCACCGCAGACCCTCTTGTCCCCACGCCCGCCACCCGCTTCACTGACGGCCTCCCCCACAGGAGAACACCGGTCCCACTCACACACCGAGGGGTTCTTCGTGACCGCCGTACGCTCCACCACCGTGGCGAGCGCCATCACCGCCGCGGCCTGCGCTGCCGTCCTCGCCACCGCGATCCCGTCCGCAGCGATCAACTCGTACAACGCCACCCCCGCGCCCGAGCGCACCGAGGTCGGCGCGCTGGTCGCCACCTGGGACGCCGACGGCGACCCGGGCACGCCCGACCGGGTCGACTGGGTCTGCTCCGGCACCATGGTCGACGCGGACACCTTCCTGACCGCGGCGCACTGCACCACCGACTGGCCGGAGAACGTCCGGTTCTACGTCTCTCTCGACCAGGACGTCCAGGCCGGCCTGGACAAGGCCGCCGCCGAGCACCCGGGCGACCCGGCCGCCGTCGCGAAGGCGGTCGCCGTCGAGGGCACCGCGCACAACCATCCCGCCTACCCTGGCCCGGCCTCCGACACCCACGACATCTCGGTGATCCAGCTGCCCGCGGCGAAGGTCGCGGAGCGCTGGTCCTTCAAGCCGGCCACGCTCCCCGCCGCCGGCGCCCTCGCCGCGCTCGGCCCGCAGGGGCTCGACGACACCTCGTTCGTGGTCGCCGGCTACGGCACGCAGGAGGCGCGCCGCGCACCGGGCGGGCACACCCACCCCGGCGGCGGCGTCCGCCTCAAGGCCCCGGTCGCCTTCAACGCGCTCAACGACGCCTGGCTCCGGCTCGCCATGACCGCGCCGCAGGGCAACGGCGGTGCCTGCTACGGCGATTCGGGCGGCCCGAACTTCGCCACGCTCGACGGCAGGCTGACCCTGGTCGCCACCACGATCACCGGCGACACGCCCTGTTACGCCACCAACGTGGTGTACCGGCTCGACACCCCCGGCGCCCGCTCCTTCCTCGCGCCGTTCGTCCAACTGCCTTAGTCCGGGCACCTGTTGTGCCCGCGCGCGAGATCGCCTAGCGTCCCACCCATGGGCATCCCGCCGCGCGCACGCACGGACGCACAGGCGTACGCACAGCCGCGCCCACGGGCGCACGCACCGGCCAGGACCGCGCTCCCCGCGGCCCTGGCCGTCGGCGTTCTGGCCGCGACGGCGGCCCTCTCCGGCTGCTCACGCGACCACCCCGATCCGGCGCCGCCACAGGCCAGGACACCCGTGGACATCTGCACCGACCTCGTCGCGTACTGGGTGCGGGAGGCGCTGAGGGGGAGCAAGTGGGCGGGGCTCGACTGGGAGCAGAAAGGGTTCTCCAACGAGCAGCTGGAGATCCACGACGAGGTTCTCGCGCTCGCCCGCACCCGGGAGCGCGCCGACGGCCGCGAAGCGGCGCTCAACCTCGCCGACGAGGAGAGCCGAAGACGGTGCGCGGCCGCGAGCGGCGCGACCGGGATGTCGGAGCAGGGGAAGTCACCCCCGTGACACTCCGTGATCACCACCCGAGGGCCGTACGGAGTGCCGCACTGAGCGTTCCGTCCGCTGACGTTTGAGTGACCGTCCGATATCCGGAGACCCTCACAGGTTGCCCGACAGGAGCGTGATCTGCTCAAGCCCCTTAGCGGAACTGGGCGTTCTCACTATGTGAACACCTCTCCATTGACTGGAATGTCCTAGTTTGCCCACCCCCTGTCCACCTCCTCTCCCCCTCGCGATAACAAGACAGTCACATCCTGACCTCCCCGCTCCCCACCTCCTCCACCTGCGCTTAGAGTCACCGCCAGTTACCGCGCCGCCGGGCGCGTCCGCTGCACGGCCCCGCATCACCCAGTCATCCCCAGTACGGCCCGGCATTCACCAACGGCACCTCCGGCTCCGCGCTTCACGGCACCGCCTCAGCTCGAGGGGGCCGCGCCAGGGAAAGGATTCATCGTGCGACACCGTTCCTTGCTCATCCTCACCACCGTGATCACCACGGGAGCACTCACCCTCACCGCCTGCGGTTCGCGCGACGACAAGGGCGGAAGCGACAACTCCAGCGGCGGCACCACCGTCGTCATCGGTGTCGACGCGCCGCTCACCGGCTCGCTGTCCGCGCTGGGGCAGGGCATCAAGAACTCCGTGGACCTGGCGGTCCAGACCGCCAACAAGAACAAAGAAGTCCCCGGCGTCACCTTCAAGATCGAAGCCCTCGACGACCAGGCCGTCCCCGCCACCGGCAAGGCCAACGCCACCAAGCTCGTCGGCATCAAGGACGTCCTCGGCGTCGTCGGCCCGCTGAACTCCGGCGTCTCCCAGTCGATGCAGGCCGACTTCGACAAGGCCAACCTCACCCAGGTCTCCCCGGCCAACACCAACCCGTCGCTCTCCCAGGGCGACAACTGGGGCAAGGGCGAGTTCAAGCGCCCCTTCAAGACCTACTTCCGCACCGCCACCACCGACGTCATCCAGGGCAAGTTCGCCGCGAACTACCTCTTCAAGGACGCCGGCAAGAAGAAGGTCTTCGTCGTCAACGACAAGCAGACCTACGGCGCCGGCCTCGCCGCGATCTTCTCCGACGAGTTCAAGCGCCTCGGCGGCACCGTCGTCGGCACCGACTCCGTGACGGTCAAGGAGACCGACTTCTCCTCCACCGCCAACAAGATCAAGGGCTCCGGCGCCGACTCCGTCTACTTCGGCGGCCAGTACCCCGAGGGCGGCCTGCTCTCCGACCAGGTCAAGAAGGCCGGCGCCAAGATCCCCACCATGGGCGGCGACGGCATCTACGACCCCGAGTTCATCAAGGCCTCCGGCGAGGCCAACGAGGGTGACCTGGCCACCTCGGTCGGCTTCCCCGTCGAGAAGCTCCCCACCGCCAAGAAGTTCATCTCGGACTACCAGGCGGCCGGCTACAAGGACCCGTACGCGGCCTACGGCGGCTACTCCTACGACGCCGCCTGGTCCATCATCCAGGCCGTCAAGGCCGTCGTCGCCGACAACAACGGCAAGCTGCCCGACGACGCCCGCGCCAAGGTCACCGAGGCCATGGCCAAGGTCTCCTTCGAGGGCGTGACCGGCAAGGTCTCCTTCGACCAGTACGGCGACACCACCAACAAGCAGCTCACCGTCTACCAGGTCAAGAACGGCGCCTGGGTCGACGTCAAGTCCGAGACCTTCAAGGACTGACCCCGTACCGCCCCGCATCACGCACCACGCATCACGCACCAAATGAACCAAGCCGCGCGAGGGCGCAAACAGCGCCCTCGCGCGGTGTCATATCCGACACGCTCATCGGAGGCCCTGCGGTGAACGAACTGCCGCAACAGCTGGCCGACGGCCTTGCCCTGGGGGCCCTTTACGGCCTCATCGCCATCGGTTACACGATGGTCTACGGCATCGTCCAGCTCATCAACTTCGCCCACGGCGAGATCTTCATGGTCGGCGGCTTCGGCGCGCTCACGGCATACACGATCCTGCCCGAGGGCACCGCCCTCGTGATCGCGATCCCCATCATGCTGATAGGCGGCGCGGTGGTCTCCGTTGCCGTCGCCACCGCCGCCGAACGCTTCGCCTACCGTCCCCTGCGCGGCGCGCCCCGGCTCGCCCCCCTGATCACGGCCATCGGTCTGTCGATCGTGCTCCAGCAACTCATCTGGGGCTTCTACCCCGGTGCCAAGAGCAAGGTCACCTTCCCCGAGTTCAAGGGCGGAAGCTTCCAGATCTTCGACGGCCTGTCGATCTCCCGCGCCGACACGTTCGTCCTCGTCGCCGCCCCCCTGTGCATGATCGCCCTCGGCGTCTTCGTCTCGAAGAGCCGCAGCGGCCGTGCCATGCAGGCCACGGCGCAGGACCCGGACACCGCGAAGCTGATGGGCATCAACACCGACCGCATCATCGTGATGGCCTTCGCCATCGGCGCCGCGTTCGCCGCGGTCGCAGCGGTCGCCGAAGGCCTCGACAAGGGCCAGATCCGCTTCGAGATGGGCTTCCTGCTGGGCCTCAAGGCCTTCACCGCAGCCGTCCTCGGCGGCATCGGCAACATCTACGGCGCCATGATCGGCGGCGTCGTCCTCGGACTCGCCGAAACCCTCTCCATCGCCTACGTCGAGCACATCCCCGGGATGGACCAGTTCGGCGGCGGTGCCTGGAAGGACATCTGGGTCTTCTCCCTCCTCATCCTCGTGCTCCTGTTCCGACCACAAGGTCTCCTCGGACAGCGCACAGCGGACAGGGCGTGATCACGATGACCACCGACCTCACCAAGACCCCCGAGACTCCCGGGACCCCCGAAGAGTCCGGCACCCCGGCAACCGAGAAGACCGCCGCCAAGGCGCCCGGCCTCCTCCACTGGATCGTCGCCGCCGGTGGCCTCGCCACCGTCGCCAGCACCTTCCTCGCCTGGACCTACACCACCGAGTTCCCCGGCGACCTCACGGTCACCGGCTACCCCGGCGGCCTCCAGGTCCTCACCCTCGCCGGCGGCCTGCTCCTGACGCTCTTCGCCCTCTCCGGGCTCGGCATCAAGGGCCTGCGCTGGCTCACCCCCGCCGGCTCCACGAAGGCACTGCAGTTCCTCGCCCTCGGCACCCTCGGCACCACCTGGTACACCGTCATCGCCATCGCGGCGCAGCTCGGCGGCCTCGCCCACTGGGAGCCCGGCGCGTACGTCGCCTTCGTCACGGCGCTCATCCCGCTGACGGCGTTCCTCCTCAAGGACGACTCCCGCAAGCCGACGAAGCCCAAGGAGATCCCCTCCTGGGCCGAGATCCTGCTCATCGTCGCCGCGTTCGCCATCGGCATGTACGCCGTCACGTACGGCATCTCCACCGAGTACCCCGAGCTGTTCATCGGCTACCTGCTCCTCGCGGGCTTCGGCGCCGGCGCACTCAACAAGTCCGGCCTCATGGGCCGCATCTCCGCCATCGCGTCGAAGAACAAGCAGGTCGCCGCCGTCGCGGCCTTCGCCGCCGCGGCCGTCTTCCCCTTCACCCAGACCACCGACACGTTCACCGTGATCGCCGTGCAGATCCTGATCTTCGCCACGGTCGCCCTCGGACTGAACATCGTCGTCGGCCTCGCCGGACTGCTCGACCTCGGATACGTCGCCTTCCTCGGCGTCGGCGCCTACACGGCCGCCCTCGTCTCCGGATCCACGGCCTCCGCGCTCGACATCCAGCTCCCGTTCTGGGTCGCCATGATCATCGGAGCCGTCGCCTCGCTGATCTTCGGCGTCATCATCGGCGCCCCCACCCTCCGACTCCACGGCGACTACCTCGCCATCGTCACCCTCGGCTTCGGAGAGATCTTCCGCATCACCGTCAACAACATGGACGGCGACAACGGACCCCAGATCACCAACGGCCCCAACGGCATCCCGAACATCCCGGCGCTGAACATCTTCGGCTACGACTTCGGCGAGACCCACACCATCCTCGGCGTGGAACTCGGCAGTTACGCCAACTACTACCTGCTGATGCTGCTCGTCATGGTCCTCGTCGTCCTGGTCTTCAGCCGGGCACAGGACTCGCGCATCGGCCGCGCCTGGGTCGCCATCCGCGAGGACGAGACCGCCGCCACCGCCATGGGCATCAACGGCTTCCGCGTCAAGCTCATCGCCTTCGCCCTCGGCGCCACCCTCGCCGGCGTCGCCGGCACCGTCCAGGCCCACTTCCAGGGCACCGTCCTCCCCGAGATGTACGTGTTCGCCGGCCCCGTCGCCCCGAACTCCGCGTTCCTCCTCGCGGCCGTCATCCTCGGCGGCATGGGCACCATCCGCGGCCCGCTCCTCGGCGCGGCGCTGCTCTTCCTCATCCCCGAGAAGCTGGCCTTCCTCAAGGACTTCCAGCTCCTCGCGTTCGGCCTCGCGCTCATCCTGCTGATGCGCTTCCGCCCCGAGGGCCTCATCCCCAACCGGCGCGCCCAGCTGGAGTACCACGAGCACGACGAGGGCGCCGACAAGCTCGACGTACCGGACCAGCGGCCCGCCGCCGATCCCATCGTCGGAACCTCGAAGGCGGGGGCGTGAACGCCATGACGACCACCACCACCACGGAGAACACGGCCGCGGCCACCGCCGCCACCGTCCTCGACGCCAGCGGTGTCACCATGCGCTTCGGCGGACTCACCGCCGTACGCGGAGTGGACCTCACCGTCCGCGAAGGCGAGATCGTCGGACTCATCGGCCCCAACGGCGCCGGCAAGACCACCTTCTTCAACTGCCTCACCGGCCTCTACGTCCCCACCGAGGGACAGGTCAGCTACAAGGGCACGGTCCTGCCGCCCAAGCCGCACCTCGTCACCAAGGCCGGCATCGCCCGCACGTTCCAGAACATCCGCCTCTTCTCCAACATGACGGTCCTGGAGAACGTCCTCGTCGGACGCCACACCCGGACCAAGGAAGGCCTCTGGTCCGCGCTCCTGCGCGGCCCCGGCTTCAAGAAGGCGGAAACCGCCTCCCGCGAACGGGCCATGGAACTCCTGGAGTTCGTCGGCCTCGCCGCCAAGGCGGAACACCTGGCACGCAACCTGCCCTACGGCGAACAGCGCAAGCTGGAGATCGCCCGGGCCCTCGCCAGCGACCCCGGCCTGCTCCTCCTGGACGAGCCGACCGCCGGCATGAACCAGAACGAGACCCGCGCCACCGAGGAACTCGTCTTCGCCATCCGCGACAAGGGCATCGCCGTCCTCGTCATCGAGCACGACATGAAGTTCATCTTCAACCTGTGCGACCGCGTCGCCGTGCTCGTCCAGGGCGAAAAGCTCGTCGAAGGCACCTCCGAGGTCGTCCAGGGCGACGAACGCGTCGTCGCGGCCTACCTCGGCACCCCCTTCGAGGGCGCACCCGGCGCGGAGGAAGTCGCCGAGGTCGAGGCGGCGGAGGCGCACGCGGAGGCCGAGGCCGAGGCAGACGAAACCTCCGAGGAGGAGACTCCCGAGGCCGAGGCCCCCGCCAACGAGGCGCCCGAGGCCCCCGCGTCCGACGACGCGGACAGCACCACCGAAGGAGACACCAAGTGACCGCTCTTCTCGAGGTCGAGGACCTCAGGGTCGCCTACGGCAAGATCGAAGCCGTCAAAGGCATCTCCTTCTCCGTCGAAGCCGGCCAGGTCGTCTCCCTGATCGGCACCAACGGAGCCGGCAAGACCACCACCCTGCGCACCCTCTCCGGCCTCATCAAGCCCGCCAGCGGGAAGATCACCTTCGACGGCCAGGTCCTCAACGGCATCCCGGCCCACAAGGTCGTCTCCCTCGGCATGGCCCACTCCCCCGAGGGCCGGCACATCTTCCCCAAGCTCACCATCACCGAGAACCTCCAGCTCGGCGCCTTCCTCCGCAAGGACAAGGACGGCATCGAGAAGGACATCCAGCGCGCCTACGACCTCTTCCCCATCCTGGGCGAACGACGGAAGCAGGCCGCCGGCACCCTCTCGGGCGGTGAGCAGCAGATGCTCGCCATGGGCCGCGCCCTCATGTCCCAGCCCAAGCTGCTCATGCTCGACGAGCCCTCCATGGGCCTCTCCCCGATCATGATGCAGAAGATCATGGAGACCATCGCGACCCTGAAGGCGGAAGGCATGACGATTCTGCTCATCGAGCAGAACGCCCAGGCCGCCCTCTCCCTCGCGGACCACGGCTACGTCCTGGAGGTCGGCAAGATCAAGCTCTCCGGCACGGGCCAGGACCTCCTGCACGACGACGAGGTCCGCAAGACGTACCTCGGCGAGGAGTAGGCCGACCCGTCCCCACGCCAGAAGGCCCGCCCCACAAGGAAGTGGAGCGGGCCTTCTCTGTACGCCCGTACGCGACGTGCGTACGCGTCCCTACTGCTGGCCCTTGGCCGCCTTCTTCTCCTCGGCGTCCTCGATGACCGCCTCCGCGACCTGCTGCATCGACATGCGCCGGTCCATCGACGTCTTCTGGATCCACCGGAACGCGGCGGGCTCCGTCAGCCCGTACTGCGTCTGCAGGATGCTCTTCGCCCTGTCCACCAGCTTGCGCGTCTCCAGCCGCTGCGAGAGGTCCGCGACCTCCTTCTCCAGCGCGCGCAGCTCCGCGAACCGGGACACGGCCATCTCGATCGCCGGCACGACATCGCTCTTGTTGAACGGCTTCACCAGGTACGCCATCGCCCCGGCGTCCCGGGCCCGCTCGACGAGGTCGCGCTGCGAGAAGGCGGTGAGCATGAGAACGGGGGCGATGGACTCGCCGGCGATCTTCTCCGCGGCGGAGATCCCGTCCAGGACGGGCATCTTCACATCGAGAATGACCAGGTCGGGCTGGTGCTCCCGCGCGAGCTCGACGGCCCGGGCACCGTCGCCGGCCTCGCCGACGACCGAGTAGCCCTCTTCCTCGAGCATCTCTTTCAGGTCCATGCGGATGAGGGCCTCGTCCTCGGCGATGACGACACGGGTCGTCAGCGGCGGGACGTGCGACGCGTCGGCATCGTCGGCGGCGGGCTGGGGCGGCTCGGGGGCGGTCACGGGGGCTCCTCGTTCGGGGCGTGGTGCTGCACGAAGAAGCCTACCTAGCTGCTGGCGCAGCTGGTGACCGGGTACACTCCGACTGGCAACCATGCCGGGTTGGTGGAATGGCATACACGGATGTCTCAAACACATCTGCCCGTGAGGGCTTGCGGGTTCGAGTCCCGCACCCGGCACCGATCCTGAAGCGGACGTTCACCTTCGCGTGAATGTCCGCTTTTTGCTACGCGCAGCGAGGGCGTGTTGCGCAGAGTGATCGCATGCACTTCCACAGCACAGAAGTACGACAGCGTGCGCTGACGCTGCTGCGCGGCGGCGCCAAGAACGCGGATGTAGCGCGGAAGCTCAACGTCCCCGCAGGCACGATCAGCTACTGGAAACACGAAGACCGCGCGAAACGCGGCGAGTGTCCGGGCCGCGCCCGTACGACGTGTCCTCGCTGCGACGGTAGGGAGCTGGACGAGGCCGCGTACGCGTACCTCCTGGGGCTCTACCTGGGCGACGGGCACATCGTCCAGAATCGGGCGATGAGGGTGCCCAGCCTCTCCGTCACGTGCGCGAACTCGTGGCCTGGGCTCATCGACGCTTGCGTGGAAGCCATGCAAGCGGTGCTCCCGGGAAACACCGCCACCAAGGTACAGCGGCAGGGGTGCCAAGAGGTGAAGATCTCCTCGCGGCACCTGTGGTGCCTCTTCCCGCAGCACGGGCCCGGTAAGAAGCATGAGCGGCGCATCGTGCTCGAAGGGTGGCAGCGGGAGATCGTCCGTGCGCACCCGTGGGCGTTCATCCGGGGGCTCGTTCATTCCGACGGGTGCCGGATCGTGAACTGGACCGAGAAGATCATCGGCGGGCGGACGAAGCGGTACGAGTACCCCCGGTACTTCTTCACCAACGCGTCGACCGACATCATCGGGCTCTTCACAGCCGCCCTCGACCTCGTCGGCGTCGAGTGGAGGAGCGCCAACCAGTCGCGTACCGCGCAGAACGTCTCCGTCGCCCGCAAGGCCTCCGTCGCGCTCATGGATCTGCACGTGGGGCCCAAGTCCTGAACCCGTCAGGGGGTTCGGGTGACCGGGTCGCCGATGTGGTGGACGTGGACCAGGTTGGTGGAGCCGGGGACGCCGGGCGGGGAGCCGGCCGTGATGATGATCGTGTCGCCCTTGCGGCAGCGGCCGATGCGGAGGAGTTCCTCGTCCACCTGGGCGATCATCGCGTCCGTCGAGTCGACGTGCGGGCCGAGGAAGGTTTCGACGCCCCACGTGAGGGTGAGTTGGGCGTGGGTCGCCAGGGCGGGGGTGAAGGCCAGGAGGGGGATGGGTGAGCGGTAGCGGGAGAGGCGCTTGACGGTGTCGCCGGACTGGGTGAAGGCGACGAGGAACTTGGCGCCGAGGAAGTCGCCGATCTCGGCGGCGGCGCGGGCGACGGCTCCGCCCTGGGTGCGGGGCTTGCTGCGTTCCGTGAGGGGCGGGAGGCCCTTGGCGAGGATGTCCTCTTCGGCGGCTTCGACGATGCGGCCCATGGTGCGGACCGTTTCGATGGGGTAGCGGCCGACGCTGGTCTCGCCGGAGAGCATGACGGCGTCGGTGCCGTCGATGACCGCGTTGGCCACGTCGCTGGCCTCCGCGCGGGTGGGCCGGGAGTTGTCGATCATCGAGTCGAGCATCTGGGTGGCGACGATGACCGGTTTGGCGTTCCGCCTGGCGAGCTTGATCGCGCGCTTCTGGACGATCGGGACCTGTTCGAGGGGCATTTCGACGCCGAGGTCGCCGCGGGCGACCATGATGCCGTCGAAGGCGGCGACGATGTCGTCGATGGCGTCGACGGCCTGGGGCTTCTCGACCTTGGCGATGACGGGGAGGCGGCGGCCTTCTTCGTCCATGATGCGGTGGACGTCCTCGATGTCGCGGCCGCTGCGGACGAAGGAGAGGGCGATGATGTCGGCGCCGGTGCGCAGGGCCCAGCGGAGGTCGTCGATGTCCTTTTCGGAGAGGGCGGGGACGGAGACGGCGACGCCGGGGAGGTTGAGGCCCTTGTGGTCGGAGACCATGCCGCCTTCGACGACGCGGGTGTGGACGCGGGGGCCGTCGACGCCGGTGACTTCGAGGGTGACGCGGCCGTCGTCGACGAGGATGCGTTCGCCGGTGGTGACGTCGCCTGCGAGGCCCTTGTAGGTGGTGCCGCAGGTGTTTCGGTCGCCTTCGTGGTCTTCGACGGTGATGGTGAAGGTGTCGCCGCGTTCAAGGAGTACGGGGCCTTCACGGAAGCGGCCGAGGCGGATCTTCGGGCCTTGAAGGTCGGCGAGGATGCCGATGCTGCGGCCGGTCTCGTCGGCGGCTTTGCGTACGTGCTGGTAGCGCTCCTCGTGTTCGGCGTAGGTGCCGTGGCTGAGGTTGAATCGGGCGACGTCCATTCCGGCTTCGACCAGTGCCTTGATCTGGTCGTACGAGTCGGTGGCGGGCCCCAGTGTGCAAACGATTTTCGCTCGGCGCATGGTTCGAGCCTAGGGCTTACCGGCGGGTAGTTGAGGGGTCGGGCATGGCCGTTCAACAACCTTTGCGTGAAAGGTTGTTGACAAGTCTTGAATCTGTGCGGGTGGGTGCTCCGATGAGCGCACTCAGAGCGTCGGTGGGGTCATCGTGAAGCGGGCCATGACTTCGGCGGTGACCGTTTGACGCTGGGGTTCGAGGTCGAGTGACGGGGGTGTGTCGACGGACTCGGCCGCGAAGGCCATGCGCATGCTGCCGCCCATGGGTGTGGGCGGCGGGACCAGGCCCGTGTCGGAGAGTTCCAGAAGGGCGTGGAGCGTGGTTCCGAGGGCGGTCGCGTACTCGCGGGCCCGCTGGACCGCCTCTCCGACGGCCAGCCGGCGTGCTTCGCCGTATGCCGGGGAGTCGGGGCGCAGTGCCCACCAGGGGCCTTCCACTCGGGTCAGTTCGAGGTCGGCGAGTCGGGTGGTGAGTTCGCCGAGGGCGGTGAAGTCGTTGAGTTCGGCGGTGAGGTGCACGCGGCCGTGGTAGGCGCGGACTCGTTCGCCGCGGCCGTGGCGGCCTGGTTCCGGGGTGATGGAGAAGGCGCCGGTTTCGAGTTTCTCGACGGCGTCCCCGTAGGTCTTGATGAGGTCGACCGTGAGTGTGTTGCGTCGTGTGAGGTCGGTGAGGGTTGCTGTCCGGTCCGTGCCCCGGGCGCTTACGGTCACGGCGATGCGGGCGACTTCTGGTTCGACTTCGAGTCGGGCCTCTCCTCGGACGGCCACTTGGGGTGCTTCCGGGGTGGGGTGCGGGGTCGTCATGTGGGCTCCTCCGGGTGTGGGTGTGGGGTGCGGGTGTCGGGTGCGGTCCGGAACACTTTCCCACTCCGTAATCGGAAAGGTCTGTTGCGGCCGTGAACTCCTGGGCCAGAATCTACGCGCGTTGTGCGCGAGTGGGCCGACGCCTGGACCAAGGAGATGACATGCCGTTGAACCGTCGGACGTTCCTGGAGAGCTCTGTCGCCGTCGGGGCCGGAGCTGCCCTCACCACCGGGGTCGCCGCCGCTCCGGCGCAGGCCGCTGGAGGTCGCCCGAGGCCGGTCAAGCGGTACTCCTTCACGGTGATGGGCACGACCGATCTGCACGGAAATGTCTTCAACTGGGATTATTTCACCGACAAGGAGTTCGACGACAAGGCGCACAACGACGTCGGCCTCGCGAAGATCTCCACCCTCGTCGACCAGGTGCGCGAGGCGAAGGGGAGGTGCAACACGCTCCTCATCGACGCCGGTGACACCATCCAGGGCACCCAGCTGTCGTACTACTACGCGAAGGTCGACCCGATCACGCAGGTCGGCGGCCCGGTCCACCCGATGGCGCAGGCGATGAACGCCATCGGCTACGACGCGGCGGCGCTCGGCAACCACGAGTTCAACTACGGCATCCCGGTGCTGCGGAAGTTCGAGGAGCAGTGCGACTTCCCGCTGCTCGGCGCGAACGCGCTCGACGCGAAGACGCTGCGGCCGGCGTTCCCGCCGTACAGCATGCACCGGCTGCGCACTCCGCACGGCCGGGATGTGAAGGTCGCGGTACTCGGCCTGACCAACCCGGGCATCGCCATCTGGGACAAGGCCAATGTCACCGGCAAGATGGTCTTTCCCGGGCTGGAGGAGCAGGCGGCGAAGTGGGTGCCGAAGCTTCGGTCGATGGGCGCCGACGTGGTGGTCGTGTCGGCGCACAGTGGTTCCAGTGGGACGTCGTCGTACGGTGATCAGCTGCCGCACATCGAGAACGCGGCCGGTCTGGTCGCCGAGCAGGTGCCCGGGATCGACGCGATCCTGGTCGGGCACGCGCACACCGAGATACCCGAGTACCGGGTGGTGAACAAGGAGACCGGCAAGGACGTCGTGCTGTCCGAGCCGCTGAAGTGGGGGCAGCGGCTGACCCTCTTCGACTTCGATCTGGTGTGGGAGAAGGGCCGCTGGGTCGTGGAGAAGGTCGGTGCCCAGGTGCTGAACTCCAACACGGTGGAGGAGGACCCGGAGATCGTCGGGCTGCTGGCGGACGAGCACAAGAAGGTCGTCGCGTACGTCAACCAGGTCATCGGCACCTCCTCGGCGAGGATGGCGACGGCCGACGCGCCGTGGAAGGACGAGCCGATCATCGATCTGATCAGCCACGTCCAGGCGGACACGGTGAAGGCGGCGCTCGCGGGTGGCGAGTACGCGGCCCTGCCGGTGCTGTCACAGGCGTCCTGCTTCTCGCGTACGGCGGCGATCCCGGCCGGTCAGGTCACGATCCGGGACGCGGCCGGGCTCTACCCGTTCGAGAACACTCTGGAGGCCCGTCTGCTGACGGGTGCGCAGCTGAAGGACTATCTGGAGTTCTCGGCGCGGTACTACGTCCAGACGCCGGCGGGCGCGCCGGTGGATCCGGCGAAGCTGACGAACGCGAACGGGACGCCGGACTACAACTACGACGCCGTGTACGGGGTGTCGTACGAGATCGACATCGCGAAGCCGGCGGGTTCGCGGATCGTGAACCTGGCGTTCGAGGGGAAGCCGGTCGATCCGGCCGCTCGGTTCGTGCTGGCGGTGAACAACTACCGTGCGAGTGGCGGTGGTGCGTTCCCGCACGTGGCCAACGCCAAGCAGCTGTGGGCCAATTCGGACGAGATCCGTAACACGATCATTCAGTGGGTGAAGGCGAAGGGTTCGATCGACCCGGGCCAGTTCGCGTCGGTGGACTGGAAGCTGACCCGCGACGGTGTGCCGGTCTTCTAGCAGTCCGCTGCTTGTCCGCTAGCTGTCCTGTGTGAGAGGCGTCAGCTCCTGGCTTTGGGCCGGGATGCGTGGCGCCTCTCGTCGTTCCAGGCCGAAGGTGGTGAAGGCGGTGCGGCGCGGCAGCGGGTAGGGCTCTTTGCCGGTGAGGGCGTTGAGGATCGTGGCGCTGCGCCAGGCGGCGAGGCCGAGGTCGGGGGCGCCGACGCCGTGGGTGTGCTTCTCGGCGTTCTGTACGTAGACGGAGCCGGTGACCGATTCGTCGAGGACGAGGCGGAACTCGGTGTCGATCTTCGCGCGTCCGGCGGAGTCGTGGCGGAGGTAGGGGTCGAGTCCGGCGAGCATGCGGTCGACGGGGCGTTCGCGGTAGCCGGTGGCGAGGACGACGGCGTCGGTGGTGAGGCGGGTGCGGGTGGCCTGCTGGGTGTGTTCCAGGTGGAGTTCGACCTTGGTGGTGGCGACGCGGCCGGCGGTGCGGACGCGGACTCCGGGGGTGAGGACGGCGTCGGGCCAGCCGCCGTGGAGGGTGCGTCGGTAGAGCTCGTCGTGGATGGCGGCGATCGTGTCGGCGTCGATGCCTTTGTGCAACTGCCATTGACGGGGCACGAGTTCGTTGCGGGTGGGTTCGGAAAGGGAGTGGAAGTAGCGGGTGTAGTCGGGGGTGAAGTGTTCCAGGCCGAGCTTGGAGTACTCCATGGGGGCGAAGGCTTCGGTCCGGGCGAGCCAGTGGATCTTCTCGGCTCCGGCGGGGCGGGCGCGGAGGAGGTCGAGGAAGATCTCGGCGCCGGACTGTCCTGAGCCGATGACGGTGACGTGTTCGGCGGCGAGGAGCCGTTCACGGTGGTGGAGGTAGTCGGCGGAGTGGATGACGGGGACGTGGGGGGCGTCGGCGAGTGGTCTGAGGGGTTCGGGTACGTACGGTTCGGTGCCGACGCCGAGGGCGACGTTGCGGGTGTAGGCGCGGCCGAGGGCTTCGGCTTCGCCGTCGGCGTCGAGTTGGGTGAAGTCGACTTCGAAGAGGGCGCGTTCGGGGTTCCAGCGGACGGAGTCGACCTGGTGGGCGAAGTGCAGGCCGGGGAGCTGGTCGCTGACCCAGCGGCAGTAGGCGTCGTACTCGGCGCGCTGGGTGTGGAACCTCTCGGCGAAGTAGAAGGGGTAGAGGCGGTCGCGGGTGCGGAGGTAGTTGAGGAAGGACCAGGGGCTGGTGGGGTCGGCCAGGGTGACGAGGTCGGCGAGGAAGGGGACTTGAAGGGTCGCGCCTTCGATGAGGAGGCCGGGGTGCCAGTGGAAGGCGGGGCTCTGCTCGTAGAAGGCGGTGGCGAGGCCGCCGGGGACGCCGTGGGCGAGGGCGGCGAGGGAGAGGTTGAAGGGGCCGATGCCGATGCCGACCAGGTCGTGGGGCTGGTCGGGGTCGTGTGGGGAGTGGCGGGGGCGTGGGGGGGTGCTGCCGGTCATCGGTCGGTGCTGCCTTCCGCGAGGTTCACGAGGTCGAGGAGGTGCTGGAGGTCGCCGGGGGTGGCGTGGGGGTTGAGGAGGGTGACTTTGAGCCAGAGCCGGCCGTCCTCGTGGGCGCGGCCGAGGACGGCGCGGCCTTCGGTGAGGAGGGTGCGGCGGATGGCGGCGACGGTGGTGTCGTCGGCGTCGGTGGGGCGGAAGAGGACGGTGGTGAGGGTGGGGCGCTCGTAGAGCTGGAGGGTGGGGGTTTTCTCGACGAGGTCGGCGAGGTGGTGGGCGAGGGCGCAGACCTGATCGACGAGGGCCCCGAGTCCGCTGCGGCCGAGCGCGCGCATCGTGACGGCGATCTTGAGGATGTCGGGGCGGCGGGTGGTGCGGAGGGAGCGGCCGAGGAGGTCGGGGAGGCCGGCTTCGGTGTCGTCGGGTGCGTTGAGGTAGTCGGCGGTGTGGGAGAGGGCGGTGAGGTCTCGGGCGTCGCGTACGGCGAGGAGTCCGGCGGCGACGGGCTGCCAGCCGAGTTTGTGCAGGTCGAGGGTGACGGTGCGGGCGCGCTCCAGGCCGGTGAGGAGGTGGCGGTGGGTGTCGCTGAAGAGGAGGGGGCCGCCGTAGGCGGCGTCGACGTGGAGGTCGGCGTGGTGGGCGTCGCAGAGGTCGGCGATCTCGGGGAGGGGGTCGATGCGGCCGGTGTCGGTGGTGCCGGCGGTGGCGGCGACGAGGAGGGAGCCGTGGCCGTGGAGGTCGGTGAGGGCCTCGTGGAGGGCGACGGGGTCGAGGGTGCCGTTGGGAGTGGGCACGGTGACCGGCTCGGGGAGGCCGAGGAGCCAGGCGGCGCGGCGGAAGGAGTGGTGGGCGTTGGCGCCGACGACGGTCTGGACGGTATGGCCGGGGCCGTGTCGCTCGCGGGCGAGGAGGAGGGCGAGCTGGTTGGCCTCGGTACCGCCGGTGGTGACGAGGGCGCTGGGGGTGGGTGAGGCGCTGGGGGTGGGTGAGGCGCTGGGGGTGGATGAGGCGCTGGGGGTGGATGAGGCGCTGGGGGTGGATGGAGCGGTGGGGGTGGATGGGGCTTGTGGGGTGGGACGGGCTTGGGGGGTGGGATGGGCTTGGGGGGTGCCTGGGTACACCTCGGTGGCCAGGGCCTCCGTGACCAGGGCTTCCAGGGCGGAGGCCGCGGGGGCCTGGTCCCAGGAGTCCATGGAGGGGTTGAGGACGGAGGCGGCCAGGTCCGCGGCGGCGGCGAGGGCGAGGGGTGGGGTGTGGAGGTGGGCGGCGCAGAGGGGGTGGGAGGGGTCGGCGGCGCCTTCCGCGAGGGCGCGGGTGAGGGTGTGGAGGGCGGCGGAGGGGTCCGTGCCGTGGGGTGGGAGCGGCTCTCCGAGGGCCTCGCGCACGCGGGCGGTGACGTGGTCCGGGCCGCCGGGCGGGATCGGGCCGCCGCGTGCGGCCGCGCCCTCGTGGAGGGCGGTGACGGCGGTCTCCAGGAGGGGGCGCAGGGCGGCGGCGTCGGTCGCGAGGGGTGGCGGGGTGGGCTCGGCACGCATGGGCCAGAGCTTGCCGGGGGTTTTCTGGGTTTGTCCGGCGATGCCGGCGGAGCAACCCGAACGGGGGACGGGGCCTGGACAAGGCCCCGCCCCCGTGGTGCACGCCCGGGTCCTTACGCCTTGCGGATGTTCAGGGCTCGGTGGAGGTCGGCCAGTTGGTCGGTGAGTTTGCGGTGGAGGGCGGGGGTGAGGGCCGGGTCGGTGAGGTGGGATTCGCCCAGGGTCAGGGAGTCCTGGTCGATCGCGTACGCCGGGAAGGCGTGGCGGCCGGCTGCTTCGGCGATGGCCGGGCCTCGGCGGGCGCTGAGGGCGGTGGCCGCCGGGTAGAAGCGAGGGACGTACTCCCGTACCAGGTCGGCCTGTTCGGGCTGCCAGAAGCCCTGGGCCGTGGCCGTGAAGAGGTAGTTGGAGAGGTCGTCGGTGTCGAAGAGGCGGGACCAGGCGGCCGCCTTCGCCTCCGGGGTGGGCAGGGCGGCGCGGCAGCGGGCGGCGCCCTCCTGGCCCGTGGCGCTCGGGTCGCGGTCGAGTTCGGCGGCGATGGCGGGCTCGTCGACGGCGCCGAGGACGGCGAGCCGGGCGAGGATGCGCCAGCGCAGTTCCGGGTCGATCTCGGGGCCGCCGGGGACGGTTCCGTCGGCGAGCCAGCCGGCGATGGCGTCGGGCTGGGTGGCGCTGCTGATGAACGTACGGACGGCGGTGAGGCGCAGTCCGGGGGCGTCGCCGTCCTCGGTGTGGCGGATGAGGGTGCGGGCCAGGGAGGTGAGCTGCGCGAGTGCCGCGGGGCGCTCGTCGAGGGAGATGTAGCGGTCGGCGATCTGGGTGCGGGCGAAGGCGAGGACTCCCTGCACGATGGCGAGGTCCGTCTCCTCGGCAAGGTGGGTCTCGGCCGTGGTCAGGTAGGTGCCGGGGTCCAGTTCGCCGTCGCGGACCATGTCGCGGAGGGTGTTCCAGACGACGGCACGGGTGAGGGCGTCGGGGATGCCGGAGAGGCCGCGCAGGGCGGTCTCCAGGGAGGTGTCGTCCAGGCGGACCTTGGCGTAGGTGAGGTCGCCTTCGTTGAGGACGACGAGCGCGGGGCGCGGGCCGGGCAGGTCCAGGGGCGCGGTCTGGGGGACGTCGATCTCCAGGCGTTCGCGCGGGACGAGGCGGCGGCCGTCGACGAGGTCGCGGTCGTACACGCCGACGGCGACGCGGTGGGGGCGGCTGCCGTGGTGGTGGACGGTGAGGGTGGTGCGGGTCTCGTCGCCGCCGAGTTCGGCGGTGAGGGTGTCGACGCCGGTGGTGCGCAGCCACTGGTCGGCCCAGGCGTGGACGTCGCGGTCGGTGGCGGAGGCGAGGTTGTCGATGAAGTCGGCGAGGGTGGCGTTGCCGAACCGGTGCCGCTTGAAGTGGGTGTTGATGCCGGCGAGGAAGTCCTTCTCCCCCATCCAGGCGACGAGTTGACGCAGGGCGGAGGCGCCCTTGGCGTAGGAGATGCCGTCGAAGTTGAGGAGTGCGGAGGCGGTGTCGGGGACGGCGTCGGGGTCGGGGGCGACGGGGTGGGTGGAGGGGCGCTGGTCGGCGTCGTAACCCCAGGCCTTGCGCTCGATGCCGAAGTCGATCCAGGTGTCGGGGAAGCGGTCGGAGCAGGCTTCGTTGACGGTCTGGTAGCCCATGTACTCGGCGAAGGACTCGTTGAGCCAGATGTCGTCCCACCAGCGCAGGGTGACGAGGTCGCCGAACCACATGTGGGCCATCTCGTGGGCGATGACCATGGCGCGGGTCTGGCGTTCGGTGACGGTGACGGCGGAGCGGTAGACGAACTCGTCGCGGAAGGTGACGAGTCCGGGGTTCTCCATGGCGCCCGCGTTGAACTCGGGTACGAAGGCCTGGTCGTACGAGTCGAAGGGGTAAGGCTCGTCGAACTTCTCGTGGAAGCGGTCGAAGCAGGCCTTGGTGATGTCGAGGATCTCGTCGGCGTCGGCGTCGAGGTGGGGGGCGAGGGAGCGGCGGCAGTGGATGGCGAAGGGCAGTCCGGCGTGTTCGGTGCGGACGGAGTGCCAGGGGCCGGCGGCCACGCAGACGAAGTAGGTGGAGAGCAGCGGGGTGGGGGCGGCCTGCCAGTGGCCGTCGGGCTGCTGCTCGGTGATGCCGTTGGAGAGGACGGTCCACCCGTCGGGGGCCTTGACTCCGATCTCGAAGACGGCCTTGAGGTCGGGCTGGTCGAAGGCGGCGAAGACGCGCTGGACGTCCTCCATGAAGAGCTGGGTGTAGACGTACGCCTCGCCGTCGGTGGGGTCGGTGAAGCGGTGCATGCCCTCGCCGGTGCGGCTGTAGCGCATGGTCGTGACGACGCGGAGCTCGTGCTCGCCCTGGGTGAGGCTGAGGGGGAGGCGGTTGTCGGCGAGCGTGGCCGGGTCGAGGGGGGTGCCGTCCAGGGTGGCGGAGTGGAGCGTGACGGGCTTCAGCTCGACGAAGGTGTCACCGGCGTCCCGGGCGGTGAACCGGATGACGCTTGTGGATGCGAAGGTCTCGTCGCCGGTGGTGAGGTCGAGGTCGACCGTGTAGTGCTGGACGTCGAGGAGCTGGGCACGGGTCTGCGCTTCGTCGCGCGTCAGTACGGGCATGTGGCCCATGCTGCCCGATGGGGTGGGGGTGGGGCACGGGGGTTCCGCTGAGAGCTCAGCGGCGGGGGGGTGGGGTTGCCAGGCCCGGGGGTCGGATGGAAGGGGGCCCGGGTGGGAACGGCCCCCGGTGGGAGTGGGGTCGGGTGGGAGTGGGGCGGGTCCGGGTGGGAGCGGCTCCGGGTGGGAGTGGGCCCGGTGGGGCGGTGCCGGGCGGGACGGGTCCGGTGGGACGGGTCCGGGTGGGAGCGGCTCCGGGTGGGAGCGGCTCCGGGTGGGAGTGGGCCCGGTGGGGCGGTGCCGGGCGGGACGGGTCCGGTGGGACGGGTCCGGGTGGGAGTGGGCCCGGTGGGGCGGGTCCGGTGGGAGCGGGTCGGGTGGGACGGGTCCGGGTGGGGGCGGCGTCGGCTTGGAAGTGGGGTCGGGCGTCGTGTCCCGGTGTGTCACCCCCCCCTCGGCTTCAGGCGCGGCCGGTGCCGGTGACGTGGGCGAAGGCGGCGGTGATGCCGGGGCGGTCGTAGCCGGTGGGGCTCTTGGCGCCGGTGGAGAGCAGGGCGTGGAGGAGGAGGCGCGCCTTGGCGGGGTCGAGGGGGCCGGCGGGGATGAGGCCGCGGTGCAGGAGGTCGTACTCGGAGCCGGGGCCTCGGTAGGTGCGGGTGAGGGTCGCGCCGGCGCCGGTGCGGGAGGCGAGGACGACGGGGATGCGGGTGGCGAGCCGTTCCAGGGGGTCGACGAGCCAGGCGGGGGCGTGGCCGGCGCCGAAGGCGGCGAGGACGAGGCCGTCGTAACGGGAGTCGATGCCTTCGAGGAGTTCGCCTCGGTCGCCGAGGGAGAGGTTGACGAGGGCGATCCGTACGGCCGGGTCGAAGCGGAGGGGGTGGATGGCGCTGGTGACGGCGGGGCGGAGGAGGATGCGGGGCTCGCCCTCGACGACGGTGCCGAGCGGTCCGGCGCCCGGGGAGGCGAAGGTGGTGACGGACGTGGTGTGGGTCTTACGGGCGAGGCGGGCGGCGTGGATCTCGTCGGCGAGGACGACGAGGACGCCGAGGCCCGCGCAGCCGGGGTCGGCGGCGACGGTGATCGCGGCGGCGAGGTTGGCGGGGCCGTCGGCGCCGGGCAGGTCGGGGCGGCGCATGGCGCCGGTGACGACGACGGGCCGGGGTGTCTCGCAGAGCAGGTCGAGGAGGAAGGCGGTCTCCTCCAGGGTGTCGGTGCCCTGCACGACGACGACGCCGGAGCCGGTGGCGACGGTCTCGCGGACCTCGTGGGCGAGGGCGGCGAGGTCCTCGTAGGTGAGGGAGGAGCTGGGGAGGCGGCGGAAGTCGCGCAGTTCGACGTCGAGGTCGGCAGGGAGGGGGGCGGGTGCGCCCGTCGCACCCCGTGTGGCCCCGGCGTCCGCCATCCCGCCGGCGCCCCCGGCTCCCCCAACCGGCCCGGGTCCCCCAGCTGCCCCGGCGCCCCCAGCCGGCCCACCTACCCCTGCCGGCCCGGGTCCGCCAGCTGCCCCGGCTGCCCCAGCCGGCTCTACTCCCCCAGCTGCCCCGGCTCCCCCGAAGCCAAGGCCCGCGAGGACCTCCGTTCCCGTCAGGCGGGTGGCGTCGCCGCCTCGGGCCGAGATGGTGCCGCCGAGGGTGAAGACGGTGACGCGGTTCATGGCTGTGCTCCGTCCGCGATGGTCTCGTGGTGGCGGATGACCTCGGCGATGATGAAGTTCAGGAGTTTCTCGGCGAACGCCGGGTCCAGTTTCGCGCTCTCGGCGAGTTCCCGCAGCCGGGCGATCTGGCGGGCCTCGCGCGCCGGGTCGGCGGGCGGCAGCTGGTGGCGGGCCTTGAGGACGCCGACCTGCTGGGTGCACTTGAAACGTTCGGCGAGCATGTGGACGACCGCCGCGTCGATGTTGTCGATGCTTTCGCGCAGCCGGGTCAGTTCCGCGGTGACGGACTCGTCGATCTCACTCATGAGCAGCGAGCTTAGACGGGTCGGGTGGCGATCGTCGGTGGGTGTTCGGGATCCGGGATCCGGTTGCTCCAGCCGCCGGGGACGGCCCTGCCCTGCTGTTCGCGGAAGCGGACGGGGGCGGTGCCGACGCGGCGGGTGAAGAGCCGGGAGAAGTAGGCGGGGTCGTCGTAGCCGACGCGGCGGGCGACGGCGGCGACGGGCAGTTCGGTGGCGGCGAGGAGTTCCTTGGCGCGGCCGAGGCGGATGGTGAGCAGGTAGTCCTTGGGGCTGCAGCCTGCGGCGCGGCGGACTGCGGTACGGAGTTCGGCCTGGGTCATGCCGTGCCGGGCGGCGTGTTCGGCGACGGACAGGGGTTGGAAGGCGTCGCGGGCGAGGGTGGTGAGGACGGGGTCGCCGTCGGCGTTGGTGTCGGCGCGGGCGCGGCGCAGGGCGACGAGGAGTTCGTGGACGGCGGCGCCGGTCTCGACTTCGAGGAGGGGGTTGCCGCGGCGGGCGGCGCGGGCGATGCGGCCGATGGCGGCGCGGGGGGCGGCGGCGTCGGAGAGGGGGACGACGGGGCGGTCGGGTTCGATGTAGCCGAGTTCCGTGTAGGTGGTGGTGGCGGGTCCGGCGAAGTCGACGAAGGCCTCGTCCCAGCCGGTGTCGGGGTCGGCGGAGTAGTGGTGGGGCACGCCGGGGGTGAGCCAGATCAGGGCGGGGGCGGTGATGGCGGTGCGGCGGCCGTCGGGGCCCCGGTACCAGCCGCCGCCGGCGCTGACGACGACGGCCACGTGGTGGTCGAGGGTGCGGGGGCCGACGGTGGGCAGGGTGCCGTGCTGGAGTCCGACGCCCAGGCAGACGAGCCCGAGGCGGTGGTGGACCGGGCTGGGCGTGAAGTAACGCATCCAGGTGTGGTACATCGGCCGTTTCCTGCCTTTCCTGCGACGCCTCGTCCGTCAACCGCTCTCTCGTCTTCCGTCCAAACAGCGACGATCTTTGTCCATGGACCCCTCCGCCGCCAGAGGGCGAAGGTGAGGCCATGAGCACGTTCGCTGTGGGTGACGAGGATTTTCTTCTGGACGGCCGGCCGGTGCGGCTGCTGTCGGGGGCGCTGCACTACTTCCGGGTGCACGAGGAGCAGTGGGGTCATCGGCTGGGGATGCTCCGGGCGATGGGCCTGACGTGTGTGGAGACGTACGTGCCGTGGAATCTGTACGAGCCGCGGCCGGGCCGGTACGGGGACGTGGGGGCGCTGGGGCGGTTCCTGGACGCGGTGGCGGCGGCCGGGATGTGGGCGATCGTGCGGCCGGGTCCGTACATCTGCGCCGAGTGGGAGAACGGCGGGCTGCCGCACTGGCTGACGGGGCGGCTCGGGCGGCGGGTGCGGACGGACGACGCGGAGTATCTGGGGCATGTGGAGCGGTGGTTCCGCCGGTTGCTGCCGCAGGTGGTGGAGCGGCAGATCGGCCGGGGCGGACCGGTGGTGATGGTCCAGGTGGAGAACGAGTACGGGAGTTACGGCTCGGACCAGGCGTATCTGCGGCGGGTCGCGGATCTGCTGCTCGACTGCGGGGTGGAGGTGCCGCTGTTCACCTCGGACGGCCCGGAGGACCACATGCTGACGGGCGGTTCGGTGCCGGGGGTGCTGGCGACGGCGAACTTCGGCTCGGGCGCGCGGGAGGCGTTCGCGGTACTGCGGCGGCACCGGCCGTCGGGGCCGTTGATGTGCATGGAGTTCTGGTGCGGTTGGTTCGACCACTGGGGTACGGAGCATTCCGTACGGGACGCGGGGGACGCGGCGGCGGCGCTGCGGGAGATCCTGGAGTGCGGGGCGTCGGTGAACGTCTACATGGCGCACGGGGGGACGAACTTCGCGGGCTGGGCGGGGGCGAACCGGTCCGGTGAGGCGCACGAGGGTGCGTTGCGGCCGACGGTCACCTCGTACGACTACGACGCCCCGGTCGACGAGGCGGGGCTGCCGACGGAGAAGTTCTGGCGGTTCCGCGAGGTGCTGGCGGAGTACGCGGAGGGGCCGCTGCCGGAGGTGCCGGAACCGCCGGCGCGGATCGCGGGGCCGGTGGAGGCGGGCCTGGCGGAGTGGGCGCCGCTCGCGGAGGTCCTGGAGGTTCTGGGGGACGAGGAGTCGGTGTCGCCGGTGCCGCCGACGTTCGAGGAGCTGGGCGTGGACCGGGGTCTGGTGCGGTACCGGCTGGAGGTTCCCGGGCCACGGCAGCCGTATCCGCTGGTCGTGACCGGTCTGCGGGACCGCGCGGTGGTGTACGTGGACGGGGTGCGGGCGGGGGTGCTGGCTCAGGAGGACGAGGCGCTGCCGGAGCCGGTGGCGGGCCCTGCGGTGGTGGAGCTGTGGGTGGAGTCGCTGGGGCGGGTCAACTACGGGCCTCGGCAGGCGGAGCCGAAGGGGATCACGGGCGGGGTCCGGCACGAGCGACAGTACGTGCACGGGGTACGGGCCCGGGGACTGCGGGTGGACGCGTTCGAGACGGAGGCGGTCGCGAAGGTGCCGTTCCGGGCGGTGGCGGCGCCCGGGGAGGTGGCGGCGGCCGCCGGGCCCGGTGGAGCGCTGCCGGGTCCGGGGCTGTACCGGGCCGTGGTGGAGGTGGCCGGCCCGGGGGACGCGGCGCTGTCGCTGCCGGGCGGGACGCGGGGCTTCGTATGGGTGAACGGTTTCTGCCTGGGCCGGTACTGGAGTGTCGGCCCGCAGGACTCGCTGTTCGTACCGGGCCCGGTGCTCCGGGAAGGCGCCAACGAGGTGTGGGCCCTCGAACTGGAGGGCGGGGCGGCGGAGTCGGTGCGACTCGTGTGAGGAGCGGTACGGGAGAAGCCGTACGGAGGGGTCGCGTAGCAGAGGCGCCGTACGGGAGGAGCCGTACGGGAGGTCTCGTAGTAGAGGGGTCGTACGGGAGGGTCGTACGGAAGGAGCGGGTACGGGGCGGCGTCCCGTACCCGCTCCTTCCGGTCGTACTAGAGGCTCGCCGCCGCGGACTTGATCTGCGCGGCGAAGGTGGAGACCTCGGTGTACACGCCGGGGTAGTTCGGGCGTGCGCAGCCCTGGCCCCAGCTCACGATGCCGACCTGGATCCAGGCACCGGCGTTGTCGCGGCGGAACATCGGGCCGCCGGAGTCACCCTGGCAGGTGTCGACGCCGCCCTGCGGGTAGCCGGCGCAGATCTCCTCACCCGCGATGAGGTCGCTGCCGTAGGCCTTCTTGCACTCGGTGTCGGAGACGAACGGGACGGTCGCCTTGAGCAGGTAGCGCTGCTGCGCGCCGCCCTCGCGGGCGGCGCCCCAGCCGGCGACGGTGAACGTGCCGCTGTT
Source organism: Streptomyces sp. NPDC054975 (assembly GCF_053609105.1). Taxonomy (NCBI): domain Bacteria; kingdom Bacillati; phylum Actinomycetota; class Actinomycetes; order Kitasatosporales; family Streptomycetaceae; genus Streptomyces; species Streptomyces sp. NPDC054975. Next base: position 121,993 of record NZ_JBSGWV010000009.1, read on the forward strand.
GTACGCGGTCGTTTCGGCGATCTTGAGGGTGGGCACCGAGGTGATCGGCGAGGCCAGCTTGATCAGGGCCCAGTCCTTGCCGCTGCCGTTGTAGCCGGGGGCCTGGAGGACCTTGGTGGAGCGGACCTTGATCGCGGCGGAGGAGTTCAGGTCCACGACTCCGACGGTGGCGGTGATGCTGGTGTTGTTGCCGGAGCCGCTCACGCAGTGGGCGGCGGTGAGGACGATCTGCGGGGTCAGCATCGAGCCGCCACAGCCCATGGAGAGCCGGACCATCCAGGGGAACTCGCCCTGGGCGGCGCGGGTTCCGCCGACGACCGGGGCGGGCGCGGCGGAGGCGGTGGTGGAGGGCTGGAGGCTGACGGCGGCGAGGACGACGGCGCCGGCCGCGGCGATTCTCTGGAGGGCGCGGACGAACTTGTTCTTCATCAAGTGTCTGCCTTTCATGGGGGGTTGGCCTTGATGGCATGTGCGCGTCAAGGCTTGGTCCGGATTATGGACAGCCCCCGCAGGGGGCCACAAGGGCGCGATTTCGGCCAGAATCGTGGCGCCGCGGGGACTCGTACAGTGGGGGTGGAAAGGGGGTGCCGCGTGCCGAACGGAAGCGGAGCCGACCCCGTGGTCCACGGGTTCCCGCACCTCGCCACGGTCCGTGCCTCGATCACCGCGCTGTACCGTCGGCTCTCGGCGGACGGGGTACGGCAGTACGCGGCGAGCGTGCTCCCGGCGGCCGTCGCCTTCTCCGACGAGGACGACCTCCACCTCGGTGCGCAGCGGGTGGCGAAGGCCCTGGTGCACCATCTGCGGCTGCCGGAGGCGCGGGTGATCGTGAGCTTCCGTCAGATGGAGCACGCGGCGGCCGTGGAACTGGCGGAGGGCCCCGAGTACTTCATCGAGCTGAACGACCGCTTCCGCGACCACCGCAGGGACGTGGGCGCCGCGCTCGCCCATGAGATCACCCACGTGCTGTTGCACCGCCTCGATCTCGGCTTCCCCGGCACCCGGGACAACGAGATCCTCACCGATGTGGTGACCGCCTATCTGGGGGCAGGCTGGCTGCTGCTCGACGCGTTCCGGGAGGACGGGATGTCCAGCCAGAAGCTGGGGTACCTGACGCCGGAGGAGTTCGGGTACGTGCTGGCCAAGCGGGCGGAGGTGTTCGGGGAGGATCCCTCGCCGTGGTTCACCAGTCCGCGGGCGTACGAGGCGTGGACCCGGGGGCGCGAGGAGGCGGCGCGGGACGCCCGGCGGCCCCCGCTGGCGGCGGCCGGGTGGGCGGCGCGGCACCGGTACGCGAAGGACCGCCGCTACGGGCGGGCGGCGGCGGACGCTCCGTACGCCTTCGAGGGCAGCGGGGCCTCGGCCCGGGTCTCCTTCCCGTGCCCGGTGTGCCGGCAGCGCCTGCGGGTGCCGGCGGGGCGACGGGTCCGTGCCAGGTGCGGGGTGTGCGGGACGGTCCTGGAGTGCGACGCGTAAGGGGCGCGACCGGGGCGTTCAACTCATTTGCGTCGTACGGGTCCGGCGGGTGAAGGTCCCTGCATGAGCACGCTCTTCGACGCATTGCACGAAGGGGCCGACGCCGTGGTGCGGGCCCTGCGGGCCGGGGTCTCCCCCGAGACGACCGACGCGGAGGACGGGGAGACCGTGCTGTACCGGGCGGCCGTCGCGAACGAGCCGGGGATCGTCCGGCTCCTGCTGGCCGCCGGGGCGGATCCCGCGCGGGGCAGCGGCGAGAAGGCGGGGGACCTGCCGCTGTGCGGGGCGGCCTGCGGCGGGCACGCGGAGGTGGTGCGGGCGCTGCTGGCCGCGGGGGCGGCGGCGGACCAGGTGGAGGCGTACGGGTTCACGGCCCTGGACTGGGCGGTGCGGCTGGGGCACGCGGAGACGGTACGGATCCTGCTCGAACACGGCGCCGCGCCGAGCCGTCCGGGCCCGGACGGCCTGCCGCCGCTGGTGGCGGCGGCGCGCCGCGGCTCGACCCCGAGCGTGCGGGCGCTCCTGGAGTTCGGCGCGGGCCCGGCCGAGGACGCGCTGCGCGAGGCACGGCGCTGGATCGGCGTGGACATCGAGGACGAACTGCGACGCGGCCTGCTCGGGGCGGGCGGGGACGACGGCTCGGGGGCGGCGGCCGGGGCCCGGCCCGACGTCGTCGTGCGGCGCGTGCGCGAGGACGGCGGGGTGACCGTCGTCGTCGACGTACTGCGCGCGGACGGGGCGCCGAGCAGGGGGAACGAGCAGCAGACCGGGCACGCGGCGATCGCCACGCTCCTGGAGAGCGCGCTGGGTGTACGGGTTCCGCCCGAGGAGCTCGCCGGGCGGGCCCTGCGGTGCGGGGACCCGGAGCTGGACGACTGGAAGGAGGCGGTCCGGGCGCTGGGCGCGCGTGACGACGAGGAGTCCTTCCGGGCCGCGTCGGCGTGGTGCGCGAGTACGGACCCGCTGCGCCGCGCCCTCGGCGCCCGCGTCCTGGGCGCCCTCGGCCGCTTCACGCCCCGGGGCCTTCCGATACTGCGCCACCTGGCGGCGGAGGCCGCCCGGGGCACGGGGCGTGAGCCCGCCCTCTCGGTCGTCGTCGCGCTCGGGCAGTACGGGGAACCGGAGGCGCTGCCCGAACTGCTGGGGCTTGCCGCGCACCCGGACGTCGAGGTGCGGCGGGCCCTCGGGTGCGCGCTGACCGGGCCGGTGCCCGCCGGGGACCCGGTGGCCGTTGCGACGCTGGTCGCGCTGAGCCGGGACCACGACCACGGGGTACGGGACTGGGCGACGCTCGCGCTCGCGGAGGTGCCCGAGGACACCCCCGTCCTGCGGGAGGCGCTCGCGGCGCGGCTCGCGGACGACGACGAGGACACCGCGGCCGAGGCCGCCCGGGGGCTCGCGATGCGTCAGGATCCGCGCGCGGTCGAGGTGTTGGCGGGGATCCTCGCCGACGGGGACCCCGAGGGCACCGCCCGGGACACCGCGCTCGCCGCCGTCGAGTACATCAAGGACCCCCGGGTCAGGAACCGGCTCGAGTGGACGGCCCCGCGATGCCGTTGACCTCCACCCACGCGAACGCCGTCGCGGGGCCGATGGTCGCGCCCGGTGCCGGACGGGCCTCCCCCACCCTGGCTGCCGCGTGCAGGCCGTCGACGGCGCCGTCCTCGCGCGGCGCCCGCCCGTCGCCGTGGCGGCCGCCGCGGCCGCCAACTCGTCGGTAACCCGTTCCGCCCGGGAATCGCAGGGCGGGCTTCGTCTCGCGTTCACCGAGGGGTCATCGTGACACCCCGTAATGCAGGAGTTGTATGGACAACAGTTGTTCATACATCTTGGCCCCGCTCCCCTTCCCCATGGAGTACGCGTGACCTCCCCTGCCCGCGCCGCCGTCCTGCTCGGCGCCCTCGGTCTGACCGCCCTGTCGCTCACCGCCTGCGGCGCCGCCCCCACGAAGGGCGCCGCAGGCGCCGACGGGAAGAACCTCGCCACCGCGACCTCCGCCACCGAGGCCGGCGGCATGGACGCCCTGGTCGCCGCCGCGAAGAAGGAGGGCACGCTCAACGCGATCGCCATCCCGCGCGACTGGGCGAACTACGGCGCGATCATCGACGGCTTCACCGCGAAGTACGGCATCAAGGTGAACGTCGAGAACCCCGACGGCTCCAGCCAGGACGAGATCAACGCGGTGAAGTCCCGTAAGGGACAGGACCGCGCCCCCGACGTGCTCGACCTCGGCGCCTCCTTCGCGCAGGCCGCCGGCGAGCAGGGTCTGACCGCCCCGTACAAGGTCGCCGCCTTCGGCAAGATCCCCGAGACGCAGCGTGACGCCGAGGGCCGCTGGTTCAACGACTACGGCGGCTACGTCTCCATCGGCTGCGACGCCAAGCGCGTCAAGGTCTGCCCGCAGACCTTCGCCGACCTGCTCAAGCCCGAGTACAAGGGCAAGGTCGCCCTCAACGGCAACCCGACCAAGTCCGGCTCGGCCTTCGGCGGCGTCTACGCGGCGGCGCTCGCGAACGGCGGCTCGTTCGACGACATCCAGCCGGGCATCGACTTCTTCGGCAAGCTGAAGAAGAACGGCAACTACAACCCCGTCGAGTCGACCCCCGCCACGATCGAGAAGGGCGAGACGCCCATCTCGATCGACTGGGACTACCTGAACTCCGGTTACGCCGAGCAGTTCGCGTCCAAGGGCATCGACTGGAAGGTCTCCGTGCCCACGGACGGCGTCTACGCCCAGTTCTACTCGCAGGCCATCAACAAGGACGCCCCGCACCCGGCGGCCGCCCGGCTGTGGCAGGAGTACCTGTACAGCGCCGAGGGACAGAACCTGTGGCTCAAGGGTCACGCCCGGCCCGTCCTGATGCCGGCCATGGAGGCCGACGGCACCCTCGACAAGACGGCCGCCGCGGCGCTGCCGAAGGTCGCGGGCACCCCGAAGTTCCCCACCGAGCAGCAGACCGCCAAGGCCAAGGAGACCCTGGCGCAGGGCTGGGCCGCGGCCGTCTCCGGGTGACGCCTCGATGACTCCGCACTCCTCCACCACCTCGTCCGGGGCAGTCGGCGCGCCCACCGCGCGCCCGGCCGCCCCGGCGGGGCCCGGCCCGGCCGACGACCTGGCCGCCGGGAACGCCGAGATCGCCGGGACCGCCGGAGCCGCCGGTTCCCCCATGACCGACGGCTCCGCCACGGCCCCGGCTCCCGCCCCGCGCCCCACACGGGCGGCACGCGGGCGGCGGTCCCTCGGCTGGCTCGCCGCCCTCCCGCTGCTCCTCCTCGTGGCGTTGGCCTTCGGGCTCCCCGCGCTCGCCATGGCCGACGGTGCCTTCACCGTCACCGACGGCGGGTACGGCCTCGACAACGTGTCGCGGTCCCTGGGCGGCGCGTACGCCACCGCGCTGCTCGGCAGCGTCGAGCTCTCCGCGCTCACCGCCGCCGCGGGCACGGTCTTCGGGCTGTTCCTGGCCCAGGCGGTGGTCTCCTCGCGCGGACGGGCGCTGCGCGAGGCCGTGCTCACCGCCTCAGGGGTGCTCGCGAACTTCGGCGGCGTCCCGCTCGCCTTCGCCTTCGTCGCCACCCTCGGCAACGCGGGCGTGCTCACCACCAAGCTCGGCCTGGACGACCACGGCTGGTCGCTGTACGGGTTCTGGGGCCTCGCCCTGACCTACCTGTACTTCCTGGTCCCGCTGATGGTGCTGACCGTGGCACCCGCGCTCGACGGGCTGCGCGTCCAGTGGCGCGAGGCGGCCCACGACAACGGCGCGACGACCTGGCAGTACTGGCGCCATGTCGGCATCCCGGTGCTGCTGCCGTCCCTGCTCGGCGGCTTCGTGCTGCTCTTCGGCAGCGCGTTCGCCGCGTACGCGACGGCGGCGGCGATGGTCGGCAGCTCCGTGCCGCTGGTCACCCTGCAGATCGCGGACGCGCTCTCCGGCAACGTCCTGGTCGGCCAGGAGAACGTGGCGCTCGCACTGAGCCTCGACATGGTCGTGGTCGCGGCGCTCGTGATGGCCGTCCACCTCCCCCTCCAGCGAAGGAGCACCCGATGGCTCGCCTAGGACGTCCGGTCGTCCTCCTTCTCGCGGGGGTCTACTTCCTGGTGCCACTGCTCGCGTCGGCCGTGTTCACCCTGGACATCCCCGGGCAGGGGCTCACCCTCTCCTCGTACACGCGGATCTTCGCCGCTCCCGGCTTCACGGGCAGTCTGCTGCTGTCGCTGGGGCTCGCGGCGGCGACCGTCGCGCTCGTCCTGCTCGTCACCATCCCGGCGGCGGTCGCGGCCCGGCTCTCCGCGCCCCGGCTGCGGCCGGTCCTGGAGGTCGTGTGCACGCTGCCGCTGGTGGTGCCGCCGGTGGCGCTGACCGCCGGCCTCGGGACCGTGCTGCGCTGGGGTCCGGAGAAGCTGTCGACGACCCCGCTGTACCAGACCTTCGTGGCCGTGCAGAACCCGTCGTTCCCGTTCGTGCTCGTCCTCGCGTACGCCGTGATGGCGCTGCCGTTCGTCCACCGCTCCCTCGACGCGGGGCTGCGCTCGGTCGACGTACGCATGCTGGTCGAGGCCGCCCGGGACTGCGGGGCGTCCTGGCCCCGGGCGCTGGTCTCGGCCGTGCTGCCCAATCTGCGCGGCGCGCTCCTGAACGCCTCGTTCCTGACGCTGGCGCTGGTGCTCGGCGAGTTCACGGTCGCCTCGCTGCTCGGCTTCCAGCCCTTCGCGGTGTGGATCGTGCAGGCGTCCGGCTCCGATGCCCGCCTCTCGGTGGCGGTGTCGCTCCTGAGCCTGCTGCTCACCTGGGTGCTGCTGCTCGCGCTGACCACGCTGGGCAACCGCCGCCGCGCTCCCCGCACTTCACACGGAAAGACCTCACGATGACGACGAAGACCGTCGCCGAAGCACCCGCCCGCACGGGAACGGCGCTCCAACTGCGCGGACTGCGCCGCACGTTCGGCTCCGCCGTCGCGCTCGACGGGCTCGACCTCGACGTCGCGCCCGGTGAACTCCTCGCCCTGCTCGGGCCGTCCGGCTGCGGCAAGACGACCGCGTTGCGCGTGCTCGCCGGCTTCGAGCGCCCCGACGAGGGTCAGGTACTGCTGGACGGCGAGGACATCGTGCCGGTGCCCGCCAACCGCCGTGACACGGCGATGGTGTTCCAGTCGTACAGCCTCTTCCCGCACCTCACGGCCGCCGACAACGTGGCGTTCGGGCTGAGGATGCGCAAGGTGCGGGGCGCCGAGCGGCGCGCCCGCGCCGCCGAACTGCTCGACCTGGTGGGGCTCGCCGGCCACGGCGACCGCTTCCCGCACCAGCTCTCCGGCGGTCAGCAGCAGCGGGTCGCGCTCGCCCGCGCGCTGGCGCTGCGTCCCCGGCTGCTGCTGCTCGACGAGCCGCTGTCGGCGCTCGACGCGCGGGTGCGGGTGACGCTGCGGGAGGAGATCCGCCGGCTTCAGCTGGAGCTGGGCATCACCACGGTCTTCGTCACGCACGACCAGGAGGAGGCGCTGTCGATGGCCGACCGGGTCGCGGTGATGAACGGCGGCCGGCTCGAACAGTGCGCCACTCCGACCGAGTTGTACGAGCGGCCCGCGACGGACTTCGTCGCGGAGTTCATCGGCACCATGAACCGGGTGCCGGGCCGGGCCGTCGACGGCGGCGGCCAGGTGGAGGTGCTGGGCGTGACGCTGCCGGTCCGGGAACCGGACGGGCGGACGGGAGACGTACGCGTCCTGCTGCGGCCGGAGGCCCTGGAGGTCACGGCGGGCGGGTCCGCCCACGTCACCACCGCCTCGTTCCACGGCCCGACGACCCGGCTGCGGATCGCCCTGCCGGACGGTACGGACGTCAAGGCGGACGTCCCGACGCACGCGGCGGCCGGTCTGACCCCGGGCACGGCCGTCTCCGTCCGGCCGCAGCCCCGGCCCGTGCTCCTGGGCGCATCGGGGGGCGCGGCATGACGCGGCTGCAGGCGGTCCTCTTCGACATGGACGGCACGCTCGTCGACACCGAGGGCGTCTGGCTCGACGTCGTGGAGTCCGCCGCCGTACGCCGTGGCCGTGTGCTGGACGCCGAGCGGCGTTCGGCGGTGACGGGCCGGTCGGTCGAGGACACGGCGGAGCTGCTGCACGCGTATCTGGCCGTCACGGCCGAGGAGTTGGCCGCCGAGCTGGGCGCGGACTTCGCCGCCCGGCTCGCGGTGGCGGCGGCTCCCCGTCCCGGCGCGCTGCGGCTGCTCGCGGCGCTGCGTGAGCGCCGGGTGCCGACGGCGCTCGTCTCGGCCTCGCCGCGGGCGGTCGTCGCCCAAGTGGCGAGCACCCTGGACGGGCACCGGTTCGACGCGCTGTTCGGCGCCGAGGACACCGTACGGACGAAGCCCGAGCCCGATCCGTATCTGGCGGCGGCCGTCGCGCTCGGCGCCGAACCCGCGCGGTGCGTGGCGGTGGAGGACAGCGCGACGGGCGTCACCTCGGCCGTCGCCGCGGGTTGCCGGGTGCTCGCGGTGCCGTCGACGGAGCCGCTGGTGGACTTCGCCGGGACCGAAGGCGTCACGCTGGCCGCCTCGTTGACCGAGGTCGACCCCGAGCTGCTGAACTCCCTGGTCGGGTGAGCCGCGTGCGTGGCAGGGTGGGCGTGTGAGTGAGGAACGGGGCAGGACGCCGCTGTATCTGAAGGTCGCCGCGGATCTGCGGACCGCCATCACGGCGGGTGAGTACGGTTCGGGGGCGAAGCTTCCGGCGGAGGACGAACTGGCCCGCCGCTACGGCGTCTCCCGGGGTACGGTCCGCCAGGCGCTGGCCGCGCTGCGCACCGACGGCCTGATCACCTCGCGGCGCGGCTCGCGGCGGGTGGTCCTCGGCGGCCCCCGGCTGCACAGCTTCGGTGAGCTGCGCTCGTTCACCCGCTGGGCGCGCTCCCTCGGCGAGGAGCCGGGGGGCCGGATCGTGGCGGTCGACCGGGTGCCGGCGGACGCGGAGGAGGCGGAGAAGCTGCGCGTCGAGGAGGGTGCGCCGGTCTACCGGGTGCGCCGGCTGCGGACGCTGGCGGGCGCGCCGGTGATGGTGGAGCGGACGACGTATCCGGAGCGGATCGGGGAGCTGGTGGCCCGGATGCCGCTGGACACGGTCTCGCACTCGGAGCAACTGGAGCTGCACGGCGTGCTGTTCGCCGACGCCCGGCACACCATCGACCTGGTGCCCGCCGACGCCGACGACGCGGAGCTGCTGGGCTGCCGGGTCGGGGAGTCGCTGTTGCGGGAGCGGCGGCACTCCACGGACCCGGCGGGTACGCCGGTGGAGTGGTCGCAGGACCGCTATCTGCCGGGGACGGTGGCGTTCACGATGCAGAGTTCGACGGCGACGAGCGCGCTGGGCCGCAGGCTCGGCGCCTGACGTACGGACGTACTCATGTCTCCACCCGGGGCCGGGCCCCGGGTGGAGGCATGTGCGGTTCAGGACACCCGGAGCAGCCGGGTCAGCAAGGGCCGGAAGTGGTCGAAGCCGGGGGTCGGCATGTCCGGGTCCTTGGCCTGCTCGTCCCAGCGGCGTACGGCGACGGCGTCGGCGGCGCCCGGGTGGGCCTCGAAGGCGCGCGCCTGCTCCTCGGTCATCGCAGCCGTGGATGACCACGGGGTTACGGACAGCCCAACGGCCGTCCCGTATGTGCGCGTGCCCGGTCCGCGGCCGGCCGGGTGGGGGAAGGTCCGGCCGCGGACCGGGGGCTGATGGACTCGCCCGGCTCAGCAGCCGTGGTCGACGAGGTCGAACGAGCGGTAGTGGTCGGCGGTGTAGTAGTCCTCCTGGTGCGCCTCACCCGTCACGATGCGACGGGCGCCGCGGGTGGAGGAGCCCGGGGTCTTGACCGTGTACTCGTGGTAGTAGCCGGTGGACCGGGCCGGCAGCAGCCTCTCCCGGTTCTGGAAGACGCTGCCGTCCTGGGAGTACGGGAAGGGCCCGCCGCGGTCGATCAGGCGGAGGGTGTCGTGGGCCTGGGAGGGGAGGTCGGAGTAGCAGATGTCGCCGACGGCGGCGGCCGAGAACGCGGACGCGGCCGGGGCGGCGGAGGCCGGCGCGACGGCCGCGGTGGCCGGGACGCCGAGGAGGAGGCTCGAGACGAGGGCGGCCGCGCCGCCGATGACAGTGATGCGTGGGGGGATCCTCATGGCTCGATGATGACGCGCGTAGAAGAGAGTCGAACAGCCCAACTCCCTTCAATTCTCCGGACGTTAACTTCTTCCGCGCCTTGTGGGGACGGTGTGTGCGCCCCTCGGCCGCAGGGCGGGATTCCTTGGGCGGCCCCCTTTCCAGGGCCCCCGCTCAACCGCGCGCGCCGTACACCGCCCCCGGGGGCTCCGCCGCCGCGAGGAGCTTCAGGGCGACCTCGCCCGCCTCCGCCGGGGTCCAGCGCGCGCCCTTGTCGGCCGTCGGGCCCGGGCGCCAGCCCTCCATGACCGTGATGCGACCGGCCTCCGCCTCGAAGACGCGGCCCGTGACGCCCGCCGAGGACGCCGAGCCGAGCCAGACCACCAGCGGGGAGACGTCCTCCGGCGCGCCCTCCAGGTCCGCGAAGGCCTGCTGCGTCATCCGGGTCCTGGCCGCCGGGGCGATCGCGTTGACCTGGACGCCGTAACGGACCATCTCCGCCGCCGCGACCAGCGTCAGACCGACGATCCCGGCCTTCGCCGCCGCGTAGTTCCCCTGCCCGACACTGCCGAGCAGCCCCGCCCCGGACGTCGTGTTGACGACCCGCGCCACCGGTTCGCGCCCCGCCTTCGCCTCCGCCCGCCAGTACGCGGCCGCGTGCCGCAGCGGCAGGAAGTGGCCCTTCACATGGACGCGCATCACCGCGTCCCAGTCGTCCTCGCCGAGGTTCACCAGCATCCGGTCCCGCAGGAAGCCGGCGTTGTTGACCAGCGTGTCAAGGCGCCCGAAGGCGTCGAGCGCGGCGGCCACCAGCGAGGCCGCGCCCTCCTCCGTGGCGATGTCGCCGCCGTGCGCGACGGCCTCCCCGCCCGCCGTACGGATCTCCTCCACCACCTGCCCGGCCGGTGACCCGGACCCGGCGGAGCCGTCGAGCCCCACCCCCAGGTCGTTGACGACGACCTTCGCCCCCTCGGCGGCGAAGGCCCGCGCGTGCGCACGCCCCAGACCTCGTCCCGCGCCCGTCACGATCACGACCCGGTCGTCACACAGTCCCATCTCAGCTCTCCTTGTTGACAGTCGCGGCATCCAGGAACGCGGGGCGCTCGCCGCCCCCGTGCACCAGCAGGGCGGCCCCCGAGACGTACCCGGCCCGGTCGGAGGCGAGGAAGACGGCCGCCTCCCCCACGTCCGAGGGCTCTGCCAGCCGGCCGAGCGGCACGGTCCGGGCGACGGCCTCGATCCCGTCCTCGTCCCCGTAGTGCAGATGGGAGAGTTCGGTCCGGACCATCCCGAGGACCAGGGTGTTCACCCGGACGTCCGGGGCCCACTCGACGGCCATCGACCGCGCGAGGTTCTCCAGGCCGGCCTTCGCGGCGCCGTACGCGGCCGTGCCCGGCGACGGCCGGGTCCCGCTCACGCTGCCGATCATGACGACCGAACCGCGCGAGGCCGCCAGCAGCCCGTGGGCGGCGAGCGAGACCGTGAGCGGGGCGGTCAGGTTCAACTCGACGACCCGCGCGTGCCGTTCGGCCTCCCCCTCCCCCAGCAGCCGGTACGGCGTCCCGCCCGCGTTGTTGACCAGGACGTCGAGCCGCCCGTACCGCTCGCCGACACCCGCGAAGAAGCCGGCGACCGCCGCGCGGTCCCGCAGGTCCAGGGGGACGAAGTCGGCCGCCCGGCCCGCCGCCTCGACCGGCTCGTCCGGTGGCCGGCGCGCGCAGACGACGACCCGCGCCCCCGCCCCGAGGAAGGCCCGCGCGATGCCCGCGCCGACCCCCCGTGTGCCGCCGGTGACGACGGCGACCCTCCCGTCCAGCTCCATCGGCTGCTACCTTTCCTGACCAAGCAGTCACCTAACAAATGTTTGGTGGAAAGGTAGCTGATCCGCTCATGGGTGTCTCCACCACAAGCGCCGGCAAGGGCGTCTCACTCGTCACCGTCGACTTCCCACCCGTCAACGCCCTTCCCGTACAAGGCTGGTACGACCTCGCCGACGCCGTCCGCGCCGCCGGCCGCGACCCCGAGACCCGCTGCGTCGTGCTGGCCGCCGAGGGCCGCGGCTTCAACGCGGGCGTCGACATCAAGGAGATGCAGCGGGACCCCGGCCACGGCAGCCTCATCGGCGCCAACCACGGCTGCGCGGAGGCGTTCGCGGCGGTCTACGACTGCGAGGTGCCGGTCGTCGCGGCGGTCGGCGGCTTCTGCCTGGGCGGCGGGATCGGGCTCGTCGGCAACGCGGACGCGATCGTGGCCTCCGACGACGCCACCTTCGGCCTTCCTGAGCTGGACCGGGGCGCGCTCGGCGCCGCCACCCACCTCGCCCGGCTCGTGCCGCAGCATCTGATGCGCGCGCTGTACTACACCTCGCGCACGGCCACCGCCGCCGAACTCCATGCCCACGGCTCCGTCTGGAGGGTCGTACCGCGCACTGAACTCCTCGACGCGGCGCTGGAGTTGGCGGGCGAGATCGCGCGCAAGGACGGGTATCTGATCCGGCTCGCCAAGGCCGCCATCAACGGCATCGACCCCGTCGACGTCCGCCGCAGCTACCGCTTCGAGCAGGGATTCACCTTCGAGGCCAACCTCAGCGGGGTCGCCGACCGCGTCCGCGACACCTTCGGCAACGACGAAGCCAAGGAGAGCGCGCAGTGACCGACAAGACCATGACCCCCGACGAGGTGGTGGGCCACCTCCGCTCCGGCATGACCCTCGGCATCGGCGGCTGGGGCTCGCGCCGCAAGCCGATGGCCCTGGTCAGGGCGGTGCTCCGGTCCGAGATCACCGATCTCACCGTCGTCTCCTACGGCGGCCCCGACGTCGGCCTGCTGGCCGCCGCCGGCCGGATCCGCCGGCTCGTCGCCGCCTTCACCACCCTTGACTCCATCCCCCTCGAACCGCACTTCCGCGCCGCCCGCGAACGCGGCGACCTCACGATGACCGAGCTGGACGAGGCCATGTTCATGTGGGGCCTGCACGCCGCCGCCAACCGGCTGCCCTTCCTGCCCGTCCGGGCCGGTCTCGGCTCGGACGTCATGACGGTCAACCCCGAGCTGCGGACGGTCACCTCACCGTACGAGGACGGGGAGACGTTCGTCGCCGTGCCAGCGCTGCGCATGGACGCCGCCTTCGTCCACCTCAACCGCGCCGACCGGCTCGGCAACGGCCAGTACCTGGGCCCCGACCCGTACTTCGACGACCTGTTCTGCGAGGCCGCGGACACCGCGTACGTCTCCTGCGAACAGCTCGTCGACCGCTTCGACCCCGACACCGCCCCGCAGACCCTGCTCGTCAGCCGGCACAGCGTCACCGGCGTGGTCGAGACCCCGAACGGCGCGCACTTCACCTCCTGCGTCCCCGACCACGACCGCGACGAGCCCTTCCAGAAGATGTACGCGACCACCCCCTGGCCCGAGTTCGCCGAGCGCTTCCTCTCCGGCAAGAGCGAGGACGACTACCAGCAGGCCGTCCGCACCTGGCACGAGGAGCAGCGGTGACCACGACCACCACGACACGAGCCGAGTACTGCGTCGTCGCCTGCGCCGAGGCGTGGCGCGACAACGGCGAGGTCCTCGCCGCCGCCATGGCCCCCGTCTCCTCCTTCGCCGCCCGCCTCGCCAAGCGCTCCTTCGCCCCCGACCTGCTCCTGACCGACGGCGAGGCGATGCTCGTCGGCCTCGACGGGGAACGTGAGGGCTGGCTGCCGTACCGCCGCCACCTCACGATGGTCACCGGCGGCAAGCGGCACGTCATGATGGGCGCAAGCCAGATCGACCGGCACGGCAACCAGAACATCTCCTGCATCGGCGACTGGTCGCGCCCCGCCCGCCAACTCCTCGGCGTCCGCGGGGCGCCCGTCAACACCCTCAACAATCCGGTCAGTTACTGGATCCCCAAGCACTCGCCCCGGGTCTTCGTCGAGCGCGTGGACATGGTCAGCGGCGTCGGTCACGACCGGGCGGCGGCGGCCGGGGCGGAACGTTTCCACCGGATCCCCCGGGTCGTCTCCGACCTCGGCGTCTTCGACTTCGAGACGCCCGACCGCTCGATGCGGCTCGCCTCCCTGCACCCGGGCGTCACCGTGGACCAGGTCCGGCAGGCCACCGGCTTCGACCTCGTGATCGGCGACGACGTCCCGTACACCCGCGAGCCGACCGCCGAGGAGCTGCGGCTGATCCGCGAGGTGATCGACCCCAAGGGGCTGCGGGACCGGGAGGTACGGGTCTGATGGAGACGGCGCTCACCCAGCTCACCGGGGTCCGGTACCCGATCGTCCAGACCGGCATGGGCTGGGTCGCCGGGCCCCGCCTCGTCTCCGCCACCGCCGAGGCGGGCGCCCTCGGCGTCCTCGCCTCGGCGACGATGACCGTGGAGGAGCTGCGCGCCGCGGTCCGTGAGGTGAAGTCCCGTACGGAACGGCCCTTCGGGGTCAATCTGCGCGCGGACGCGGGCGACGCGCGTGAGCGGGTGCGGATCATCATCGACGAGGGGGTACGGGTCGCCTCCTTCGCGCTCGCCCCGTCCCGCGAGCTGATCGCGGAACTGAAGGACGCGGGCGTGGTCGTCGTCCCGTCGATCGGGGCGCGGCGGCACGCCGAGAAGGTCGCGGCCTGGGGTGCGGACGCGGTCGTCGTGCAGGGCGGCGAGGGCGGCGGGCACACCGGCGAGGTGGCGACGACGGTCCTGCTGCCGCAGGTCGTCGACGCGGTCGACATCCCGGTGATCGCGGCCGGCGGCTTCCACGACGGCCGCGGTCTGGTGGCCGCGCTCGCCTACGGGGCGGCGGGCATCGCCATGGGCACCCGTTTCCTCCTCACCTCCGACTCCACCGTCCCCGACGCCGTGAAGGCGAAGTACCTCGCCGCCACGGTGAAGGACGTGACGGTGACGACGGCCGTCGACGGACTGCCGCACCGGATGCTCCGTACGGAGCTGGTCGCCGCCCTCGAACGGGCCGGCCGGGTACGAGCGTTGGCGCAGGCGGTCCGCCGGGCGGCGGGCTTCCGCAAGCTCTCGGGGCTGTCGTGGCCGGCCATGGTCCGCGACGGCCTCGCGATGAAGCACGGCAAGGACCTGTCGTGGAGCCAGGTCCTGCTCGCCGCGAACACCCCCATGCTCCTCAAAGCGTCCATGGTCGAGGGCCGCACCGACCTCGGGGTCATGGCGTCCGGACAGGTCGCGGGGCTCATCGAGGACCTCCCCAGCTGTGAGGAACTCGTCCTGCGGGTCATGTCCGAGGCCGAGAAAGTGCTCCGCACCCTGCCATCACCAGGGTGAAACCCTCATCTCCCCACGGGAGTTCCGTCATGCCACTGTCGAGACGCGCACTGCTGAGCACCGCCACCGCCGCCGCCTTCGCGGCGGTCACCACCCCGGCCGTCGCGGCGCCCCGAAGCCGCCTCCGCGCCACGGCCGTCCGCCACATCCCGCTCCAGGGCGCGGTCAACGTACGTGACCTGGGCGGCTACCTCACCTACACGGGCGAACGGGTCCGGCACGGCCTGGTCTACCGCGCCGACGCCCTGAGCAAGCTGACCGACGCCGATGTGACGACCCTCGCCGGGCTGCGCCTGGGGCGGGTCGTCGACTTCCGGATCCCGCTGGAGGTCCAGTACGACGGCGCGGACCGGCTCCCGGCCGGGCTCGTCGCGGTGTCGCGGCCGGTCACCGACAACGGCCTGTTCGGGCAGCTGCTCGCGGCGATCGGCTCCCGCGACCCGGTGCGGCAGGAGGAGATGCTCGGCGGCGGCCGGGCGGCCGCCTTCATGCGGGAGGTGTACCGCAGCTTCGTCACGAGCGCGGCGAACCGCGCCCAGCTCGGCCTGACGCTGCGCGAGCTGGCCGGCCTCGGCTCCACCCCGTCGCTGTACCACTGCACCTCGGGCAAGGACCGTACGGGCTGGACGAGTTACCTGCTCCTGACGGTCCTGGGCGTGCCGGAGGCGACGGCCTCCGGCGACTACCTGGCCTCGAACACCTTCCGGGCCGCGTACGACGCGAAGGTGCGGGAGGGGCTGAAGCAGGGCGGGCTCATGCAGAACCCGGACCTGATCATCCCCCTCCAGGAGGTGCGGACCGAGTACCTGAAGACCGCGCTCGACGAGGCCAAGGCGGGGTACGGCAGCCTCTTCCGCTACCTCACCGACGGCCTCGGCCTGGAGCTGAGCACGCTGGCGA
This sequence comes from Streptomyces sp. NPDC054975, assembly GCF_053609105.1. NCBI lineage: Bacteria > Bacillati > Actinomycetota > Actinomycetes > Kitasatosporales > Streptomycetaceae > Streptomyces > Streptomyces sp. NPDC054975. Next base: position 137,770 of record NZ_JBSGWV010000009.1, read on the forward strand.
AGCTCCAGGACCGGCTCGTCGACTAGGACCCCTAGGCTGCGGCGCCGCCGGATCGGCGGCCACGGCCGCCGCCACCGCTGCGGGTACGGGTGGACGAACCGCCCGTGCCCGTGCGGGAAGCGCCGGCGCCGGTACCCGTACGCGAAGCGCCGGAGCCGGTGCCCGTGCGGGAAGCGCCGGAGCCCGTGCCCGTACGCGAACCACCCGTCGTCGTACGGGCGTTGGCGCCCGAGCGGGAGCGGCCCGCACCACCGGTACCGCCACCGCCGCCACGGCGCGCGCGCTGGCCGCCGCCTCGGGCCGCGGCGGGCTGGGTCGGCTGGGGGACCTCGATGACGACCGGGACGCCGGAGGGCTCGCGGGCGCCGGTGAGGCGGGTCAGTTCCTCGTCGCTCGACTTGATCTGCGCCGTACGCGGGGCGATACCGGCGTTCGACATCAGCCGGCCCATGTCGCGCTTCTGCTCGGGCAGGACGAGGGTGACGACGCTGCCGGACTCACCGGCCCGGGCGGTGCGGCCGCCGCGGTGCAGGTAGTCCTTGTGGTCGATCGGCGGGTCGACGTTCACGACGAGGTCGAGGTCGTCGACGTGGATGCCACGGGCCGCCACGTTGGTCGCCACCAGGACGGTGACCTGACCGTTCTTGAACTGGTCCAGGGTGCGGTTGCGCTGCGGCTGCGAGCGGCCGCCGTGCAGCCCGGACGCCCGGACGCCGCTCGCGAGGAGCCGCTTGACCAGCCGGTCCACGGACCGCTTGGTGTCCAGGAAGAGGATCGTGCGGCCGTCGCGGGCCGCGATACGCGTGGTGACGGCCTTCTTGTCGGTCTCGTCTGCGACGTAGAGCACGTGGTGCTCCATCGTCGTGACGGCGCCGGCCGAGGGGTCGACGGAGTGCACGACCGGGTCGGTGAGGAACATCTTCACCAGCCGGTCGATGTTCTGGTCGAGGGTGGCGGAGAACAGCATCCGCTGGCCGTCCGGCTCGACCTGCTTGAGCAGCGCGACGACCTGCGGCATGAAGCCCATGTCGGCCATCTGGTCGGCCTCGTCGAGGACCGTGATCGCGACCTGGTCGAGCCGGCAGTCGCCGCGCTCGATGAGGTCCTTGAGGCGGCCGGGTGTGGCGACGAGGACCTCGGCGCCACGGCGCAGGGAGTTCGCCTGCTTGGTGATCGACAGACCGCCGACGACGGTGGCGAGCCGCAGCTGCACCGAGGTGGCGTACGGCGCGAGGGCGTCGGTGACCTGCTGGGCGAGCTCGCGCGTGGGCACCAGGACCAGGGCGAGCGGCGCCTTGGGCTCGGCGCGGCGGCCCGCGGTGCGGGCGAGGAGCGCGAGGCCGAAGGCGAGGGTCTTGCCGGAGCCGGTGCGGCCGCGGCCGAGGATGTCCCGGCCGGCGAGCGAGTTCGGCAGGGTGGCGCCCTGGATCGGGAACGGCTCGGTCACGCCCTGGGCGTTCAACGTCTTGACCAGGGCCGCCGGCATGTCGAGGGCGTCGAAGGATTCGACGGAGGGCAGCGCGGGCGTCAGCGTCTCGGGCAGGGTGAACTCGCGCGGCGGCGGCGGCGTGGCCGGTCCGCGGCCTCGGCCTGCGGCCTTGGGCCTGCCGTTACCGCGAGGGGCGGCGGAGCCACGGCGAGGATTTCCGGACATGGTTCCGGAGCGGGATTCGGCGGCCCGGCGGGGCCGCTGTTCGGAGCGTGTCATGGAAATGCCTTCCTGGCCTGAGCGGAGAGCCCGAGCAGAGTGCCTGAGCACAGCGCGAGCCGGGACCCGCACCTGCGCGGTGCGGGCCCCGGCTGCGAAGAAACGCGTACGGCGATCAGGCGGGGAGGATGTTCTCCGCCTGCGGGCCCTTCTGGCCCTGCGTGACGTCGAAGGTGACCTTCTGGCCTTCCTGCAGCTCACGGAAGCCGGAGGTCGCGATGTTCGAGTAGTGGGCGAAGACGTCGGCGCCGCCGCCGTCCTGCTCGATGAAGCCGAAGCCCTTTTCGGCGTTGAACCACTTCACAGTTCCGGTGGCCATGATTTCTCCTGAATAGGTAAGGGTCCCATCCCGGAGAGTCCGGAAAACAAAATTGCGCCTGAGGAACATTCCCGTCAGGCGCACATAAAGTTCATGGGTACCAACTAGCAACACTGAGACCTTAGCACGCCACCCCACCCGAAGGGGCGGGGCGGCGATGCATGTCACATGGTGGCCGGCGGGGAGATCCGGAGGTCAGAGCCGCTCGATGATCGTCACGTTCGCCTGGCCGCCGCCCTCGCACATGGGCCCTCCCGCTCACCGGCCCCCTCGCACCGCTCGGCCCCCGGGGGCCTCACGGGCTTCGGGCGCCTGCGCCGGCCTCCGGCCGGACGGCACGTGCTGACCGTCAGAGCCGCTCGATGATCGTCACGTTCGCCTGGCCGCCGCCCTCGCACATGGTCTGCAGGCCGTAGCGGCCGCCGGTGCGCTCCAGCTCGTGCAGGAGGGTGGTCATCAGCTTCACGCCCGTCGCTCCCAGCGGGTGGCCCAGCGCGATCGCTCCCCCGTTGACGTTCACGCGCTCAGGGTCCGCGCCGGTCTCCTTCAGCCAGGCGAGGACGACCGGGGCGAAGGCCTCGTTGATCTCGACCAGGTCCATGTCGTCGATGGTCATGCCGGTCTTCTTCAGGGCGTACGCGGTCGCCGGTATGGGCGCGGAGAGCATCCGGACCGGGTCCTCGCCCCGCACCGAGAGGTGGTGGACGCGGGCGCGCGGGGTGAGGCCGTGTTCCCGTACGGCCCGCTCGCTCGCCAGGAGCATCGCCGCGGCGCCGTCGGAGACCTGGGAGGAGCAGGCCGCCGTGATGGTGCCGCCCTCCACGACCGGCTTCAGGCCGGCCATCTTCTCCAGGGTGGTGTCGCGGCGCGGGCCCTCGTCCACGCTCACGTCCCCGTAGGCGACGGTCTCGCGCGCGAAGCGGCCCTCGTCGATCGCGCGCAGGGCCCGCTCGTGCGACCGGAGGGCGAATTCCTCCTGGTCTCGGCGGGTGATGCCCCACTTCTGGGCGATCAGCTCGGCGCCGTGGAACTGGTTGACGGGCGCGTCGCCGTAGCGGGCCCGCCAGCCCGCGGAGCCCGCGTAGGGGCCCTCGGTCAGACCGAGGGGTTCGGCGGCCTGCCGGGAGGCGAAGGCGATCGGGATCATCGACATGTTCTGGGTGCCGCCGGCCACGACCAGGTCCTGGGTGCCGGAGAGTACGCCCTGCGCCGCGAAGTGCACGGCCTGCTGGGAGGAGCCGCACTGGCGGTCGATCGTGACGCCGGGGACCTCCTCGGGGAGCCCGGCGGCGAGCCAGGCCGTCCGGGCGATGTCGCCGGCCTGCGGGCCCACGGTGTCGAGGCATCCGAAGACGACGTCCTCGACGGCGGCGGGGTCGACGCCCGAGCGCGCGACGAGGGCCTTCAGGACATGGGCGCCGAGGTCCGCCGGGTGGGCGGAGGCGAGGCCTCCCTTGCGGCGGCCCACGGGCGTGCGGACCGCTTCGACGATGTAGGCCTCGGCCATGACGACTCCTCCAGCTGACTCATGTGTCTACGGCGATACCGTCCAGGACCATCGACAGGTACTGGCGGGCGATCTCCTCCGGGCTGTGCTGTCCGCCCGGGCGGTACCAGGACGCGGCGACCCAGACGGTGTCGCGCACGAACCGGTAGGTGAGCCGGACGTCGAGGTCGGCGCGGAAGGTGCCGGCCTCGACTCCTCGCTCCAGCGTGCCGAGCCACGCCTTCTCGAACTTCACCTGCGAGTCCGAGAGGTAGTGGAAGCGGGGCTGGTCGGCGAGGTGCCTGGACTCCTTCTGGTAGATGGCGACGGCGGCACGGTGCCGGTCGATCTCCCGGAAGGACTCGGTGACGAGTGCCTCGATGGTCTCCCTGGGTCCGAGTCCGGCGGCGAGGACGGCGTCGTACCCCTCCCACAGCTCGGTCAGGAAGGTGGAGAGGATCTCGTCGAGCATCGATTCCTTGGAATCGAAGTGGTAGTAGAGGCTGCCGGCGAGCATGCCGGCGGCGTCGGCGATCTTCCGTACGGTCGTGGCGTTGTACCCCTGGGCGGCGAACACCTCGGCCGCGGTGTCCAGGAGCTCGCGGCGCCGCTCGGGCGAGGCGGTCACCGGCGACTTCTTCCTGCTGCTGTTACTGACGGTCTTCGGCACACGTCCATTCTGGTCCTACGCGTGCTGACTGCTGACCGAGACGGTCTCACCGGTCATGTAGGACGAGTACCCGCTGGTCAGGAAGACGATGACGTTGGCGACCTCCCAGGGTTCGGCGTACCGCCCGAAGGCCTCGCGCTCGGTCAGCTCGGCGAGCAGCTCGGCGGAGGTGACCTTGACCAGGTGCGGGTGCATGGCGAGCGACGGGGAGACGGCGTTGACGCGGACGTCGTACGCGGCCGCCTCGACGGCGGCGCAGCGGGTGAGGGCCATGACGCCGGCCTTGGCGGCGGCGTAGTGGGCCTGGCCGGCCTGGGCGCGCCAGCCGACGACGGAGGCGTTGTTGACGATCACGCCTCCGTGGCCGGCCCCGGCGAAGTGGCGCAGGGCGGCGCGGGTACAGCGGAAGGTGCCGCCCAGCGTGACGTCGAGGACGCGGCTCCACTGCTCGTCGGTCATGTCGACGAGGGGGGCGGTGCCGCCGAGGCCGGCGTTGTTGACGACGGCGTCGAGGCGGCCGTGGAGCCGTACGGCGGTGTCGAAGAGGGCCTGGACCTGGGCCTCTTCGGTGACGTCGCAGGGCAGTGCGTCGACCCGGTCGGCGCCGAACTCGGCGGCGAGGGCGGCCTCGGTCTCCTTGAGGCGGCGCGCGTGGGCGTCGCTGATCAGGACCCGGGCACCCTCCTCCAGGAAACGGCGGGCGGTGGCGCCGCCGATGCCGGCTCCGGCGGCGGCGGTGATGACGGCGGTACGGCCGGTCAGCAGGCCGTGTCCCGGGACGTAGGCGGGTGGCGTCATGGGCGCGGCTCCTTGGGGAGGCCGAGCACCCGCTCGGCGATGAGGTTGCGCTGGATCTCGCTGGATCCGGCGTAGATCGTGTCGGCGCGGGAGAAGAGGAACAGCCGCTGCCACTGGTCGAGTTCGTACGGTTCGGCCGCGACGACCGTGGAGGCGGCGCCGCAGATGTCCATGGCGAGTTCGCCGAGGTCGCGGTGCCAGTGCGACCAGTACAGCTTGGCCATGGAGGGGTCGGTGCCGCGCAGGGCGTTCGCGCGCATGGCCTTCAGGCCGGTCCAGGACCGGACGAGGCGGTCGCGGACGAGGGGGTCGGCGAGCGCTCCGTTGCGCCGGGCCAGGTCGATCAGCCCTTCCAGCTCTCGGCGGAACCCGACCTGCTGGCCGAGGGTGGAGACGCCGCGTTCGTGGCCGAGGGTGGCCATGGCGATCCGCCAGCCGTCGCCGGGCTCGCCGACGACGTTCGTGGCGTCGGTCCGGGCGCCGTCGAAGAAGACCTCGTTGAACTCGCTGGTTCCGGTGAGCTGGACGATCGGCCGGACCTCGACGCCCGGCTGGTCCATGGGGACGAGCAGGTACGAGAGTCCGGCGTGCCGCCGCGACCCCGGTTCGGTGCGGGCGAGAACGAAGCACCACTGGGACTCGTGGGCGAGCGAGGTCCAGATTTTCTGGCCGTTCACCACCCACGCGTCGCCCTCGCGGACCGCCCGCGTGCGGACGGCGGCCAGGTCGGAGCCGGCGTCGGGTTCGCTGTAGCCCTGGCACCAGAGCTCCTCGACGGCCCGGATCGGGGGCAGGAAGCGGGCCTTCTGCTCCTCGGTGCCGTGGTCGAGGACGGTGGGCCCGAGGAGCTGTTCGCCGATGTGGTTGACGCGGGCGGGGGCGTCGGCGAGGGCGTACTCCTCGTGGAAGGCGATCTGCTCCTCGATGCTCGCGCCGCGCCCGCCGTACTCCTTGGGCCAGCCGACGCAGGTCCAGCCGTGGGCGGCCAGGTGCCGTTCCCAGGCGAGGCGTTCGGCGAACGCCTCGTGCTCGCGACCCGGCCCACCGAGGCCCTTGAGTGCGGCGAATTCGCCCCTGAGGTGGGCGCGTAGCCAGTCCCGTATCTCGGTGCGGAACTCCTCGACGCTGCTCATGGCCGTACGTTAACCTACCAAACACTTGTTAGGGAAGGAGGCGAGGGTCTGATGGACCTGTCGTACAGCGCCGAGGAGACGGAGTTCCGGGCGGAGGCGAGGCAGTGGCTGCGGGCCCGCGTACCGGCCGTACCGCTGCCCTCGCTGGAGACGGCCGAGGGCTTCGCGGCGCACCGCGCGTGGGAGGCCGAACTCGCCGCCGACCGCTGGTCGGTGGTCTCCTGGCCGGAGCGGTACGGCGGGCGGGACGCCGACATCTTCCGGTGGCTGATCTTCGAGGAGGAGTACTACGCGGCGGGGGCGCCCGGCCGGGTCTCGCAGAACGGCATCAACCTCCTCGCCCCCACCCTCTTCGACCACGCGACGGAGGAGCAGCGGGCCCGGGTGCTGCCCTCGATGGCGACCGGCGAGGTCGTCTGGGCGCAGGCCTGGTCGGAGCCGGAGTCCGGCTCCGACCTGGCGTCGCTGACCTCGCGGGCGGTCAGGACCGACGGCGGCTGGCTGCTGTCCGGCCAGAAGACCTGGTCCTCGCGGGCCGCCTTCGCCGACCGGGCCTTCGGGATCTTCCGCACCGATCCGGAGACGGACCCGGCCCGGCCGCACCGGGGGCTGACGTATCTGATGTTCGACCTGCGGGCGCCGGGGGTGACGGTCCGGCCGATCGGCCGGCTCGACGGGAAGCCTGCCTTCGCGGAGCTCTTCCTCGACGAGGTCTTCGTGCCGGACGAGGACGTGATCGGGGAGCCAGGCCAGGGCTGGCGCATCGCGATGTCGACGACCGGCAACGAACGGGGCCTGATGCTCCGCTCCCCCGGCCGCTTCCTGGCGGCCGCGGACCGGCTGGTCGCGCTGTGGCGGTCGGCCGGCGAGGACCCGGCGCTGCGGGACCGGGTCGCGGACGCGGTGATCGGCGCGCGGGCGTACCAGCTGTTCACGGCGGGCGGCGCGACGCGGTTCGCGTCGGGGGCCGGGGGCGCGTCGGCGCGAGCGGAGCCGCCAGTGAGGGCCGTCGGGGCGGAGTCGAGTCTGAACAAGGTGTTCTGGTCGGAGTACGACATCGCGCTGCACGAGACGGCGCTCGATCTGCTGGGCGACGAGACGGAGGCGGCGGACGGCGAGTGGGGCGAGGGGTACGTCTTCTCCCTCGCGGGCCCGATCTACGCGGGCACCAACGAGATCCAGCGCGACATCATCGCCGAGCGGCTGCTCGGCCTGCCGAAGGGGCGGCGCTGATGCGATTCCTGCCGACGCAGGAGCAGCGCGACTTCGCGCGCTCCCTGGACGCGATGCTGACGGCGGCGGACACACCGACGGCGGTACGGGCCTGGGCGACGGGCGACCCGGCCCGGGGCCGCGCCCTGTGGTCCCGCCTCGCGGAGGCGGGCGTCTTCGCCCTGCCGATCCCTGAGCAGCACGAGGGCGTGGGCCCTCTTCCGGTCGAACTGGCGACGGCCTTCGTGGAGTTGGGGCGTCACGCAGTGCCGGGCCCTCTCGTGGAGACGGTGGCGGCGGGCGCCCTGCTGGCCGCCTTGGCCGACCGGGGCGAACCGGGCCCGGCGAAGCGGCTGCTGCCGGGCATGGCGACGGGCGCGACCCTGGCGACCCTGACGGTGGACACCGGGAGCTCTGGCCCGGTCAGGACGCCGTTCCATGGCTTCGCGCTCGACGCGGGCGTCGCCGACCTCCTCCTCGTCGTGCGGGGCGACCAGGTGTGGCTGGCCCCCGGGCATGAGGACGTCCGTGTCTCCGCCGACCCCGCACGGCGGCTGTCGCGGCCCGCCCCGGGCGGGGAGTTGCTGGCGGCCGGTCCTGCCGTCCAGGCCGCCGCCGCCCACGCGCACGACTGGGCCCTGCTCGCGACCGCCGCGCAGGCCCTCGGTGTCGGGCTCACGCTGCTCGACCGGACCGTGGCGTACGCCAGGCAACGCCGCCAGTTCGGAACGGAGATCGGCTCCTTCCAAGCGGTCAAACACCGCCTCGCCGACACCCTGCTGGCCCTGGAGTTCGCCCGACCGCTCCTCTTCGGAGCAGCGGTCACGTTCCGGAGCACCGATCTCGCCGCCGCCAAGGTCGCCGCGGGCGAGGCCGCGTACACCGCCGCCCGTACCGCCCTGCAGATCCATGGTGCCGTCGGTTACACCGAGGAGCTGGACCTCTCCCTCTGGCTGCGCAAGGCCCGGCCCCTGCGGGACGCCTGGGGCACCCCGTCCTGGTGCCGGGCCCGGGTCATGGAGACGTACGACGGGTCATGACTCCTCGCGCGGGGCGCTGTCGTCGTTGCCACGCCGGAGCGTCCGCGCCGGGCGTCCCGGTGCCCAGGTGCGGACGACGAGTTCGTCCCCGTCGACGAAGGTGCGGACCACCTCCGTGAGCTCGACCCGGAAGAGGTGGAAGGGCTGCGGCTCGCCTGCCGCCTCCACGTACCGCGCGACGGTCTGCGCGTCCGTGACCTCGACCGCCCGCCCGGAGATCCGGACGTCACCCCCGCCCATGTCCGTCCCGGCGCCCGGGTTGGCGAGCAGGGAGAAGCGCGGGTCACGCCGCAGGTCGAACGCCTTGCGGGAGTTCGGCATCATCCCGAGCCATACCTCGCCGAAGCGGAACCCCGCCTCGATCCCGCTGAGCCGGGGCGAGCCGTCCCTGCGCAGGGTGGCCAGCGCGTGGTGGGTGAACTGCCCGAAGCGTTCCCGTACGGTCTCGGCGAGCTCGGGTTCGGCGGCCTCGAAGACCGCCCAGCTGGTTCCGGTGTTTCCCATACGTCAAGGAAACACCGGATACCCGACACCTACCGTCCGGATTACTGCGCGCGCTCGGCGACGGACCGCTCGACGCAGAACTCGTTGCCCTCCGGGTCCGCCATCGTCGCCCAGCCCGTCCCGTCCGCGTTCCGGCGGTCGTCGAACATCGTGGCGCCGAGGGCGAGCAGCCGCTCGACCTCCTCGTCACGGCTGCGGTCCTGCGGCTGGAGATCGAGGTGGATCCGGCTCTTGACCGACTTCGCCTCCGGCACCTGGATGAAGAGCAGACCGCCGCCGTCCGTCTCGACCAGGGCCTCCGGGTCACCGGGCTGGTCGTCGTCGGAGACCTTGGAGTCCAGGACGGCGGCCCAGAAGGTCGCCAGGGCGTAAGCGTCGGCGCAGTCGATCGTCACGTGTCGCACAAGAGAAGCCATGACGCCACTATCACCCGGACGGGGCGCGGGCGCCCAGGATTTTCCGGGCGGTCGGGGCCTACCCTGCCGGGCGGACGATGGACCGCGCCCGGGCCGCCGAGAGCCAGGCGGGGAACTCGGCGACGATCCGGTCGTACAGCTCGGCGTCCGGGACCTTGCGCGGGTCCATCCCGGCGTGGAAGAAGCCGGCGTTGTCGACGGACCGCTTCTGCGGAACGGCCAACTCGTCGAGCTTCCGCAGGAACTCGAACTGCCGGCTGTTCGGGTCGCCGAAGCCGATGAACTGCCAGAAGAGGGGCAGCTCGGCCGCCTTGCACAAGTACCGCTCGGCGGCGAGCTTGTTGATCGGACCGCCGTCCGTCTGGAAGACGACGAGCGCGGGGGCGGTGGCGCCGCTGTCGAGGTAGTGGTCGATGACGGCGTCCATCGCCAGGTGGTAGCTGGTCTTGCCCATGTGGCCGAGGCCGGCGACGATCCGGTCGATCCGCCCGTGGTGGTCGGCGAGTTCGATGTCCGTCTCGGCGTCGATGTCGGTGGAGAAGAAGACCACCGGCACCCGCCCGTCGTCGTCGAGGTTGGCCGAGAGTCCCAACACCCGGTCGGCCAGGGCCTGGACGCTGCCGTCCTTGTAGTACGGCTTCATCGAGCCCGAGTAGTCCAGCACCAGGTAGACGGCCACGCGCTGCCCGTCCAACCCGTGCTTCCGCAGGGACACCCCCGCCGACTTGTACAGGCTCACCAGCGCCGGTGCGGTCTCCTCGACCTTGCTCAGACTCAGACCCACGGACGGCCCCCTCCCTCGCCCGAGGGAACCCCTTTCCCCCCGGAGTGCCGAGCGTACGGGATCGGAGTCGCCGACCTACGGCCGTTCGCCCTCACCCGAGGCGGCCGGAGGGGCCTTTCGACCCGCGCGCCTCTGCTCCAGCTCCTCGATGTCCGCGAGCATGGCGTCGGCCAGATCGCGCTCGGCGGCGTAGTGCCGCTCGGCCCACTTGAGGGTCAGCGTCGGGTACGCCCACGCCTCGTCGGCCTTCGCCTCCTCCACGTCGGCCTCCGCGCGCAGCCGCATGGACTCCGCGAACTCCCGGTGACGGGCGAGGACTTCGCGCATCTGCTCGGGTTCGAGGAGATGCCCGAGCCAGAGCCGCAGCATCGGCCCGTGCTTGAGCACGGGCGGGTCGACGGGTGCGGTGCGCGCCCAGGTCCGGACGGCGTCCATCCCCTCGTCCGTGATCCGGTAGACCCGCTTGTCACGGCTGCCCGTCTCCTGGGCGACCCTCCGCGAGGTGGCGTAACCGGCCTTCTCCAGCCGCTTCAGCTCGCTGTAGATCTGGCTGAACGACGGGCTCCAGTAGAAGAAGCGCAGCGACCCGTCGGCCCACTTCTTGAGGTCGTAGCCGGACAGCTCCCGCCCGAAGGAGAGCAGCCCGAGCACCGCCCAGCTCGTCGCCGGGAACGCCGGAAGGTCGTCCTCGGCCGTCGTCCGCTTCACCACGGACCGAAGTCTACGTTCCCCTTCCTCCCCTTCCCTATGACTGCTAGACATATTTCTAATCGAAATAGAGGAGTTCGCCATGAAGTTCTCGATGATCTTCGAGGCCCAACTCGTCGACCCGACCCCCGAACGTGAGCGTCAGGTCATCCACGACTGCGTCGAACAGGCCGTCCACGCCGAGAAGTCGGGCTTCGACCGGGTCTGGGCGGTCGAGCACCACTCCCTCACCCAGTACGCGCACATGAGCGCGTCCGAGATCTTCCTGACCTGGGTCGCCGCCCGCACCGAACGCATCCGCATCGGCCACGGCGTCGTCACCATGCCCTTCGGCTACCAGCACCCGGTGCGGGTCGCCGAGCGCGCCGCCATGCTCGACGTGCTCAGCGGCGGCCGGGTGGACATCGGCGCCGGCCGGGGCGCGACCCGCCAGGAGATGCGGATGTACGGCGTGCGCCCCGAGGACACGTATCCGCAGATGGAGGAGGCGCTGCGGATCTTCTCGCAGGCCTGGCGCGCGGAGGAGTTCGAGTGGCACGGCTCGATCGACATCGGCCCGGGCGCGATCCTCCCCCGCCCCGTGCAGGACCCGCACCCTCCCCTCTTCATGGCCTGCTCCAAGCACGAGACCCTCAAGCTGGCCGCCGAACTCGGCATCGGCGCCCTGGTGATGGGCTTCGCCGGCGCGGACGACGTGCGGGCGATGCGCAAGGTGTACGACGACGCCCTCGCCGTACGCGACGGCTCCCGGCTCGTCTCCACCGAGGTCAACGACCACTTCTCGGCGCTCTGCCCCACGATCGTCCTGGACGACGCCGAGCGCGCGCTCCGGCTCGGCACGCGCGGCCAGCGCTTCTTCGCCGAGTCGATCGCCCACTGGTACGGCGGCTCCCCCGCCCCGACCGGCTACGCGGAGGACGAGGACCACACGGCCGCGCTGGAGCTGCGCCGCGAGGAGCTGGTCGCCCGCCTCCACGAGGCGAACATCCCGGCCCGCCCGGTCGACACCGGCACGTACAACACCGACCACGCCTACGGGGACGCCGAGACCGCCATCGCGTACGTCGAGCAGCTGCGCGCGATCGGGGTCGACGAGGTGATGTGCCTGATCCAGATGGGCACGGTCCCGCAGGAGGTCTGCATGGAGACCATCCGGCAGTGGGGCGAGAAGGTCATCCCGCACTTCCGAGCGCTGGAGGCCAGGTGATCTGCGTCGCGGGCAAGGTCGTGATCGTCACGGGCGCGGCGCGCGGGCAGGGCGCGGCCGAGGCCCGGCTGCTGGTGGAGGCGGGCGCACGGGTCGTCTGCACGGACGTACGGGAGGAGGCGGGCCGGGCGGTCGCGGCGGAGCTGGGTGAGGCGGGGGTGTTCGTACGCCACGACGTGAGCTCGGCGGAGGGCTGGGGGACGGTGGTCGGGGCGGCTCTCCAGGCCTTCGGCCGCCTGGACGCGCTGGTCAACAACGCGGCGCTGTGGCGGACGGCTCCGGTGGAGTCGGAGACGTACGAGAACTTCGAACTCCTCCTCAGGGTCAATCTGCTGGGGCCGTTCCTCGGCATCCAGGCGGTCGTACCGGCCCTGCGCGAGGCGGGCGGCGGGTCGATCGTGAACGTGTCCTCGACGGCCGGCCTGGTCGGCATACCGGGCCACGCGGCGTACGGCGCGAGCAAGTTCGGCCTGCGCGGCCTGACCCGCTCCTCGGCCCTGGATCTGGCGCGGCACGGCATCCGCGTCAACTCGGTGCATCCGGGAGCCGTCGACACGCCGATGACGGCGGCGGTGGCGGAGAGGGACTGGTCGCACGTCCCACTCGGCCGCATGGGCCGGGCGGAGGAGGTCGGCGGCCTGATCGCCTTCCTGGTCTCGGACGCGTCCTCGTACATGACGGGTGCGGAGTTCACGGTGGACGGGGGGCTGACGACCGGATGACGGACCCACTGACCCCGACGGCCCGAGCCCTGTGCGACGCGATGTCGGCCGCCTTCCCGGGACCGGGCGACGCGAAGGCCCTGCGCGCGGCGGCAAGGGCGGGCGTTCGGGACGTACCGCCGTCGCGCGAGACGACGGCGGCGGGCATACGTGTGCGCCTGTACGGCCCCGGTCCGGACGGCGCCGGCCCCGTCGTCGTCTTCGCGCACGGTGGTGGCTGGGTGCTGTGCGACCTGGACACGCACGACGGTCTGTGCCGCGAACTGGCGCGCCGGGCAGGGGTTTCGGTGGTCTCCGTGGACTACCGGCGCGCCCCCGAGCACCGCTTCCCGGCGGCCGAGGACGACGTGTACGCGGTCCTGGAGTGGGCCGCCGCCCGGTACGGAGGACCGCTGTTCCTCGCGGGCGACTCCAGCGGGGGCAACCTCGCGGCGGCCGCGGCCCTGCGGGCCCGGGACGCGGGCGGCCCGCCGGTCGCGGGCCAGCTCCTCTTCTACCCGGTCCTGGACCACCGCCTGGACCACCCGTCCGCGCAGGCGTACGCCGAGGGCTTCTTCCACACCACGGCGCACATGCGCTGGTACTGGGAGCAGTACCTCGGCCCGGCCGGCGACCCGGTCGCCGCCTCCCCCGGTCTGGCCGCCGACCTCACCGGCCTCCCGCCCACCCTCGTGGTCCTCGCGGACTGCGACCCCCTACGGGACGAGGGCCTGGCCTACGCCCGCCGCCTCTCCTCGGCCGGGGTCCAGGCCCACGTCCACCTGCACACGGGCGTCTTCCACGGCTTCCTGGGCGCGCGCGGACTCCTGCCGGAAGCGGACACCGCCCTGACCGGCGCGGCGGCCTGGATGACCACGGTAGGCGGCTGAGGCCGGCCGGCCACCCCGAGCGAACCGCGAACGCGCCGCGGCGCCCTCCCAGTCGTCCGGGCCCCACCCCCGGACGCCGATCTCGCACCGCTCGGCCGCAGGCGGCCTCCCGGGCTTCGACCGGCTGCGTCGGACTCCGTCCGCCGACCCGACCGCCGCCCCCCCGACCCGACCGCCCCGCAAGGAGAACGCGCCGCGGCGCCCTCCCAGTCGTCCGGTCGGGGACATTCGGGGGGCGCCGCGCTCAGTTCCGTACGTCGTTGTACGGGACGTCGTGGGGACGGGACGGTCAGACCGTCAGGGCTCGGTCCGTCGGGCGGATCGGGGCCGGGAGGTCGCTCGCGCCCGTCAGGAAGCGGTCGACTCCGCGGGCCGCCGAGCGGCCCTCGGCGATCGCCCAGACGATCAGCGACTGACCGCGGCCCGCGTCACCGGCCACGAACACACCATCCACGTTGGTGGCGAAGTCCGCGTCGCGAGCGATGTTACCTCGCTCGTCGAGGTCTAGACCAAACTGGGCGACCAGACCGTTCTCCACGTCCGTGCCCGTGAAGCCCATCGCGAGCGTGACCAGCTGCGCCGGGATCTTCCGCTCGGTGCCGGGCTTCTGCGTCAGCTTGCCCTCGACGAACTCCACCTCGACCAGGTGCAGGAACTGGACGTTGCCGTCCTCATCACCCTCGAAGTGGGTGGTGGAGACGGAGTAGACCCGCTCGCCGCCCTCCTCGTGCGCCGAGGTGACCTTGTACAGCATCGGGAACGTCGGCCACGGCTGGCCGGCCGCCCGCTCCTCGCCCGGACGCGGCATGATCTCCAGCTGCGTGACCGAGGCCGCGCCCTGGCGGTGGGCGGTGCCCACGCAGTCGGCGCCGGTGTCGCCACCGCCGATGACGACGACGTGCTTGCCCTCGGCGGTGATCGGCGCGGCCACGAAGTCGCCCTCGACGACCTTGTTGGCGAGCGGCAGGTACTCCATCGCCTGGTGGATGCCGGACAGCTCCCGGCCCGGGACGGGCAGGTCACGCGCGGTCGTGGCGCCCGCCGCGATGACGACGGCGTCGTACCGCTTGCGCAGATCCGTCGCGGTGATGTCGCGGCCGATCTCCACACCCGTACGGAACTTGGTGCCCTCCGCGCGCATCTGCTCGATGCGGCGGTTGATGTGCCGCTTCTCCATCTTGAACTCGGGGATGCCGTAGCGGAGCAGTCCGCCGATCCGGTCGGCCCGCTCGAAGACGGCGACCGTGTGGCCCGCCCGGGTCAGCTGCTGGGCGGCGGCGAGACCCGCCGGGCCGGAGCCGATGACGGCGACGGTCTTGCCGGACAGGCGCTCGGGCGCCTGCGGCTTGACGTCGTTCGCGTCCCACGCCTTGTCGATGATGGAGACTTCGACGTTCTTGATGGTCACGGCCGGCTGGTTGATGCCGAGCACGCACGCCGCCTCGCACGGAGCCGGGCACAGACGGCCGGTGAACTCCGGGAAGTTGTTCGTGGCGTGCAGCCGCTCGGAGGCCTGCGCCCAGTCCTCGCGGTAGGCGTAGTCGTTCCACTCGGGGATCAGGTTCCCGAGCGGGCAGCCGTTGTGGCAGAACGGGATGCCGCAGTCCATGCAGCGGCCGGCCTGCTTGCTGATGATCGGCAGCAGGGAGCCGGGGACGTAGACCTCGTTGAAGTCCTTGACGCGCTCGCCCACCGGACGGGTCTTGGCGACTTCGCGCCCGGTGGTCAGGAAGCCCTTGGGGTCAGCCATTGGTCGCCGCCTCCATCATCTTCTCGGTGGTCTCGGCCTCGGAGAGACCGGCGAGCTCAGCGGCGTCCTTGGCGGCGAGCACTGCCTTGTACGTGGTCGGGATGATCTTGCTGAAACGGTCCACGTTCGTGGCCCAGTCGGCAAGGAGCTTCTCCGCGACCGTCGAGCCGGTCTCCTCGTGGTGGCGGCGCACGACATCGTGCAGCCACTGCTTGTCGGAGTCCGTCAGGGCCTCGACGGCGGACAGGTTCCCGGAGTTGACGTTGTCCCGGTCGAGGTCGACGACGTACGCGACGCCGCCCGACATACCGGCCGCGAAGTTGCGACCCGTCTCGCCGAGGACGACGGCGCTGCCGCCGGTCATGTACTCGCAGCCGTGGTCGCCCACGCCCTCCGAGACGACCAACGCGCCGGAGTTGCGGACGCAGAAGCGCTCGCCGGTGCGGCCGCGCAGGAACAGCTCGCCGCCGGTCGCGCCGTACGCGATCGTGTTGCCGGCGATGGTCGAGTACTCGGCCAGGTGGTCGGCGCCACGGTCCGGGCGGACGACGATCCGGCCGCCGGAGAGGCCCTTGCCGACGTAGTCGTTGGCGTCGCCCTCCAGGCGGAGCGTGACACCGGCCGGCAGGAACGCGCCGAACGACTGGCCCGCGGAGCCGGTGAAGGTGATGTCGATGGTGTCGGCCGGCAGACCCGCGCCGCCGAACTTCTTCGTCACCTCGTGGCCGAGCATGGTGCCGACCGTCCGGTTGATGTTGCGGATCGCGACCTGGGCCCGGACCGGCTGGGCCTCCTCGGCCGTCGCCGCGCCCAGCGCCTCGGCGGCGAGCTCGATCAGCTCGTTGTCGAGGGCCTTCTCCAGGCCGTGGTCCTGCTCGATCAGGGCGTGGCGGACCGCGCCCTCGGGCAGCTCGGGCACGTGGAAGAGCGGGGCCAGGTCGAGGCCCTGCGCCTTCCAGTGGGTGACGGCCCGGCTGGTGTCGAGGAGTTCGGCGTGGCCGACGGCCTCTTCGAGCGTACGGAAGCCCAGCTCGGCGAGGAGCTCGCGGACCTCCTCGGCGATGAACTCGAAGAAGTTGACGACGAACTCGGCCTTGCCGGAGAAGCGGTCGCGCAGCACCGGGTTCTGGGTGGCGATGCCGACCGGGCAGGTGTCCAGGTGGCAGACGCGCATCATGACGCAACCGGAGACGACGAGCGGCGCGGTCGCGAAACCGAACTCCTCGGCGCCGAGCAGCGCGGCGATGAGGACGTCACGGCCGGTCTTGAGCTGGCCGTCGGTCTGGACGACGATCCGGTCGCGCAGGCCGTTGAGCAGCAGCGTCTGCTGGGTCTCGGCGAGGCCGAGCTCCCAGGGGCCGCCCGCGTGCTTCAGCGAGGTGAGCGGCGAGGCGCCCGTACCACCGTCGTGGCCGGAGATCAGGACGACGTCCGCGTGCGCCTTGGAGACACCGGCGGCGACCGTGCCGACACCGACCTCCGACACCAGCTTCACGTGGATACGCGCGGCCGGGTTGGCGTTCTTGAGGTCGTGGATCAGCTGAG
Organism: Streptomyces sp. NPDC054975; assembly: GCF_053609105.1. Classification (NCBI taxonomy): domain Bacteria; kingdom Bacillati; phylum Actinomycetota; class Actinomycetes; order Kitasatosporales; family Streptomycetaceae; genus Streptomyces; species Streptomyces sp. NPDC054975. The sequence continues at coordinate 154,641 of NZ_JBSGWV010000009.1, forward strand.
CCAGGTCCTCGATGGAGTAGATGTCGTGGTGCGGCGGCGGGGAGATCAGACCGACACCCGGGGTGGAGTGCCGGGTCTTGGCGACCCACGGGTAGACCTTGTGGCCGGGCAGCTGGCCGCCCTCGCCGGGCTTGGCACCCTGCGCCATCTTGATCTGGATGTCGTCCGCGTTGACCAGGTACTCGGACGTGACACCGAAGCGGCCGGATGCGACCTGCTTGATGCTCGACCGGCGCGCCGGGTCGTAGAGGCGGTCGGGGTCCTCGCCGCCCTCACCGGTGTTGGACTTGCCGCCCAGCTGGTTCATGGCGATGGCGAGGGTCTCGTGCGCCTCGCGGGAGATGGAGCCGTACGACATGGCGCCGGTCGAGAACCGCTTGACGATCTCGGAGACCGGCTCGACCTCGTCGATCGGGATCGAGGGACGGTCCGAGGTGAAGCCGAACAGGCCACGGAGCGTCATCAGGCGCTCGGACTGCTCGTTCACCCGGTCCGTGTACTTCTTGAAGATGTCGTACCGCTTGGTGCGCGTGGCGTGCTGCAGGCGGAAGACGGTCTCCGGGTCGAACAGGTGCGGCTCGCCCTCGCGGCGCCACTGGTACTCGCCACCTATGTCGAGCGCGCGGTGCGCGGAGGGGACGCCGGAGGCCGGGTACGCCTTGGCGTGGCGGGCGGCGACCTCCTTGGCGACGACGTCGAGACCGGCGCCGCCGATCTTGGTGGCGGTGCCGTTGAAGTACTTCTCGACGAAGGCCGTGTCGAGGCCGACGGCCTCGAAGACCTGCGCGCCGCGGTAGGAGGCGACGGTCGAGATGCCCATCTTGGACATGACCTTCAGGACGCCCTTGCCGAGCGCGTAGATCAGGTTGCGGATGGCCTGCTCGGGCTCCAGGCCCTCGATGAAGGTGCCGGCGCGGACCAGGTCCTCGACGGTCTCCATCGCCAGGTACGGGTTGACGGCGGCGGCGCCGTAGCCGATGAGGAGGGCCACGTGGTGGACCTCGCGGACGTCGCCGGCCTCGACCAGCAGGCCCACCTGGGTGCGCTGCTTGGTACGGATGAGGTGGTGGTGGACGGCCGCGGTGAGCAGCAGCGACGGGATCGGCGCGTGCTCGGCGTCGGAGTGCCGGTCGGAGAGGACGAGCAGGTGGGCGCCGCCCTCGATCGCCGCGTCGGCCTCGGCGCAGATCTCCTCGATGCGGGCGGCGAGCGCGTCGCCACCGCCGGAGACCCGGTACAGGCCGGAGAGGGTCGCGGCCTTCATGCCGGGCATGTCGCCGTCGGCGTTGATGTGGATGAGCTTGGCCAGCTCGTCGTTGTCGATCACCGGGAAGGGCAGGGTGACGCTCCGGCACGACGCGGCGGTCGGCTCGAGCAGGTTGCCCTGCGGGCCCAGCGAGGAGTGCAGCGAGGTGACGAGCTCCTCGCGGATGGCGTCCAGCGGAGGGTTGGTGACCTGCGCGAAGAGCTGGGTGAAGTAGTCGAAGAGCAGCCGGGGGCGCTCGGACAGGGCCGCGATCGGCGAGTCCGTACCCATGGAGCCGAGCGGCTCGCCGCCGGTGCGGGCCATCGGAGCGAGGATGACGCGGAGCTCTTCCTCGGTGTAGCCGAAGGTCTGCTGGCGGCGGGTGACCGAGGCGTGGGTGTGCACGATGTGCTCGCGCTCGGGGAGGTCGGAGAGCTCGATCTCCCCGGTCTCCAGCCACTCGGCGTACGGGTGCTCGGCGGCCAGGCCGGCCTTGATCTCGTCGTCCTCGACGATCCGGTGCTCGGCGGTGTCGACGAGGAACATCTTGCCGGGCTGGAGGCGGCCCTTGCGGACGACCTTGGCGGGGTCGATGTCGAGGACGCCGACCTCGGAGGAGAGGACGACGAGGCCCTCGTCGGTGACCCAGTAGCGGCCGGGGCGCAGACCGTTGCGGTCGAGGACCGCGCCGACCTGGACGCCGTCGGTGAAGGTGACGCAGGCGGGGCCGTCCCAGGGCTCCATCATCGTGGAGTGGTACTGGTAGAAGGCGCGCCGGGCCGGGTCCATGGAGTCGTGGTTCTCCCACGCCTCGGGGACCATCATCAGGACCGAGTGCGGCAGCGAACGGCCGCCGAGGTGGAGCAGCTCCAGCACCTCGTCGAAGGAGGCGGAGTCGGAGGCGTCCGGGGTGCAGATCGGGAAGATCCGCTCCAGGCCCTTGCCGTCCGTGCTCTCGCCGAAGAGGTCGGAGACGAGCTGGGACTCGCGGGCCACCATCCAGTTGCGGTTGCCCTTGACCGTGTTGATCTCGCCGTTGTGCGCGACGAAGCGGTACGGGTGGGCCAGCGGCCAGCTCGGGAAGGTGTTGGTGGAGAACCGGGAGTGGACCAGGGCCACGGCGGTGGCGCAGCGGCGGTCGGAGAGGTCCGGGAAGAAGGGCTCCAGCTGGCCGGTGGTCAGCATGCCCTTGTAGACGATGGTGCGGGCGGAGAGCGACGGGAAGTACGTCCCGGCCTCGCGCTCGGCGCGCTTGCGCAGCACGAACGCCTTGCGGTCGAGGGCGATGCCCTCGCTGCTGCCGTCCGCCACGAAGAGCTGGCGGAAGACGGGCATGGTGGCGCGGGCGGAGGCGCCCAGCAGCTCGGGGGCGACGGGGACCTCGCGCCAGCCGAGGACGTTCAGACCCTCCTCGGACGCGATCGTCTCGATCTGCGAGACGGCCTGTGCGGAGCCGTCGGCAGGGAGGAAGGCGATACCGACGGCGTAGGCGCCGGCGGCGGGGAGGTCGAAGTCGGTGACCTCGCGCAGGAAGGCGTCCGGGACCTGGAGCAGGATGCCGGCGCCGTCTCCGGAGTCGGGCTCGGAGCCGGTGGCGCCGCGGTGCTCCAGATTGCGCAGTACGGTCAGCGCCTGCTCGACCAGCGCGTGGCTGGCAACACCGGTCAGGGTGGCCACGAACCCGACACCACAGGCGTCGTGTTCGTTACGGGGGTCGTACATCCCCTGCGGAGCGGGGCGACCGTCCATGGGCGACCAGGCGTCGGAACGCATCGGCTCTCCCGTCGTCGTCGTGGCATATGCAACTGCCGAGGGACGACGTTGGCCCTCCGCGAAATTTCGTGCAGGTTACATGATGGCTGGCTTCTCGCGAAGTGGATAGCGCATTCCAACATGCGGACACCGCTGACACGGAGCGGTGATGGTGGTTCACGCGTGAACCGGCGTTTCTCGGGGTGTCTCTCAGGGTGGATCCGGGGACGACTCTCAAGGGTCGTGACGACCCATGGAGAGCGGAGAGCGGAGCGAGCCTCATTGCCCGCGGCGCTTACGCCTCATGCCCGGTGGTCAAGCCTTTGAAACCGCCGAGTAACGGCTACATATGTCGCGCTGTGCATAGTGTCTCATCGGGTGGCCGATCCGCCCAGGGGATGGCCCGGGGGATATACGTCACAGCAAGCATGCACGCAGAAGGCCCCCGCCGCAGGACGGGGACCTTCCAGGCCGGGGGCGCAGGTCAGAGCGCGGCGCCGAACAGCATGCCGAGTCCGTACGTGACCGCGGCGGCGGCTCCACCCAGGACGAGCTGTCGCAGGCCGCTGAACCACCAGCTGCGGGCGGTCACCCGGGCCACCAGTGCGCCGCAGGCGAAGAGCCCGACGAGCGCGAGCAGCACGGCCGGCCACAGGGCGCTCGCGCCGAGCAGATACGGCAGCACGGGCAGCAGCGCGCCGAGCGCGAACGAGCCGAAGGACGACACGGCGGCGGTCACCGGCGACGGCAGGTCGTCGGGGTCGATGCCCAGCTCCTCGCGGGCGTGGATCTCCAGCGCCTGCTCGGGGTCGCGGGAGAGTTGCATGGCGACCTCGCGGGCGAGCGCCGGCTCGACGCCCCGCGACACGTACAGCGCGGCGAGCTCCTCCATCTCGTCGACCGGGTGCTTGCGCAACTGGCGGCGCTCGACGTCCAGTTCCGCCTGGACGAGTTCGCGCTGCGAGGCGACGGATATGTACTCGCCGGCCGCCATGGAGAAGGCGCCCGCCGCGAGTCCGGCGAGGCCGGTGATGACGATGGTCTGCTGCGAGACGGCGCCGCCCGCGACACCGGTCATCAGGGCGAGGTTGGAGACCAGTCCGTCCATGGCGCCGAAGACCGCGGGGCGAAGCCAGCCGCCGTTCACATCGCGATGCGTGTGGTTGTCGCGGTGGGCCTCGTGCAGTGGTGCGTGCGCTTCGATGATGGACATGCTTCTCCCCTGTTTTCTCCGGCGGGCCGGGTCGCACCCGCCGCCCCCAACACCCTCGAAAATACGCGCGATGTAAGGGGCCCGCCAGCAAGGCAGGCCGTACTTAGTAAGGCTGACCTGCCCTTCCGGAGCCATCCCCCAGCTCTTCCGACGGGGTGTCAGCCGGGTGACAGAGACGTTTCTTCGACGTCATCGCTTCCTCTTCGTGGCACAGATCCAGGAACCGCGAAAGGGGTGCGAGATGGAGAGCGAGACGGGAACGATCGCCTGCGCTACGCGCGAGCGCGCGAGGGGAGCGCTCCTCGGCCTGGCCGTCGGCGACGCGCTCGGAGCGCCCGCGGAGAACATGCGCCCGTCGGAGATCCGCCGCCGATGGGGTCGGATCGAGGGCTTCGTGACGGACAGTCCGGCCGGCACGGACGACACGGAGTACGCGATCTTCTCCGGGCTGCTGCTCGCCCGGCACGGCTCGGCGCTGACGGTCCAGCACGTCGAACGGGCCTGGCACCACTGGATCGCCGACCTGGACGAGGGGCCGTTCCGGGGCGCGGGCTTCAGCGAGCGGGGCACCCTGGAGAACCTCCGCCGGGGCCTCGCTGCCCCGATCTCCGCCCAGCACCGGCACGCGTGGTCGGACGGCCTGGCGATGCGGGCGGCGCCGTTCGGGGTCTTCGCGGCGGGCCGCCCGTCGGAGGCGGCCCGGCTCGTCGCCATCGACGGCACCGTCAGCCACGACGGCGAGGGCATCTACGGCGGCCAGGCGGTCGCGGCGGGCGTCGCGGCGGCGATGGCCGGCGCGTCGGTGACCTCGGTCATCGCGGCGGCTCTGTCGGTGGTCCCGATGGACTCGTGGACGGCCCGCTCGATGCGCCGCGCGGTGGTGGCGGCGCAGCGGATCCAGCCCGACGCCCTGACCCGGGAGCGCACGGTCCGCTCAGCGGTCGTGATCGGCGGCTACCCGTGGACGGACCTGGCCCCGGAGGCGGTGGGCCTCGCCTTCGGCGCCTTCGCGGCGGCGCGCGGAGACTTCCGTACGGCGGTCCTGACCGCGGTCAACATGGGCCGCGACGCCGACACCACGGCCGCGGTGGCAGGCGCCCTCGCGGGCGCGGCCTCGGGCGTCGCGGCGATCCCGGAGGAGTGGGCGACGGCCATCGCCCCGGTGACGGGCAGCTGCCTCCCGTCGATGCGCGGCTACCACGTCCTGGACATCGCGGACCTGCTGACGACGGACGAGGAGGACACCACATGACCACGACGGACCCGACCCACACCACGTACGGCTCAACGGCGGCCAAGGGTTCGGCCCCCACCGCTGTAGGGGCCAATCGTTCCGCCCCCTCCCCCGCTACCGCCACCACGGCTGTGGGCAATCGTTCCGCAGGGCGAGCGGAGCGAGGTGGGGGTACCCCCAGGCGGAGCTCTGGGGGAGGGTGGGCACAGCCCACGAGACCGGGCGCCCCGGACAAGGACGGCGCGCACGAGGGCCTAGGGGCCGCGCACGGGAGCGGTGCCGTGAACGGGGCCCCCGTGCACGCCCCGCGCCCCGCCCTCGCCAAGATCGCCGGCCTCCTCCTAGGCCTCGCCGCAGGCGACGCCGCGGGCTGGCCGGCCGCCCGGCACCGAGCCGCCCGCATGCCCGAGTGGACCCGCCGCCTCACCCGCGAACTGGACACCTTCGCCGAGCAGAACGCCACCACCACCCTCCCCGTCCCCATCGCCCTCAACCAGCCCCCCGAACCCCTCCGCCTCGGCCCCTCCGACGACGCCGAATGGGCGGTCTTCACCGCCGAGGCGGTCCTCGCCGCCACGGGCCCCCTCTTCGCGACCCTGCCCCCGGAGCGCCGCCTCCGTGCCGCCGTCGACCTCTCCTGGAACTCCCTCGCGAGCCAGGTCGCCGCCGCCTCGGACCGCGCCCCGGAGGTCGAGTCCGCCGTGCTCCCCCTCCGCGCGCGGATCTCCGTACGCGCCGGACTCGGCAATCTCGCCACCGGCCTCCGCCCGCCTGCCACCGGCCATGACAACCCGCACTACTTCGACGACGCCGCCTGCGTACGGGCCGCCGTCCTGGCGATCGTCCACCCCGGCGACCCGGCCGCCGCCGCCGAACTCGCCGAGTTCGACGCCCGGTACACCCAGGACGGCGACGGCGTCCACGGCGCCCGCGCGATGGCCGCCGCCGTCGCCGCGGCCCTCGGCGGCGCGCCCGTCGACGAGGCCGTGGAAGCCGCGCTCGCCCAACTCCCGCCCACCACCGAGATCGGCCGCAACGCGGCCCAGGCCGTCAAGATGGCCCAGGACGCGACGAGCGCCTTCGAACTCGTTCCCCTCCTGGAGCACCAGATCGTCGACCACGTCTACAGCTACGGCATCGCCGCCGCCGAAACGCTCCCCGTCGCCCTCGCCCTGACGCTCGCCGCGCGCGGCGAGGCATCGGGGGCGGTACCCGCCGCCGCCTGCCTCTCGCGGGTCGCCGACTCCGCACCGGCGCTCGCGGGCGCGCTCACCGGCGCGCTCGGCGGCGCCGGCTCCCTCCCCGCGACCTGGCGGGACGCCTGCCGCACGCTCGCCGGCTGCGCGCTCCCCCGCCTCGCGGGCACCGATCTGGTCGAACTCGCCGGGCTCCTCGCAGCCACGGAACCGACCGCCAGGGGTGGACAATTCCGACATGACCCCCACACCATCCCTCGATGACCGAATCACCGGCAGCCTGATCGGCGCCGCTGTGGGCGACGCCCTCGGCGGCCCGGTGGAGGGCTACACCCCCGACCAGATCCTGGAACGCCACGGCGGCCGCGTCAGCGGCATCGTCGGCCCCTGGAACGGCGACGCGTGGCGCACGGCCCGCCCCATCGCGCCGTACCACAAGGGCGACGGGCACGTCACCGACGACACCTTGATGACCCACGCGCTGATCAGGGTGTACGAGAAGGTCCGCGACCACCTCGACGCGTACGCGGTGGCGGAGCACCTCGTCCCCGACCTGATCTCCACCGCGGTCTGGATCCCGGAGCTCGAGGCGGAGGCTCTCCCGCTCCAGCGGATCTTCCTGGCGGAGAAGTGGCTCGTGGCACGCCTCCACTACGGGCACGTCGACCCGCGCGAGGCGGGCAGCGGGAACATCGTCAACTGCGGTGCGGCGATGTACATGGCGCCGGTGGGTCTGGTGAACGCGGCGAATCCGGAGGCGGCGTACGCCGAGGCGCTCGACGTCGCAGCGCCCCACCAGTCGTCCTACGGCCGGGAGGCGGCGGGGGTGTTCGCGGCGGCGGTGTCGGCGGCGTGCGCGCCGGGGGCGACGCCGGAGTCGGTCGTGGAGGCGGCTCTCGGCCTGGCGAAGGACGGTACGCGGGCGGCGATCGAGGCGGTCGTCGAAGTGGCGTCGGAGCACCGTGACTTCGAGTCGGCCCTGATCCCGCTCCGCACGGCGGTGGAGCCGTACGACACCGTGGGCGCGGACTACCGGGCACCGGGCCTGGGCGCGCGCCGCCCGTCGCGCCTCCACGCGATCGAGGAGCTCCCGATCGCGCTGGGCATGCTGCTCGTTGGCGCGGGCGACTACCGGCGTACGGTCCTGGGCGCGGTCAACTACGGCCGTGACTGCGACTCGATCGCGACGATGGCGGGCGCGATCGTGGGGGCGCTCGCGGGCGAGTCGGCGATCCCCTCCGCCTGGGCGAAGCAGGTCGCGGAGGCGAGCCGCCTGGACCTGCACGCTCCGGCGCGGGCGCTGTCGGCGGTCGCGCACGAGGTCTTCGCCCGCGACACGGCCCGCCGCCGGGCCCACGAGTCGGCGTACGCGGCCCTGACGAACGCGGCCCTGCGATGAACCTGCGCGTCACCTGGGTGCAGCCGGAGGACCTCGTCGGCCACGAACTCCGCCAGGCGGCGGAGGACGGCCGCGACGCCCGCGCCCTGGCCGCCCGCTGGCACGCGGCGGGCGGGCCCCCGGCCCCGCTGGCGGCCGGCGCCTCCCCCACCCCCCGCCCGGAGCTGCGCCCGCTGGCCGAAGCCCTCCTGACCGAACTGGCAGCCCTGCCCACCCTCCAGCCAGGAGCCTCCCCCCACGAAGCCCCGCACCCCCACGCCCCCGCCCCCCGCGCACAGGAAGCGCCGCGGGCCGAACAGGCGCTCCGCGACCGGCTGCATGCCGCCTGGCTCGGGCGGGCCGCGGGGTGCCTTCTCGGGAAGCCCGTCGAGAAGTTGCCCCTGCCCGCGATCCGCCAACTCGCCCGCGCCGCGGGCAACTGGCCCCTCACGACCTGGTTCACCGAGAAGGGCGTGCCCCCGGACCTCCTCGCCGCCCACCCCTGGAACCGTCGCTCCGCCGCCACCTCCCTCGCCGAGAACATCGACGGGATGCCCGAGGACGACGACCTCAACTACCCCCTTCTCAACCTGCTCCTCCTCCAGCGGTACGGCCGCGACTTCACGACCGCCGACGTCGCCCGCCTCTGGCTCGACGAACTCCCCGCCGGCCGCACCTTCACCGCCGAACGCATCGCCTACCGCAACCTCCTCGACGGCATCGAACCCCCGCTGACCGCCTCCCACCGCAACCCCTTCCGCGAGTGGATCGGCGCCCTGATCCGTGCCGACGTCCACGGCTGGACCTGCCCCGGCGACCCCGCGGCCGCCGCCGAGCAGGCGTACCGGGACGCCGCGCTCACCCACACCGCCAACGGCCTCTACGGCGCCCAGTTCGTCGCCGCGACGATCGCCACCGCCGCCACCGGCACCGCCGACGTCCACCAGGCCCTCGCCGCCGGGCTCTCCGTCGTCCCGCCCCGCTCCCGGCTCGCCGCCGCCGTCCGCCTCGGCGTCGAAGCGGCCCGCGACACCCCCGACTTCGACACCGTCGTGGACCGGCTCCACGCCACCCTCGGCGGGTATCACTGGGTCCATGCCGTCCCCAACGCCGCCCTCCTGGCCGCCGCCCTCACCCACGGCGACGGCGACTTCTCCCGCACCATCTGCGCGGCGGTCTCCGGCGGCTGGGACACCGACTCCAACGGCGCCACCGCCGGTTCCGTCGCCGGTCTTCTCGCCGGTCACCCCGACCGGCTGCCCGAGCGCTGGACCTCCCCCCTCAAGAACCGCCTCGCCACCTCGATCCCGTCCTTCGACGGCATCGGCTTCGACACCCTCGCCGAACTGACGTATCTGGAGGCAGTACGCCCATGACCAGCATCGTGGTGCTCGGCAGCACCAACATGGACCTCGTCGCCTTCGTGTCCCGGGCCCCCGCACGCGGAGAGACCGTCACCGGACGGGAGTTCCGTACGATCCCCGGCGGCAAGGGCGCCAACCAGGCCGTCGCCGCCGCCCGCGCCGGCGCCGACGTCTCGATGATCGGCGCGGTCGGCACCGACGACTTCGGCCAGCGCCTCCACGCCGCCCTCGACACCGCCGGCGTCGACACCGACCTGCTCCGCACCGTCGAAGGCCCCTCCGGCACGGCGCACATCGTCGTCGACGACGAGGGCGGCAACGCGATCGTCGTCGTCCCCGGCGCCAACGGCACCGTCATCTCCCTCGACCACGGCGACGAGGCCCTGATCGCCACCGCCGACGCGCTGCTCCTCCAGCTCGAACTCCCCCTCCCCGTCGTCATCGAGGGCGCCGCCACCGCCCGCCGGCTCGGCGTCCGTACCGTCCTCACCCCCGCCCCGGCCCAGCAGCTTCCCCCCGAACTCCTCGCCGCCATCGACCTCCTGGTCCCCAACGAGCACGAGGCCGCCGCGCTCACCGGCATCGCCGACCCCCGGTCGGCCGCCACCGCCCTCCTCGCCCACGTGCCCGAGGTGGTCGTCACCCTCGGCGCCGCCGGCTGCCTCTACGCCGCCCGCGACCGCGAGCCGTTCACGGTCCCCGCCCCGCACGTCCGAGCCGTCGACACCACCGCCGCCGGCGACACGTTCGTCGGCGCGCTCGCCGTCGCCCTCGGCGAGGGCCGCCCGGTCCGCGAGGCGATGGCCTGGGCCTCGACCGCCGCCGCGCTCTCCGTGCAGCGCGCGGGCGCCTCGTCCTCGATGCCGTACCGCTCCGAGATCGACTCGGCCCACGCCCCCCACTCCGGCCAGGAGGTCGACGCCGTATGACGCCCGCCAAGGAACCGACCGCGCTCCCTCCCCTCCACGGGCTGCGCGTCCTCGATCTCGCCACTCTCTTCGCCGGACCGCTCGCCGCGATGATGCTCGGCGACTTCGGCGCCGACGTGATCAAGGTCGAGCACCCTCGTAAGCCCGACCCGTCCCGCGGCCACGGCCCGGCCAAGGACGGCGTCGGTCTGTGGTGGAAGGTCCTCGGCCGCAACAAGCGGACGGTCACCCTCGACCTCTCCACCCCCGGCGGCCGGGACACCCTCCTGCGGATGGCCGCCGACGCCGACGTGATCGTGGAGAACTTCCGCCCCGGCACCCTGGAGCGCTGGGGTCTGGGCTGGGAGGAACTCTCCACCGTCAATCCCCGGCTGGTCCTGACCCGGGTCACCGGCTTCGGCCAGTTCGGCCCGTACTCCCACCGGCCCGGCTTCGGCACCCTGGCCGAGGCGATGAGCGGCTTCGCCGCCATCACCGGCGAACCCGACGGCCCACCCACCCTTCCCCCGTTCGGTCTGGCCGACTCGATCGCCGCCCTGGCCACGGCGTACGCGGTGATGACCGCGCTCACCGCCAGGACCACGACCGGCCACGGCCAGGTCGTCGACATGGCCATCATCGAACCGATGCTCTCCGTCATCGGCCCCCACCCCCTCTGGTACGACCAGCTCGGCTACGTCCAGCCCCGCACCGGAAACCGCTCCCGCAACAACGCCCCGCGCAACACGTACCGCACGGCCGACGGTTCCTGGGTCGCGGTCTCCACCTCGGCCCAGTCGATCGCCGAACGTGTCCTGCGCCTGGTCGGCCGCCCCGAGCTCATCGACGAGCCCTGGTTCGCCGACGGCGCCGGCCGGGCCGCCCACGCGGACGTCCTCGACGAGGCGGTCGGCTCCTGGATCGCCCGCCACACCCGGGACGAGGCGATGGCCGCCTTCGAGAAGGCCGAGGCGGCGATCGCGCCCGTCTACGACATCCAGGACGTGATGACCGACCCGCAGTACCGCGCCCTGAACACCGTGACCGAGGTCCCGGACCCCGAACTGGGGCCGATCCGGATGCAGAACGTCCTCTTCCGGCTCTCCGAGACACCCGGTGCGATCCGCTGGGCCGGCCGCCCGCACGGCGCGGACACGGCCGAGGTCCTCGCCGAAGTCGGCCTCACGCCCGCAGAGATCGGCGCCCTACGAGAACAGGGGGCCGTATGAGGACCACGCCCCTGCCCCTCACCTGGCTGTACGCCCCGGGCGACCGCCCCGCCGTCGTCCAGAAGGCCCTGGTCTCCGGCGCGGACGTGGTGATCGTCGATCTGGAGGACGCGGTGGCCCCGGAGCGCAAGGCGTACGCGCTCGCCGCCACGGCCGATCTGCTCTCCGATCCCCACCCCGTACCGATCCATGTCCGCATCCACACCCCACGCGACATCGTCACCCTGGCCCCCCTCCCCGGCCTCCGCGGTCTTCGTGTTCCCAAGGTGACACACGCCACTGACATCCACCGGATCGCCGAGTTCACCGCCACCACCGACGCCCCCGACCGGATCCCGCTCTACCCGCTCCTCGAGAACGCCCTCGCCGTCGAGCGTGCGTACGCCATCGCCACCGCCCATCCCGCCGTCCACGGCATCGCCCTCGGCGAGGCGGACCTCCGCGCCGACCTCGGGGTGCGCGAGGACAGCGGCCTCGACTGGTCGCGCGGCCGCCTGGTCGTCGCCGCCCGCGCGGCGGCCCTGCCCCCACCGGCCCAGTCGGTCCACCCCGACATCCGCGACCTGGACTCCCTGGCGGCGAGCTGCGTGCGGGGCCGCACCCTGGGCTTCCTGGGCCGGGCGGCGATCCACCCCCGCCAGCTCCCGGTGATCGAGCAGGTCTACCTCCCCACCCCCGACGAGGTCGCGGCGGCCGAGGAGGTCGTGAAGGCCGCCGAGACGGAGGAGGGCGCCCTGGCCCTCCCGGACGGCCGCTTCGTCGACGCGGCGGTCGTCGAGGGCGCCCGCCGCGTCCTCACGCTGGCGGCGCGCGCCTCCTGACCGCCAGGACCTCCTGACCTCCGGAACGCCACAGGGCCGCCGGAACCCTTCGGTCCCGGCGGCCCTGTGCTGGAGTACTGAAGGCCCTGGTCAGCCCTTCGCGGCCGACTCCGCGCCGTTCGCGGGCAGGTCCGCGGGCGCGTCCTCGGAGGCCTCGCGCCGAGCGGTACCGTCCTCGTCCTCGGTCTCCGAGGCGGCGTCGGCCTCGTCGTCGGCCCCGGACCCGGCCTCGGCCGACCCCTTCCCGTCGCCGACCGGCTTGCCGCGCTCCGGCTCCACGATCGCCTCGCGCCCCGGACGGACCCGGGACGAGATCACGATGTACGTGACGGCCAGGAGGAAGACGACGATCGCGGTCCAGACGTTCAGCCGGAGGCCCAGCACGTGGTGCGCCTCGTCGACCCGCATGTACTCGATCCACGCCCGGCCCGTGCAGTACGCGGCGACGTACAGCGCGAAGGCCCGCCCGTGGCCGAGCTTGAAGCGGCGGTCGGCCCAGATGACCAGGAGCGCGACGCCGATGCACCACAGCGACTCGTACAGGAAGGTCGGGTGGTAGATACCCGCCTCGCGGTTGGCTCCGGCGGAGATCTCCAGGCCCCAGGGGAGGTCGGTCTCCTTGCCGTACAGCTCCTGGTTGAACCAGTTGCCCCAGCGGCCGATGGCCTGGGCGAAGGCGATGCCGGGCGCGATGGCGTCCGCGTACGCGGGGAGCGGGATGCCGCGTCGGCGGCAGCCGATCCAGGCGCCGACCGCGCCGAGCGCGATGGCGCCCCAGATGCCGAGGCCGCCCTCCCAGATCTTGAAGGCGTCGACCCAGTTCTCACCCTCGCTGAAGTACAGCTGGTAGTCGGTGATGACGTGGTAGAGCCGGCCGCCGATGAGGCCGAAGGGCACGGCCCAGACGGCGATGTCGGCCACGGTGCCGGCTTTGCCGCCCCGGGCGATCCAGCGCTTGTTGCCGTACCAGACGGCGACGAAGACACCGATGATGATGCAGAAGGCGTAGGCGCGCAGCGGAACGGGTCCGAGGTGGAGGACGCCGCTCGACGGGCTGGGAATGTAGGCAAGGTCCATGGCAGAACCGACGCTACCTTGCCGGGCGGGCGTCACGGCAGCCCACCCGGCAACGTCTGCGTAACTAAGCCCCTCGGGCGGCCGAAAGTCAGCCCGCCGACGGCGAGGCCGTGCCCGGCTTCTTGCCCTTGTTGGCCTCGGCGACCCACTTCTTCAGGTTCTCCGGGGAGATCTGCTCGCTCCCCTTCTGCGGGAAGATCGATTCTCCGTTCAGGAGCACCGACGGGGTGCCCTGGAAGTCGCCCTTCTGGAAGGCCTCGTTCGACTTCCCGACCCAGCTGTCGTGCGTGCCGTCCTCTACACAGCTGCGGAAGGCCGGCGTGTCGAGCCCGGGCACCTTCGCCGCGAGCTCGATCAGCTTGGCGTTGTTCCCGAAGGCGTCGTCCGGCTCCGGCGGCTGGTTCATGTACAGAACGTCGTGGTACGCCGTGAACTTTCCGGCGTCCTGCGCGCACGCCGCCGCGTTCGCCGCGCGCAGCGAGCCCTTGCCGCCCATGTTCCGGTCGATGAGGGTGGCGAGGTGGTACTCGGACTTCAGGGCGCCGGAGGCCTCGAGCTCGTGGATGGTGTCCCGGAAGGCGTTCTCGAAGGAGGCGCACGCGGGGCAGCGGAAGTCCTCCCAGATCTGGAGGGTCGACGGGGCGTCCGACTTCCCGGTGGGGATGGAGGGCTTGTCGCCCTCGATCGCGCCCGTCGGGGCGACGACCGGGCCTGCCTTGTCCGAGCCGCCACCGCTGTCCCCGGTGTTGGCGGCGATCACTCCGACGACCGCGGCCAGGCCGAGGACGCCGACGACCGCGGCCGACACGATCAGGACGCGCCGCTGCTTCTCCCTGGCCTTCTCGCGCTCGCGCTGCTGCTGGAGGCGCTCCCGCGCGCTCCGATTACCGTTACCGTCACTGTTCTTCTGGCTCACGCCCTCAGCAACGAACCGGGGAGGCGCGTCCGCGCCTCCCCGGTGACAGATCCACCCGAAAGGGCTACGAAACTCGCCGGACACCCTCGGCGAGTTCGCCCGCCAGTTCCCTTACGGCGGCGAGTCCGGCGGCCTCGCCGTCGGCGTCGAGCATCCGCTTGACGAACGCGGAGCCGACGATGACGCCGTCGGCGAAGCTCGCGACCTCCTTGGCCTGCTCGGCGTTGGAGACGCCGAGCCCGACGCAGACCGGGAGCTCCGAGGTGGCGCGGGTGCGGCGGACGAGGTCGGCGGCCTCGGCGCCGACGGACTCGCGGGTGCCGGTGACGCCCATGAGCGAGGCGGCGTAGACGAAGCCGGAGCCGGCGGCCGTGATCGTGGCGAGCCGCTCGTCCTTGCTGCTGGGGGCGACGACGAAGACGGTCGCGAGACCGTGCTTCTCGGCGTGCTCACGCCACTGGGCGGACTCCTGGACCGGCAGGTCCGGCAGGATGCAGCCGGCGCCGCCGGCCGCGGCCAGCTCTTCGGTGAACCGCTCGACGCCGTAGCGGTCGATGGGGTTCCAGTACGTCATGACCAGGACGGGCTTCCCGGTGGCCTCGAAGGCCTCCCGTACCGTCCGCATCACGTCGGCGATCCGGACACCGCCGCGCAGGGCGATGTCGTCGGCGGTCTGGATGACGGGGCCGTCGAGGACCGGGTCGCTGTGCGGGAGGCCGACCTCGACGATGTCGGCGCCGCCCTCGAAGACGGCCTTGACCGCCGCGATGCCGCCGTCCACGGTCGGGAATCCGGCCGGGAGGTAGGCGATGAGCGCGGCGCGGTTCTCCGCCTTGGCCTTGGCCAGGGTGTCGCTGAGGAGCTGGATGTTGCCGCTCACTTGGTGTCCCTCCGGATCTCGCCCGCGCCGTCCTCGGCGGAGGCGTCGGCCTCGACGGGGGCCGCGTCGGTGTCGTACAGGCCGAAGTAACGGGCGGCCGTGTCCATGTCCTTGTCGCCGCGCCCGGAGAGGTTGACGACGAGCAGGCCCTCGGGGCCCAGCTCCTTGCCGATCGCCAGGGCCCCGGCGAGCGCGTGCGCGGACTCGATGGCCGGGATGATGCCCTCGGTACGGGAGAGCAGCCGCAGGGCCTGCATGGCCGCGTCGTCGGTGACGGCGCGGTACTCGCCGCGGCCGGTGTCCTTGAGGTACGCGTGCTCGGGGCCGATGCCCGGGTAGTCCAGACCGGCCGAGATGGAGTACGGCTCGGTGATCTGGCCCTCGTCGTCCTGGAGGACGTACGACCGCGAGCCGTGCAGGATGCCGGGCTCGCCGGCGGTGAGGGTGGCGGCGTGCTCGCCGGTCTCGACGCCGTGGCCGGCCGGCTCGCAGCCGATCAGGCGGACGTCGGAGTCCGGGATGAAGGCGTGGAAGAGGCCGATGGCGTTGGATCCGCCGCCGACGCAGGCGACGGCCGCGTCGGGCAGGCGGCCGGCGCGCTCCAGGATCTGGCGGCGGGCCTCGACGCCGATGACCCGGTGGAAGTCGCGGACCATGGCGGGGAAGGGGTGCGGGCCCGCGACGGTGCCGAAGAGGTAGTGCGTACGGTCCACGTTGGCGACCCAGTCGCGGAACGCCTCGTTGATGGCGTCCTTGAGGGTGCGGCTGCCGGACTTCACCGGGATGACCTCGGCGCCGAGGATGCGCATCCGGGCGACGTTCAGCGCCTGGCGCTGGGTGTCGATCTCGCCCATGTAGATGGTGCATTCGAGCCCGAAGAGGGCGCAGGCGGTGGCGGTGGCGACACCGTGCTGGCCGGCGCCGGTCTCGGCGATGACCCGGGTCTTGCCCATGCGCTTGGTGAGCAGGGCCTGCCCGAGAACGTTGTTGATCTTGTGCGAGCCGGTGTGGTTGAGGTCCTCGCGCTTGAGGAAGACCCGGGCGCCACCCGCGTGTTCGGCGAACCGGGGGACCTCGGTGAGGGCGCTCGGGCGGCCGGTGTAGTGGACCATCAGGTCGTTGAGCTCGCGCGCGAACTCGGGGTCGGACTTGGCCTTGTCGTACTCGACGGCGACCTCGTCCACGGCGGCGACGAGCGCCTCCGGGATGAACTTGCCGCCGTAGGCGCCGAAGTAGCCCTCGGCGGTGGGGACCTGACCCTCGGGGTCGGGAAGGAAGAACTCGCTGGACATGCGACTGCTCCTCGCGGGGCGATGCCCCGGGTGACGTGCGGTGTGATGGTCACGGTATGCGCGCACTCGCCTCCGGCGCGGCAACGCCGTGTCGGACGCCTGTGACGCCGTGGCGGACGCCTGTGCGGACTACGCCCGGCCCGCGCCGCCCCACCCCGCCCCCGTGTGGGCAATCGTCCCGCAGGGCGATGGGGTCCCCCCTGCTCGAGCGAAGCCGAGAGCTTGGGGGAGGGTGGCCACACGGGACGGCGCCCTTGCGGGTGCCTCCGCTCCCTGTGCCCGGTGCCCACGAAAGCGGGGCCCGTCAAGGGGTTGAGGCAGGTACGAGGGCGGAACGCGCCCGCGAGGGCGCCGTTCCGTTGTGCCCACCCGTTCCGCCCCGGCGGAACGAATGCCCACAACGGAGTGGGGGTGCGGGTGCGTGCCTGCACGCGGGTGGATGGGGCGTAGCGAGCCCCGTACGCGGCAGGCCCGCAAAGCGAAGGCGCTAGGCGTTGGACGCGGGAGTGCGCGCGAGGCGCACGCGCCATCGCATGCCGTTGACCTGGCCCGGCTCGCTGCCGATCACGTACCGCACACGGCGGCCGTGGACCCGTCGGGCGGGTGCCCGGCAGCCGCGCGGGCGGCAGCCGCGGGCCAGCGGGGCGTGCGCGGGCGCGGCGGCCGTACGGAGCCGGGTGCGCATCGCGCGGGTCACCGCGGCCACGCCGAACACGCCCGTGTGGGCGAGCGGCGGCGTGGGGGCGCGGTGCGAGGTCATGGCGGCGGTCAGCCCCGCCCGTGGCGCAGGGCCGGGTGGGCGCCGGCGGCGACGAGGTCGGCGACGGCGGCCTTCGGGTCGCGGCCGGTCACGAGGGACTCGCCGACCAGGACCGCGTCGGCGCCGGCGTTGGCGTACGCGATGAGGTCGTGCGGCCCGCGGACGCCGGACTCGGCGACCTTGACGATGCCGGCCGGGATCTCCGGGGCGACCCGCTCGAAGGTGGAGCGGTCGACCTTGAGGGTCTTGAGGTTCCGCGCGTTGACGCCGATGATGCGGGCGCCCGCGTCGACGGCGCGCTCGACCTCGTCCTCGTCGTGGACCTCGACCAGCGGCGTGAGGCCGATGGACTCGGCGCGCTCGATGAGGGAGACGAGGGCCTCCTGCTCGAGGGCGGCGACGATCAGGAGCGCGAGGTCGGCGCCGTAGGCCCGGGCCTCCCACAGCTGGTACGCCGTGACGATGAAGTCCTTGCGCAGCACGGGGATGTCGACCCGGGCGCGGACGGCCTCCAGGTCGGCGAGCGAACCGCCGAAGCGGCGCTCCTCGGTGAGCACGGAGATGACGGCGGCGCCGCCCGCTTCGTAGTCG
Organism: Streptomyces sp. NPDC054975; assembly: GCF_053609105.1. NCBI lineage: Bacteria > Bacillati > Actinomycetota > Actinomycetes > Kitasatosporales > Streptomycetaceae > Streptomyces > Streptomyces sp. NPDC054975. The sequence continues at coordinate 172,498 of NZ_JBSGWV010000009.1, forward strand.
GCGGCGAGACCGGCCGGGTCGGCGATCGCGGCGAGTGCGCCCTTGGACGGGCTGGAGCGCTTGACCTCGCAGATCACGGTGACGCCCTCGCCGCGCAGTGCGGCGACGCCGTCCTTGGCCTGCGGCGCCTTGGCGGCGCGCTCCTTGAGCTCGTCGAGGGAGACCCGCGCCTGCCGCTCTGCGAGGTCGGCGCGTACGCCTTCGATGATCTCGTCGAGCACACTCACGCGAGAGGCCCCCTTCCGGGACGGTGATGGTGACGTTCGTGCGGATGAACCAGGTTCAGCCATGTCGATGGTATCCGCCCGAGGGCTCGGGACCCGCATCCGGCCGACATGCGTCCCACCTGCTGGGACTTCTCGGGAGGGGTCATGGGGCGAGCGCGGAGCCGAAGGGGAGGTTCCGCACGACGGTGAAGAGGGCGAGGACGGCGCCGATCCCCCACCACCAGGCGGGGCTGATCGCGACTCTCATGGGTACGCCACGTACGGCGCGAATCAGCCAGACGGCCATGACGACGGCGAACAGGCCGTAGCCGACGACGGCGAGCGCGTTGGCGCCGAACGCGGTGCCGAGCTCGCCGTGGACGAAGGCGTGGGCACTGCGGAGCCCGCCGCAGCCGGGGCAGTACAGGCCGGTGAAGCGGAGGAGCGGGCAGACGGGATAGTGCCCGGGTTCGTTCGGGTCGACGGCCCCGACGTACGCGAACGCGGCGACGACCCCGCCCAGCGCACCGACGGGCGCGACCAGCCGCGCCGCGAGCGACCGCGACGACGTCGGTCCGTGCGCTGCGCCCACGGGTCCGTCCATCCCCCCGGGGTACCTGGATGGTCCGTGAGCCGCGGGTCCGCCCACCCCACCGGGGTACCTGGAGACCCACAAGTCACCGTTCGTCGGGCCCCCGCCCCGCTCCGGGGCCACAGGGCCGTCCTCCGGGCCTCCTGGCGGCGCCGCGGCGGTCTCGGTGACGGCGGCGGGGGTCGTCGGCTTCGCGTCCACCCGGTGATTCTCGCTCCTGACGCGCGAAGGCGCAGCCCGGCCCCGCCGGACTGCGCCTTCGCGCGTGTCGTGTGTGCCGCTGCCGTCAGGCGCGGGCCTTCGCCGTCGCCGTCTCGCGGGCCGCGACGACCGCCGCCGACTCCTTCGGCATGCCCAGGCCCGCCACCTTCATCGCCAGGCCGATCACACCGCCGAGGAGGACGACGGCCATGCCGGCCCAGAAGCCGGCCGTGTTGGCGGCCACCATGAAGACTCCGGCGATGCAGAAGCCGATGAAGGAGATGATGACACCGGTCCAGGCGGCCGGGGTGTGTCCGTGGGCGCTGCCCGCCATGAGTTGCTCCTCGTTGCTGTTGCTCGGTGGTGGCTCGATGGTGAGGTCTCACGCGTGCGCGGACACTCGTGGTCATTGTCCCGCACACAGGGGCGCGAGGATGAATCGGGGTGGCCCGACGATCACGCGTCGCACCCACCCTTCCCGCTCAGTCCTCGCGCGTCGGGTCCTCGCCGCGGTCCAGGGCCTTCCACAGATCCTCGGGCCTGTCCGCCGCCGCCGCACCGGAGGCCCCGCCCGTACCGGGGCCCTGACGTCCCGCGCGCGGGGCGCCGGCGCGCTCGTAGCGTCCGCCCATCGCCGGCCAGCTCGTGCCGTACCGCAGCGCGAGCAGGCCCGCGAGGAGGATCAGCAGCGCGCCGCCCGCCGTGACGTACGGCCAGGCGGTGTGGGTGAGGCCCGCGACCGTCGCCGCGGTGTCGCCGGAGATCCGGGCGGCCTCGGCGTCCAGCGCTTCGCTGTCGGAGGCGCCGAGGAACGCGGCCGCCGCCGCGCCCGCGCCGCTGAGCGCGAGCAGGCCGGAGACCAGGGTGCGTCCGGCGCGGCGGACGGCGAAGACGGCGACGAGCGCGGCGAGGCCGACGATCGCGAGCGCCGTCGGTACGCCGGTGACGGCGCCGCCGTCGGCCTCCACGGGCACCGTGCCGCCGCCGACCGACGCCGTGCCCTGGGCCCAGATCTGGCCTGCGGAGAGCAGCACGACGGTGGCACCGAGGGCGCCGAGCAGGAGAGCCGCGGCCAGGCTGCGGCGGCCGCCGGGTGAGGCGGCCGTTCCGCTCGCGCGGGCGGCTCGGGGCTGGGGTACGGGAACAGCACTCACGCCCCCCACTATCCCTTACGCCGTCATGCGCCGTTCATCCGGTTGGCGGTGTGTACGGCGCGGAGGACGGCGGCGGCCTTGTTCCGGCACTCGTTGTCCTCGGCGACCGGGTCGGAGTCGGCGACGACACCCGCTCCGGCCTGCACGTACGCGGTGCCGTCGCGCAGCAGGGCGGTACGGATGGCGATGGCGGTGTCGGAGTCCCCGGCGAAGTCGAGGTAGCCGACGCAGCCGCCGTACAGTCCGCGCCGGGAGGGCTCAAGCTCCTCGATGATCTGCATGGCGCGCGGCTTCGGGGCGCCGGAGAGCGTGCCGGCGGGGAAGCAGGCGGTGAGGACGTCGAAGGCGGTGCGGCCCTCGGCGACGCGTCCGGTCACCGTCGACACGATGTGCATGACGTGCGAGTACCGCTCGATCGACATGAAGTCGACGACCTCCACCGAGCCCGGCTCGCAGACCCGGCCCAGGTCGTTGCGGCCGAGGTCGACGAGCATCAGGTGCTCGGCGCGCTCCTTGGGGTCGGCGAGCAGCTCCTCGGCGAGGTCGTGGTCCTCCTGCGGGGTGGCACCGCGGTGGCGGGTGCCGGCGATGGGGTGGACCATCGCCTGCCCGTCCTCGACCTTGACGAGGGCCTCGGGGCTGGATCCGACGACGTCGAAGCCGTTCTCGAAGCGGAAGAGGTACATGTACGGGGACGGGTTGGTGGCCCGCAGCACCCGGTAGACGTCGAGCGCGGAGGCGTGGCACGGGGTCTCGAAGCGCTGCGAGGGCACCACCTGGAAGGCCTCGCCCGCCCGGATCCGCTCCTTGATGTCCTCGACGGCGTCCTGGTAGGCCGGGCCGCCCCAGAGCGCGGAGAACTCGGGCAGTTCCGAGGGCGGAAGCGCGGCGGGGACGGTGGCGACGGGGCGGGCCAGGTCGGCCTGCATGGCGTCGAGGCGGGTGACGGCGTCGGCGTACGCCTCGTCGACACCGGTCTCCAGGTCGTTGTGGTTGATCGCGTTGGCGATCAGCAGGACCGAGCCGTCCCAGTGGTCCAGGACGGCGAGGTCGCTGGTGAGGAGCATGGTCAGCTCGGGCAGCTCCAGGTCGTCGCGGGTGGAGTCGCCGATGCGCTCCAGGCGGCGGACGATGTCGTACCCGAGGTAGCCGACCATGCCGCCGGTGAAGGGCGGCATGCCGGACGCCAGGTCACGCGGGGTGTGCAGGGTCTCGACGGTGGCACGGAGGGCGGCGAGCGGGTCCCCGTCGGTGGGGACGCCGACGGGCGGGGTGCCGAGCCAGTGGGCCTGCCCGTCGCGGACGGTGAGGGTGGCGTCGCTGCGGACCCCGATGAAGGAGTAGCGGGACCAGGAGCGGCCGTTCTCGGCGGATTCGAGGAGGAAGGTGCCGGGGCGTTCGGCGGCGAGCTTGCGGTAGAGCGCGACCGGGGTGTCGCCGTCCGCGAGGAGCCGGCGGCTGACGGGAATCACACGGCGGTCGGCCGCCAGCTTGCGGAAGGTCTCGAGATCCATGGCGCCAGACCCTACTTGCCCAGGGGCAGGACATCGGCGTCGAAACAGGTCCGCGCGCCGGTGTGGCAGGCGGCCCCGACCTGGTCGACCTTGACGAGCACGGTGTCGGCGTCGCAGTCGAGGGCGACGGACTTGACGTGCTGGACGTGGCCGGAGGTGTCGCCCTTGACCCAGTACTCCTGGCGGCTGCGGGACCAGTAGGTGCAGCGGCCGGTGGTGAGGGTGCGGTGGAGGGCCTCGTCGTCCATCCAGCCGAGCATGAGCACCTCGCCGGTGTCGTACTGCTGGGCGATGGCCGGGACGAGTCCGTCCGGGCTGCGCTTGAGGCGGGCGGCGATGGCCGGGTCGAGATTGCTGCTCATGGGGCCATTGTGCCGTGGCCGGGGGGCAGGCCCGGCTGGGCGTCCACTGGGCGGACCGTGGGTCGCGGTCGTACGCTGGCGGGCATGTCGACCCATGCGAAGCGTGAACGCCTTCTGCTCGCCGATCTGTTGGAGGCGGCCGGGCCCGATGCTCCGACGCTGTGCGAGGGCTGGCGGACCCGGGACCTCGCGGCCCACGTGGTGGTGCGCGAGCGCCGCCCGGACGCGGCCGCCGGGACTCTCGTACCGGCGTTGAAGGCACGCCTTGACCGGGTGCAGGCGGAGTTCGCGGAGAAGCCGTACGAGGAGCTGATCCAGCTCATCCGTACGGGCCCGCCGCGGATGTCACCGTTCACCATCAAGCAGGTGGACGAGGGCGCGAACGTGGTCGAGTTCTACGTCCACACGGAGGACGTACGGCGCGCCCAGCCCGACTGGTCCGCGCGCGATCTGGACCCCGTCTTCTCGGACGCCCTCTGGTCCCGCCTGGAGAAGGGCGCCCGCCTCCTCGGCCGCAAGGCCCCGGTGGGCCTGGTGCTGCGCCGCCCGAACGGCCAGACGGCGGTCGCCCACCGGGGCACGCCGGTGGTGACGGTCTCCGGGGAGCCGGGTGAGCTGACGATGTTCGTCTTCGGCCGCCAGGACGTGGCGAAGGTGGAGCTGGACGGCGACCAGGACGCGATCGCGCGCCTGCACGAGGCGAAGCAGCTGGGGATCTAGGGCCTGTCCGACCCTGACAGATACTTTCCTCCGTCCGGGCGGGCCCACCCCGCACGGGAACCCCCGCACCGGAACGTGCCACCCCGCACGGGAACGTCCCGCCCGCGCGCGGGAACGTCCCGCCCGCGCGCGGGATCGCCCGCCGGACGCCGATCGGACGGCCCGTCAACGCGCTGACGGGCGACCCGTCGCGTCCGTCGCGCGGACGCTCGCCCGGTATGACAGTTGCCCCATGCAGCGATCGTCCGTGAACTATCTTGGGCGGCATCGGGACGAAACGGAGGCACCCCGTGCCATCAGGCCAACAGGCACGCGCGCAGGCGGCGGCGATCACACCCGGCGCACCTTCCACGGAGACGGAGGAGGCGACGCCCGTCGACCGGGTGCGCGCGCTCTTCGGCGGACACCGGCTCTCACCCGGCCAGCGGCGTATCGCGCAGTTCCTGCTCGATCACCTCACCGAGGCCGCGTTCCTGTCGATCACCGAGCTGGCGGAGCGCGTGGGCGTGAGCCAGCCGTCGGTGACCCGGTTCGCGTCGTCACTCGGTTTCAGCGGATATCCCGCGCTCAGGGACGCACTCCAGCCCATCGCCCTCAGTGCGATCGCCGGATCCCCCGAGGACCCGCAGGCGCAGCGGCGCAACGAGCTCCAAGCGGCGGTCGACGCCGAGATCGAGAACCTGACGTCCCTGCGCCGCACCCTCGCGAACACCGACCGCATTCTCGACATCGGCCGTGAGCTCGCCCGATCCGTCCCGCTCACCGTGCTCGGCCTGCGCATCTCGGTCTCCCTCGCCGAGTACTTCGCCTACGCGGCGCGGCGCATCCACCCCGATGTGCGGGTGGTGACCCGTGGCGGCAGCGTCGCCTACGACGCACTGCTCCAGGCTCGCGAGGCGGGCGGCACCTGGGTGCTGGCCTTCGCGATGCCCCGCCACGCCAAGGAGACCCTCGCCGCCATGAGAGCGGCGCGCAGTACCGGGCTGCGCGTCGCGCTGATCACGGACAGGGCGCTCGGGCCGCTGGCCCACGAGGCCGACGTGGCACTCACGGCCGGTACGGGCTCACGCCTGGTCTTCGACTCGTACGCGGCACCGGGGGTCCTGTCCGCGGCGATCCTGCAGGCCATGGCGGACGCCGATCCGGAGCGCACGCAGGCCCGCCTTGAGAAGTACGAGCAGGCGTCGGACCAGTACGACTTCTTCCTGGAGGACTGAGCCGGTCCCGGCAGCCGCGGGACCGGCTTTTCCTTGGCCCGGGTTCGCATGAATTTTTTCATGCCCTTGCTTACTCGACGGTATATATATTTACTACGTGTGCCCCCGCGGGCTCGGATCGAACACACCGACGGGTCGACCCCCTCCTCCTCAGTCGACCCCTGGGTTGTTCCCCCGGGGCACGCCGCGCTTCGCGCGGGTGCCTCCGCGGCGGCTCCGGTCAACCCCAGGGCCGGAGCCCCCGCCCCCTCCGAACAGCCCCCACCCCCAGGCGCCCACCATGTCCCCACACCGCACACCGGGCAGCCGCGACTGGCCCGACACCGACACC